>NZ_CBCSIQ010000027.1:0-55971 GCF_965139615.1 Kerstersia similis
ATTCCGAGGGCGGCAGAGGGCCGGCAGGCCGTGATGCTGCGCCGGGCCAGGCCGGTGTTGCGCCATGGCAGGGGGGGGCCGTGGCCAGGAACCGTATTGCGCAGTCCGGGGCCGGGAGCCGCCCTCGCCAGGACGGCGGGAGCAGGAAATGGTGGCGAGGAAACCACACTTTGCGGGCGTGTGTCGCGGTCTGCCAAGCGGGGTTGTGCGTGCCTGATGGCAGGACGAGTGTCTGCTGACCTGGCCTGCACAGGCCGGTGCGCTTCAGTATGATACGTATTTTCGCTGCCTGACTGGCAGTAAACCGGACGATGCGGTGACGGGATGGCTGATAAGAAATGGTTCCGGAAGCGGGGCCGATGGGTGGCAGTGGCGGGAGGGCTCCTGTTGCTCGGGTGGTGGTTGTGGCCAGGCTCGGAGAATGACGCCAGCTATGTGACGGCCCGCATGGCGCGGGGCGATATCCAGAGCGAGGTGCTGGCCAGCGGCGTGCTTGAAGCTGCCGAGCAAGTCAGCGTGGGCGCCCAGGTGTCGGGCCGGATCGAGTCCTTGAAAGTGAAGCTGGGCGACCCGGTACAGAATACGCAGCTGGTGGCCCAGATTGATTCCTTGCCGCAGCAGAATGCCGTGCGCAAAGCGACGGCGGCATTGGAACTGGCGCAGGCCCAAGTGGCCGTGCAGACGGCGCGTTTGCAGCAGGCGCAACGTGATTATGAGCGCCAGCAACAGCTGGCGCGTACCGGTTCCGGCACGCGGGAAGGGCTGGACCATGCGAGGTCGGCGCTGGATGTTGCGCAGGCCGAGCTGGTGCAGGTCAAGGCGCAGCTGGATCAGGCCAGGGTGGATATCGACAGTGCGCGAGTGGATCTGAGCTATACGCGCATTACATCACCTATGGACGGCGTGGTCGTGGCCATCGTGGCCAAGGAAGGGCAGACGGTCAGCGCGATGCAGCAGGCGCCGACCATCATCAAGGTCGCAGCCTTGGATTCCATGACGGTCAAGGCGCAGATATCCGAGGCGGACGTCGTGCGCGTGAAGCCGGGCATGAACGTGCGCTTTTCCATCCTGGGGGAACCGGGCAAGGAGTATCGCGCCACGTTGCGGGCGGTTGAACCGGCGCCGGAAGCCTTGATCATGAAGGATGATTCCCATGCGGTGACGTCAGGCACATCGAGTACCAGCGCTGCGGTGTACTACAACGGGCTGTTTGATGTCGATAATCCGGAAGGCGCTTTGCGTATCGGCATGACGGCCAAGGTCGGCATCGTGTTCGAGGAGGCCCAGGATGTCTGGCTGTTGCCGTCGGCGGCGATTCTGCGCCGTGACGGTGCGGGCAGCGCCGTGGTGCGGGTGCTGGATGCGCAGGGCAAGCCCGTGGAGAAAACCGTGCGCGTGGGGATGGATAACAAGGCCCATGTGCAGATTCTTGAGGGTTTGTCGGAAACCGACGAGGTGATCGTCGGGGAAGCCGCGCGTCGTTCGGGCGGTGGCCTGAAAGCGCCGCACGGCCCGCCAGGAGGCCGCTAAGTGGGCGCGTTGCTGGAACTGGACGACGTCTGGCGCGAATTCAGCGCAGGCGAGGAAACCGTGGCTGCGCTGCGCGGTGTTTCCCTGCGTATCGAAGCGGGCGAAATGCTGGCAATTGTGGGCGCATCGGGGTCGGGGAAATCGACCCTGATGAATGTGCTGGGGTGCCTGGATCGCCCCAGCCGGGGCAGTTATCGTGTGAATGGCCGCGATACGCGGCTGATGGATGCCGATGAGCTGGCGGGGTTGCGTCGCGAACGGTTCGGTTTCATCTTTCAGCGCTACCACCTGTTGCCGGCGCTGGATGCGCAGGCCAATGTCGAAATTCCGGCCGTCTATGCCGGGGCGGGCAGCAGTGAGCGCAGCGCGCGTGCGGCGGCCTTGCTGCAGCGCCTGGGCATGGGCGACCGGATGACCCATCGTCCGGCCCAGCTGTCCGGCGGGCAGCAGCAGCGCGTGAGTATTGCCCGTGCATTGATGAATGGCGGCGAAGTGATTCTGGCCGATGAGCCGACCGGGGCGCTGGACACCCATTCCGGCCGCGAGGTCATGGATATCCTGAAGGCGCTGAATGCGGCCGGGCATACGGTCATCATCGTGACCCATGATCTTGGTGTGGCGGCCAATGCCCGGCGCATCATCGAAATCAGCGATGGCGCGATCGTGGCCGATCGCCTGGTGGCAAGTGCTGCCGACGGCGCGGCATCAGCGGCGGCGGATATCGCAGCGGCAGCCACCCCGGGGGCTGCCGCTGCCGCGCAAGAGCTGCTTGATGACGCAGCGGTGCCAGGTATCCGGCTTCCGCAGGAAGCAGCGGCCGCGCTGCCGCCGCTGACCCGCCGCCAGGGCGGCGGCTGGCTGGCCCGTTTTGCCGAAGCGATGCGCATGGCGCTGGTTTCGCTCAATGCGCATCGCCTGCGGGCAGCACTGACCATGCTGGGCATCGTGATCGGTATTGCCGCCGTGGTGTCCGTCGTGGCGCTGGGGCAGGGAACGCGGGAAAAGGTGCTGAGTGACATCACTGCCATGGGCACCGATACCATCCAGATATTTCCGGGGCAGGGCTTTGGCGATGAACGGGCGGGCGAAATCCGCACGCTGGTTGGCGCAGATGCAGAAGCCTTGGCCGGACAGCTGTATGCCGATAGCGTCACGCCTGAGGTCAGTCAGGCGGTCGGGCTGCGCTATGGCAATGTGGCGCGCCTGGGCATGGCGGCCGGCGTGGGGGAGCAGTACTTCCGCGTCAATGGCTTGAGCTTGCAGACGGGCCGGATTTTCGATGGCGATAGCATCCGCGCGCTGGCGCAGGAAGCCGTCATAGATGGCAACACCCGCCGCGAACTGTTCGGCGATGAGGATCCGCTGGGCAAGACCATGTTCCTGGGGCAGCTGCCGGTGCGTGTGATCGGCGTCGTGGCGGAAAACGACGGCGTGTTCAATGGCATGGGGGGCGAGAACCTGCGGGTCTGGATTCCCTATACGGCGGCCATGGCGCGCCTGACCGGCAGCCAGTCCTTGCGCAGCATTACCGTGCGCGTGGATGATGCGTTTGCCGTCGAGGATGCCGAACGGCAGATCATCGCCTTTCTGGAGCAGCGCCATGGTGTGCGGGACTTCTTTACCTTCAATATGGATTCCATCCGGCAAACGGTGGAGCGCACCACGCGTGCGCTGACCTTGCTGATTTCCACGATCGCACTGATTTCGCTGATTGTGGGCGGCATCGGCGTGATGAACATCATGCTGGTGTCGGTCACGGAACGTACTCGGGAAATCGGGGTGCGCATGGCGGTCGGCGCTCGCCGGGCGGACATCATGCGGCAGTTTCTGATCGAAGCCGTGCTGGTGTGCCTGCTGGGCGGTCTGGCAGGGATTCTGCTGTCGCTGGGATTGGGGGAATTGGTGCGGCGCGCGGGCATCGGGCTGGAGATGATTTACTCGGTGCCGGCCATGCTGACCGCTTTTGCCAGCGCGACGGCCATCGGTGTGGTGTTCGGTTTCCTGCCGGCGCGCAATGCCTCGCGGCTGGATCCGGTGGAGGCGCTGGCGCGGGATTGACGGGCCGTGGGAAAATAACGCCATGAACGATATTGCACAGCAGGCGCAGGCGGGCGAGGCCGATCCCGTCAGGCGTTTCGGCGGTCTGGACCGCCTGTATGGGCCGGGTGCGCTGGCGCGCTTGCAGGCCAGCCATGTTTTGGTGGCCGGCATCGGTGGCGTGGGTTCCTGGGCGGCGGAAGCCCTGGCACGTTGCGGCGTAGGTGCGCTGACGCTGGTGGATCTGGACCATGTGGCCGAGTCCAATGTGAACCGTCAGGTGCATGCCTTGAGCGGTACGCTCGGGCAGGCCAAGATCGAAGCCATGGCCGATCGCATCCGTGGCATCAATCCTGCATGCCGGCTGACGCTGGTGGATGATTTCGTCGCGCCGGACAATGTCGAATCCTTGCTGGCGTCGCGCCCGGATGCGGTGCTTGACTGTACCGACCAGGTGGCGGCCAAGATCGCCATGGCATTGGCGTGCCGGCGTTTGGGTTTGCATTTCCTGATGTGTGGCGGGGCTGGCGGAAAAACCGACCCGCTGGCCTTGCGCTCGGGCGATTTGTCGCGTGCCAATCATGATGCCCTGCTGGCCAAAATCCGCAACAAACTGCGGCGTGAGCATGGCTATCCGCGTGCGGCCGTCGTGGCAGGCAAGGCGCCGCGACGTATTCCCAATATGGGGGTAGCCGTTCTGTGGCTGGAGCAGCAGGCCATTCTGCCGGCAGCCTGGGCACAGCAGGATGGCGTGGCCTGCGCAGCGGACGGCGCCAGTGCCGCTCCCCAGGGTTTGTCTTGCGCGGGCTATGGGTCTGCGGTCATGGTAACGGCAGCAATGGGCATGGCGGCCTCCAGCCAGTTGGTGCAGAAGCTGTTGTCGTCTCCCGGGCAGGCGTCCGGGCGTTCAGGGCGTGTGCACGAACCGGGTGCTGGCAAGGCTGACGTCAAACCAGCCCCGTAGGGCATTGGACAGGCGAATGCCCTGCGCGGTGTTCAGATCGTGGCGGCTGAGTGTGCGTTCCTGGACGGCGCCGCTTTCCAGCAGGGCACTGCGCTGCACGCCGGGCAGCAAACCGCTCTCGACAGGCGGGGTGTACCATTTGCCATCGGCCAGGCGCAGATAGACATTGCTGCGGCTGCCTTCGCAAAGTTCGCCGCGCTGGTTGAAAAACAGCACATCGAAGAGGTCTGGATGTTGCGCCAGCCAGGTGCCCGCCGGGGTATAGACAGGCCGGTGCGTGGTTTTATGGCGCAGATAGGGTTCGTCGGCATCCAGCAGGGTATCTGAGAGCCCGACTTGCAGATGGGCGTGCTGGGGCGGCAGCGGCGAGGTTTCTATGGTGTAGAGGCCGGTGCGCCAGAGCAGCAGACGCAGCCGGTGGATTTCACCGGGCAAGGATTGCGCGCAGCGCTTGAGGGCGCCGCCAATATCACAGACCGGACAGACATAGCCCAGCAACTCGGCCGACGCCCGCAGCCGCCGCATGTGCAGCGCCAGCAGCGGGATACTGCCGTCAGGTTCCGTGCGCAGAGTCTCTATCAGTTGCGGCATGTCGTGGGCCCGGCGTAGGGGTTGTACGTGCCGACCAGCGTGACAGCACGCTGTCGTCGCGGCAGGCATCCAGGAGCAGGCGCGCCTTCCAGAGGCATTCTTCCCATTCCATTGCGGCATCCGAATCATGCACGATGCCGCCACCCACATGATAGGCGCCTTTGCCCGGCGTCGTCGATACCAGGGTGCGGATGGCGACATTGAGCGAGCAATCGCCGCCGGGCGCGATCCAGCCGATGCTGCCGCAGTAGATGCCGCGCGGCCAGGGCTCCAGTGCGCGAATGTGCTGCATGGCAGCGATCTTGGGCGCCCCGGTGATGGAGCCGCAGGGGAACAAGGCGCGCAGCAGGCGGCCCAGCGGCAGTTGCGGCGCGCTGGCGTGAATGGTGGAGGTGAGTGTCCAGACCGAGGGGTAGCGTTCCAGCTCGAACAGGGGATCCACGCGTACCGAGCCGGTGCGCGCCAGGCGGCCCAGATCATTGCGCAGCAGATCGACGATCATCAGGTTTTCCGCCAGGTTCTTGGCACTGGCACGCAGTTCCTGGCCCAGTGCGAAGTCGGTGGCCGGGTCGGCGTGGCGCGGCGCCGTGCCTTTCATGGGGCGGCAGATCAGGGTGTCGCCCTGGCGCGCCACGAACAGTTCGGGCGAGAAGGACAGCAGGCGGTAGTCGCCGTCCTCGATGTAGGCGGCGTGGGCGCAGGGGTGGCGGCTGGCCAGCTGGCGGTAAAGCGTTTCGGTGTGGCCTTCGAAACTTACATCCAGCGGCATGGTGTAGTTGATCTGATATACATCGCCCTGGGCGATGCGCGTGCGTACGCTCTCGATGCGTTTCAGGTAGTCGGCACGTGCTTGTCGAGGCGTGATGGCCGTGATGCCGGCGGCGCGGCCAGGGTCGGGTTGCCAGGGGGCTTCCCGCCGGGCCGA
Organism: Kerstersia similis; assembly: GCF_965139615.1. NCBI lineage: Bacteria > Pseudomonadati > Pseudomonadota > Betaproteobacteria > Burkholderiales > Alcaligenaceae > Kerstersia > Kerstersia similis. Next base: position 6,048 of record NZ_CBCSIQ010000027.1, read on the forward strand.
GTCGAATATCCAGGCGCGCAGCCTGGGGCCGCCAGGCTGGCGCGCAGTGGGGGTGTTGGCCGCCGGGGATGCCGCCGGGTTCAGGCTGGGCTCCAGCCACTCGCCCAATTCGTAATCCAGCGCCAGGGCGATCCACTTGCCCGCTGCGCTGGCCGCATCCAGCAGCGCCAGGGTGTCGTCCAGCGTGGCCGCGCTGGCAACCGCCAGCCGTTGCGGCTCTCCCTCCATGACCAGCGCGCTGCCGGTCTGGCGGTCTTCAAAACGGCAATGCATCAATGCGTCTCCCGATGCTGCGCCAGCACCCTGCCAGTGTGGGAGTAGGCCTGCGCCGCGACCAGTTGCGAAGGCATGCCCTGTACGACCAGTTCGCCGCCCTGGTCGCCGCCTTCCGGGCCGAGGTCCAGCACCCAGTCGGCCTGGGCGATCACATCGAGATTGTGTTCGATGACCACGACCGTATTGCCGGCATCGACCAGACGGTGCAGCACATCTATCAGCTTTTCTACGTCCGCCGTGGAGAGCCCGACTGTCGGCTCGTCCAGCACATACAGTGTGTGCGGCGCGCGCGATGCCCGGCCGGTGCGGATGACACCGGCATCCATGCGCGCCTTGGCCAGTTCTGTCACCAGCTTGATGCGTTGCGCCTCGCCGCCCGAGAGCGTGGGCGAGGGCTGCCCCAGTGTCAGGTAGCCCAGGCCGACATCCTGCATCAGTTGCAGCGGCCGGGCGATGCGGGGATGCGCGGCGAAGTAGCCGATGGCGTCATCGACTTCCAGGGCCAGGACTTCGCCGATATGCTTGCCGCGAGCCTGCACCGACAGCGTATCGAGGTTGAAGCGCTGCCCGCCGCAGGCGTCGCAGGGAACCTTGATATCCGGCAGGAAGCTCATTTCGATGGTACGCATGCCCTGGCCTTCGCAGACCGGGCAGCGGCCATCACCGGTATTGAAGCTGAAACGGCTGGCGTTCCAGCCGCGCAGGCGGGCTTCGCGGGTGTCGGCGAAGAGCTTGCGGACTTCATCCCAGAAACCGACATAGGTGGCCGGGCAGGAGCGCGGGGTCTTGCCGATGGGGGTTTGATCCACTTCCAGGACGCGGTCGATCTGTTGCCAGCCTTCTATGCCCTGGCAATGGCGCCAGGCGCTGAAGCCGGGGTCGGCGGCAGCCAGGGCGAGCGTCAGGTTGTCGCGCAGCACATCGCGGGCGAGCGAAGATTTGCCCGAGCCGGAGACGCCGGTGACGACATTCAGGCGGCCCAGCGGGAAGCGGGCGCTGACGTCTTTCAGGTTATGCAGGCGCGCATCGCGCACCAGGAGCGCTGGCGTGGCGCCATCGACCGGGCGACGGGCTTCGGCCGGTGCGGGCAGCGGGTGGGCGAGGAAGCGGCCAGTCACTGAGCCTGGTGCGGCCATGATGTCCGCCAGCGTACCGGTCGCGACGACGGTGCCGCCGCGTACTCCGGCGCCTGGCCCGATGTCGATGACATGGGCGGCACGCCGGATGGTGTCCTCGTCATGTTCGACCACCACCAGCGTATTGCCGTTGCCTTCCAGGCGTTGCAGCGCGTCGAGCAGAATGTGATTGTCGCGCGGGTGCAGGCCGATGGTGGGTTCGTCAAGGATGTAGCACACGCCCTGCATGTTGGAGCCCAGCTGCGCCGCCAGGCGGATGCGTTGCGCTTCCCCGCCGGAGAGCGTCGGCGCGCTGCGATCCAGGGTCAGGTAGCCCAGGCCGACCTCACGCATGAAGCGCAGCCGGGCCCGGATTTCCGCCAGGATGTCGCGGGCGACCTCGGCGTCGCGGCCCGTCAGGTTCAACTGCTGGAAGAACTGATGAGCCTCGTTGACCGACATGGCAGCCAGGTCGGCAATGCTGCGATCCTGCCAGCGTACGGCGAGGGCAATGCGGTTCAGGCGCTTGCCGTGGCAATCCGGGCAGGTGACGGCTTCGCCATCGGCTTCCGTCCAGGCCAGTTCTTCGCCGGTGGCATCGGCATCAAACCCTTTGATGATCACGCCAGTACCAAAGCAGGTAGGGCACCAGCCATGTTTGGAGTTATAGGAGAACAGGCGCGGGTCGAGTTCCGGGAAGCTGACGCCGCTGATGGGGCAGGTGCGCTTGGTGGAGAACACGGCCTGCTGCAACGGCCGGGCGATGTCGCGCCGCGCTGGGTCCAGCGGCCAGACCAGCGTCATGGTGCCCTTGCCGTGATCCAGCGCCGCCTGAACCGCTGCCCTCAGCTGTGCTTCGGCCGTGGCATCGACCTGCAGGTCGGCGACGGGCAGCTCGATGGTGTGTTCCTTGTAGCGATCCAGGCGTGGCCAGGGGCGCACTGGCGTGAATTCGCCATCCACGCGCAGGTGGGTATAGCCTTTGCCGGCTGCCCATTTGGCGAGATCGGTATAAAAACCCTTGCGCGCCTGCACCAGCGGCGCCAGCAGGCCGACCTGCTGGCCGCTGTGGTCCTGCAGGATGCGCGCGACGATCTGTTGCGGGCTTTGTGGCACGACCGGCACGTTGTAGTCGGGTGAATACTGCACGCCCAGCTTGACGTACAGCAGCCGCAGGAAGTGATGGATTTCCGTCATGGTGGCGACGGTGGATTTCAGGCCGCCGCGGCTGGTGCGCTGGGCAATCGCAACCGTGGGCGGAATGCCGAAGATGGCATCGACATCCGGCTTGCCGGCGGGCTGTACCACGGCGCGGGCATAGGCATTGAGTGATTCCAGGTAGCGGCGCTGGCCTTCGTTGAACAGAATATCGAAAGCCAGCGTGGATTTGCCCGAACCCGAAACGCCGGTGATGACGGTAAAGCGGTCACGCGGGATATCGACGCTGATATCCTTGAGGTTATGTTCGCGCGCGTGGAGGATCTCGATGGCGGCATGCGCGGGCGCGGCCTGGTAGCGCGCCATGGGTTCGGCCACGGCCAGCGCGGCGCCAGGAGACGGCACCGGCGCCAGCGGCACGGGGGCCAGCGCCTGCTGGTCTTCGCGCAGCGCAACGCCGGTATGCGAGCGTGGGTTGTCCATGAGTTGCGCAGGCGTGCCCACGCCCACGACTTCGCCGCCCAGATCGCCGCCCTCCGGGCCGAGGTCGATCAGCCAGTCGGCAGCGCGGATGACATCCAGGTTGTGTTCGATGACCAGCAGCGTGTGTCCGGCATCGAGCAGCTTGCGGAAGGCGCGCATCAGGCGGGCCACGTCGTCGAAGTGCAGGCCGGTGGTGGGTTCGTCGAACAGGAACAGGCTGCCTTTCTTGGCAACCTTGGCCGTGCTGATCCCGCCGCGGGCGGCTTGCGCCAGGTGGCCGGCCAGTTTGAGGCGCTGGGCTTCGCCGCCCGAAAGCGTGGGAACGGGCTGCCCCAGCTTGACGTATTCCAGGCCCACATCCACCAGCGGCGCCAGGCCGGTCTGCACATCACGCAGCCCTTTGAAGAATTGGCTGGCTTCATGCACCGTCATGTCCAGCACTTCGTCGATGGAGGCCTCGCGGCCCAGGTGCGAGAGCTTGACCTCGCGGATTTCCGGGCGGAAACGCTTGCCATCGCAATCCGGGCAGCGCAGGTACACATCCGACAGGAATTGCATTTCCACATGTTCGAAGCCGGTGCCGCCGCAGGTCGGGCAGCGCCCGTCGCCGCTGTTGAAGCTGAACATGCCGGGGGTATAGCTGCGTTCGCGCGATAGCGGCGCCAGGGCGAACAGCTTGCGGATGGCATCGAAGGCGCCGACATAGCTGGCCGGATTGGAGCGGGCCGTTTTGCCGATGGGGGTCTGATCGACCATCACGACGTCGGCCAGCTGTTCCGCGCCCAGCAGCCGGTCGTGTTCGCCCGGTGCTTCGGTCGGGCGGCCGAAATGTTTGAGCAGCGCCGGGTACAGGACGTCTTGCACCAGGGTGGATTTGCCCGAGCCGGAGACGCCGGTAATGCAGACCAGGCGGCCCAGCGGAATGTCCACGGAAATGTCTTGCAGGTTGTGGGCGCGTACGCCTTCCAGCAGCAGCCGGGGTGTATTGGCCGCGACGGCCATGGGGCGTGGCGCTTCCACGTGGCGCCGCCCGCCGAGGTAGTCGCCCGTCAGGGTAGCGGCCCGGCGCAGGGCGTCAGGGGGGCCGTCGAAGACGATATTGCCGCCGCGTTCGCCCGGGCCGGGGCCGATATCCACGATGCGGTCGGCGGCCAGCATGACCAGCGGGTCATGCTCGACCACGGCCAGGGTGTTGCCGGCGTTGCGCAGCCGGTGCATGACTTCGACAATGCGGTGCATGTCGCGCGGGTGCAGGCCGATGGACGGCTCATCCAGCACGAACAGCGTGTTCACCAGCGAGGTGCCCAGCGCCGTCGTCAGGTTGATGCGTTGCACTTCGCCGCCGGAGAGCGTACGGCTCTGGCGGTCAAGGGTGAGATAACCCAGGCCGACGTCACAGAGGAAGCGCAGACGGGCGTTGATTTCGTCCATCAGCAGTTCCATGGCGGCATCCAGCCCGCCTTCGAAACGCAGATCGAGGAAGAACTGACGCACCCGGCTGATGGGCAGGCGCATCAGGTCGTGGATGGACAGGCCGGGCAGGGCGTCCAGCTGCGCCTGGCTCCAGCTGGCATGGGTAGGCAGGAAACGGCGATAACGCGGATCGGTGCCAGGCAGGACGGCCTGCGCGTCGGCGGCGCTGCCCACGCGCCAGAGCAGGGCATCCTGCTTGAGACGCGACCCCTTGCAGGCCGGGCAGGTGGAATAGCTGCGATATTTGGAAAGCAGCACGCGCACATGCATTTTGTAGGCGCGTGATTCCAGCCAGTCGAAAAAGCGCTGCGCGCCATACCACTGGTGCTTCCAGGCCTGATTGCCGCCTTTCCAGTCAGGGTCGCCATGCAGCACCCAATGGCGTTCGTGGTCGCTCAGGGCTTTCCAGGGGACGCCCAGGCGCACGCCAGCAGCAGGCGCGTATTTTTCCAGGTCATCCTGGCATTCCTTGTAGCTGGCGGTCTGCCAGGGGCGTACCGCACCTTCGCGCAGGGTTTTGCTGCCATCGGGAATCACCAGATCGTTGTCGATGCCGATGACCCGGCCGAAGCCGCGACAGCTTTCGCAGGCGCCCAGCGGGGAATTGAAGGAGAAGGTGCTGGGTAGCGGTTCGCTGTATTCGATCCCGCTGTCAGGGTCGCTCAGGCGGTCGCTGTAGCGCCAGACGGCGGCGTCTTCGCCGTTGTCGTCCAGCGCATGGACGGCCAGATGGCCACGGCCCATGCGCAAGGCGGTTTCCAGGGCTTCGGCAATACGTTCGGGCTCCGCGCCGGAAAGACGGAAGCGATCCTGGACAACCTGAAGAATGCGTTGTGCTTCGGCGGCCTGGGCCCGCTTGCCCTTGCCGGCCTTGGCCGCCTTGGGCGGCTCAGCCTGGGGGGCGGCCGGGTCGGACGCCAGCGCCGGGCCGTGCACCCGCGTATAGCCCTGGCCTTCCAGGAACGCCCGGACTTCCTCTTCGGAAAAATTCGCCGGAACCGGCAGCGCGAAGGTGATCACCAGGCGCGGGTCGCCGGCTGCAGCAGTGCGTTCGCGCAGCGAGGCAAGGATGGTCGTGGGGTTGTCGCGCACGACAGGACGGGCCGTGACCCGGTCGAACAGCTGGCTGGCGCGGGCAAACAGCAGTTTCAGGTGATCGTTCAGCTCGGTCATGGTGCCGACCGTGCTGCGTGAATTCCGTACCGGGTTGGTCTGGTCGATGGCGATGGCGGGCAGGATGCCCTCGATGCGGTCAACCTGGGGTTTGTCCATGCGGTCAAGGAACTGGCGCGCATAGGGCGAGAATGTTTCGACATAGCGCCGCTGGCCTTCCGCATAAAGCGTATCGAAGGCCAGCGAGGATTTGCCGGAGCCGGATACCCCCGTGAACACCGTCAGTTCTCCGGTGTGCAGCACAAGGTCGAGATTCTTCAGGTTATTCTGGCGTGCGCCAGTAATGCGGATGTCGGAGCTCATGGCGGAACGAGGGTAAGGGACGCTTCCAGTTTACAGCGAGACCAGCAATTTCGACTGTAAAAATAAACAGTAATCTGGGCTGGAAAGCGACAGGGATGGGGGCAGCTATAGATTTCTTGCCAAAGTTGAGGCACGGCTAAATGTCACAAGTTCGCCGGCCTGACTACAATCGCTGCGCTGCCATCGGGGCGAGGTTCCGCTGGTTTTCGGCCATGGGCCGACATGGCGCCGGGACAGGGGTTCCGGGCGCGCCGGTTTTCCATCATTTTTCACGTCTTAAGGATTCGATATGAAATGCAGCCGTCTCTGGTTTGTGCTGTCCGCCGTTGCCGGTGTTCTGGGGGTGCTCATGGGCTCCATCAAGGCGCATGGCCTGGCTTCCTTTGTGCCTGAGGAAAGCCTGCAGGCCGCTATCGTATCCATGAGCTCCGCCGTGGAATACAACATGTTCCATGCGCTGGCCCTGTTGGCTGTCGCGATCTGGTTCCGCGTGGGCAATCCGAGCCGTTTCGCCGGCGTGGCGGCCATCTGCTTTGCGCTGGGTGTTCTGCTGTTCTCCGGCCTGATCTATTTCAACACGCTGAACCAGGCCCGCTTCATGCCCAATATGGTGCCGGTCGGCGGCATGTTCTATCTCTTCGGCTGGATCTTCATTGGTCTGGCCGGCCTGCGTGGCGGCAACGCAGTTAAGGCGGGCTAAGCCGGACGGCACTTGCCCTCCATAGGGGGAAGCGGCAGGTACGCAGGGGCGTCGGGCGCGATAGAATGCCTGACCAGGCACCCAAGTGGCAGCGGCGGTTCCCGTGCTGCGCACGCGGTGCCCATACCGCGCCTCAGGCGCGCTGTATGGTAGCGGGGAGCGTCGGCGCGGGTCGGCCAGCTGCTCGCTATTGCCCCGACAGAACGCCTCCAGGGGTGACCCTGGAGGCGATTGATTTTGGTGCCGCCGAATGACCATCAATAAAAGAGTGAGTCGCTTCAACCCCGTCAGCGAAGAGTTCGTCAAAGAAGACTTCCCTTTCTACTGGGTCGCCCGCCTGAACAATCTGTATGTGCAGCGCATGGAAAAGGCCTTGCGTCGGGTGGGAGCGGATGTCCCGACATGGCGGGTGCTGTTCATCCTCAAAGAAAACGGCACTTCCAGCATGTCGGAAATCGCATTGCATGCGGTAGCCAAGCTTTCTACCATCACTAAAATCGTTTATCGCATGAAGGCCGATGGCCTGGTGGATACCCAGACATCCGCACAGGATGGCCGTGTCACGATCGTCGCCCTGACCGAACGCGGCAGCCAGATGATTGCCGAGATGCGGGATGCGACCACCCAGGTATTCGCACAAGGCTTCAGCGGCCTGTCGTCGGTGAAGATTGCCCGCCTGAACCAGATGCTCGAGCAGATGTTCAATAATCTGAATGACGCCTGAGGGCGGCTGCCGCTTGTCTGCGGATCCGGGCGGCAAGGCCGGACCGCGCTTTGCCATGGTTCTGCCATGGCGACGTTTGTGGGGCGCTGGCGGCGCGCCACAGGAACCCCGGACGCATCATTCGGCGGCAAGCGTGGCAGAATGACGGGCTTGGCATGAAAATCCGGCAACCGGCCATGGGGCTGCTGCCTGCTTATCGGAGAATGAAGATGAAAAAGCAACGCATACTGTGCGGCCTGCTGGCCGGCTTGTTCCTGGCCGCCGGGGCGCAGGCCCAGGTCAAGGTCGGGGTCGTGACGTCTTCCTCGGGGCCGGTGGCGATGGTGGGGATTCCGCAGAAGAACACCATAGAGCTGATGCCGACCCAGGCAGGCGACCTGACGATTGAATATATTTCCCTGGACGATGCCAGCAATCCCACGGCGGCGGTCACGGCCTACAAGAAACTGATTGCCGACGGCGTCGATGCCATCATCGGCACCAGCGGTACGCCCAGTTCCCTGGCCGTGATTCCCGTGGTGGCCGAAGCCGGCGTGCCGATGCTGGCGCCGGTCGGCAGCGCATCGGTGATCCAGCCGATGACGGAACAGAAAAAATGGGTCTTCAAAACCACGCAGAACGATGATGTGATCGCAACGGCGCTGGTGGATCATATGGTGCGTTCGGGCGTGAAGACGCTGGGCTTCATCGGCACCGCCGATCCCTACGGCGAAAGCTGGCTGGCCGTCATCAAGGATCAGGCCGGCAAGGCCGGCATCGAGATCGTCGCGACGGAAAGCTTCCAGCGCCAGGACACTTCGCTGACGGCGCAGGCCATCAAGTTGATTGCCGCCAAGCCCGACGCCATTCTGGTGGGTGCGCCTGGCAGTTCCTCGGTGCTGCCGCAAACCACGCTGGCGGATCAGCGCTATCGTGGCCAGATTTACCAGACCCATGGCGCGGCCCTGAATGATTTTCTCAAGCTGGGCGGCAAGAAGGTGGAAGGCACCATCCTGGCCGCCAGCCTGATGCTGGTGATGGATGAAGTGCCGGATACCCATCCTTCCAAGGCCGTGGCCCGGCAATACATTGACGCCTACAAGGCTCGCTATGGCCAGGAGCCGGCCACCTTCGGCGCCAATGTCTATGACGCAGGCCTGCTGCTGCAAGCGGCCATTCCCGTTGCGGCCAAGGCCGGGCAGCCCGGTACGCCGGCGTTCCGGCAAGCGCTGCGCGATGCGCTGGAACAGATCCGCGAGTTGCCGGCGACCCAAGGGGTGTACAACATGACGCCGCAGGATCACAGCGGTTTTGATGAGCGTGGCCGCGAGCTGATCACGGTCAAGGATGGCGCCTGGCATCTGGTGCGGGACTAAAGCGCGCCATCATGCGCCGGCCCGGTGTCTGGGCCGGCCATCCGTGAAACTCCAAGCGCGCCCGCCACGACTGCCGGGAGCAGCGGCGGACGCGATTCCATCCTGATGATATGTTGAATCCGCAAATCATCGTCCTGCTGGGGCAGGACGGTATCAGCAATGGCGCGATCTATGCCCTGGTAGCGTTGTCCATCATCCTGGTGTTCTCCGTGACCCGGGTGCTGTTGATTCCGCTGGGCGAATTTGTCGCTTTCAGCGCCTTGACCATGGCGGCGATCCAGTCCGGCCAGACTGCCATCGGCTGGCTGGTGCTGGCCATGGCGCTGTTGGCCGCCCTGGCGGACGCCTGGGATTTGTGGAAGCAGCGGCACCGGCGTCGCCGGCCACAGGCACGCCGCGCGCTGTGGCGGCTCTGTACGATGCCGGTCTATGCGCTTGCACTGCTGTTGCTGTTGCAGTACTTGCCGCTGGCGGCCTTGCCCATGGGTGTCCAGGCTTTGCTCACGCTGGCGGCCATCACGCCGCTGGGGCCATTGATGTACCGGCTGTTTTTTCAGCCGGTGGCGCATGCCTCCGGCCTGCTGCTGATGATTATCGCCATTGCGGTGCATGTCAGCCTGGTGGGCGTGGGTTTGCTGGTGTTCGGGCCGGAAGGCATGCGCACCGAGCCGTTTTCCGAGGAAGGCCTGGATCTGGGCATGGCCTATATCAATAGCCAGACCCTGTGGGTGCTTGCGCTGTCGGCCATCGCCATCAGCGCGCTGTATCTGCTGTCCACACGCACTTTGTACGGCAAGGCGCTGCGCGCGACGGCAGTGAACCGCATGGGCGCCCAGCTGATGGGTATCTCGCCGCTGCTGGCCGGCCGCATCAGTTTCGGCCTGGCCGCTTTTCTGTGCGCCCTGTCGGGGATCATGATTGCGCCGCTGACCACGCTGTACTACGACTCTGGTTTCCTGATCAGCCTCAAGGGCTTTGTCGGTGCCATCATCGGCGGGCTGGCAAGTTACCCGATGGCGGCCGCGGGTGCCATCGTGGTTGGTCTGGCCGAGGCATTTTCCACGTTCTGGGCCAGCAATTACAAGGAAGTCATCGTTTTCACGCTGATCCTGCCGTTCCTGCTTTGGCGTTCGCTCAACAGCCGCCAAGAGGAGGAGCACTGACATGCGCAAGTTTTCTGTCTGGCTGCCGCTCGGTCTGCTGGTACTGCTGCTGTTGCCGTTGCTGGTGCCGTCCTTCTATGTGACGCTGCTCAACAATATCGGGATGTTCGCGCTGGCGACGCTGGGGCTGGTGCTGCTGACGGGCGTGGCCGGCATGACGAGTTTCGGGCAGGCGGCGTTTGTCGGCGTCGGCGCGTATGCGACCGCTGTGCTGATCGCACCTTCCACCATGAATCTTGGGGCGCAGATGGGGGCGCCCTGGCTGGCCTTGCTGGCCGGTATCGTGGTCACGCTGCTGCTGGCGTATGTGCTCGGACAGCTGACCTTGCGGCTATCGGGGCACTATCTGCCCTTGGGAACGATCGCCTGGGGCATGTCGCTGTATTACCTGTTCGGTACGCTGGAAGGATTGGGAGGGCATTCCGGCATTCCGGATCTACCGGCCCTGCGTCTGGCCGGGATCCAGTTCGGCGATGGGCCGCGCATGTATTACCTGATCTGGGCCTGTGTGCTGCTGGCCATGCTGCTGGTGCGCAATCTGCTTGCATCGCGCACGGGGCGGGCGATCCGCGCCTTGCGCGGCGGGCAGGAGATGGCGGCATCCATGGGGGTGAATATCTTCCGCACCAAGATGACGGTTTTCTTGATTGCGGCGGGCCTCGCCGGTTTGTCCGGCTGGCTGTATGCCTACACCCAGCGCTTTGTCAGCCCGGCGCCGTTCAGCGTGCAGGCCGGCATCGACTACCTGTTCATGGCCTTGCTGGGCGGCATGGGCAGCCTGTGGGGAGCCGTGGCGGGTTCAGCGGCTGTGGTGCTGATGCGCGAATGGCTGCAGGATTGGTTGCCGCAATTGCTGGGCCGCAGCGGCAATTTCGAAAGCATCGTGTTCGGTTTGCTGATCGTGCTGGTGATCCAGCGCTGGCCCGGCGGGATATGGTCGGCGCTGGCACGGCGCCTGGGCCGGCGCCATGCCAGTGCGCCAGGCCTGGAAAGATTGCCGCCGGCGCAGTCGGCAATGCCTGATTTGCCCGCGCGTCTCCGTCCAGCGGCGGGAGAGCCGATTCTCGAAGTCAGGCAGGTGACGCGCCGTTTTGGCGGCCTGGTAGCCAACCGGGAAATGTCCCTGAACGTGGCGGCGGGCCAGATACTGGCTGTGATCGGGCCCAATGGCGCGGGCAAAAGCACGCTGTTCAATCTGGTGTCCGGCGTGGATACGCCGGATGAGGGCGAGGTCATTTTCCGTGGGCGCCGCATCAATGGGTTGCCGCCGCGTGAATTGGTGGCGGCCGGCATGGCGCGTACGTTCCAGCATGTCAAATTGCTGCCGGACATGAGTGTGCTGGAGAATACGGCACTGGGGGCGCATCTGCGGGGCAGCAAAGGTGTCTTTGCCTCTGCCCTGCGCCTGGATGGCGCTGATGAAGCGGCCTTGCTCAATGAAGCGCGCCAGCAGCTGGAGCGGGTCGGCCTGGGCGAGTTCCTGGCACGGCCTGCAGGCAGTCTGGCCCTGGGGCAGCAGCGTATTCTGGAAATTGCGCGAGCACTGTGCGCCGATCCTTGCCTGCTGTTGCTGGATGAACCGGCTGCAGGCCTGCGCCACAAGGAAAAAGAGGCGCTGGCTGCACTATTGCGTAAATTGCGTTCTGAGGGAGTGGCCGTGCTGCTGGTCGAGCATGATATGGACTTCGTGATGGGGCTGGTGGACCGTGTGGTGGTGATGGAGTTCGGCCAGCGGATTGCCGAAGGCCTGCCCGAAGCGGTGCAGCGTGATCCCGCCGTGTTGACGGCCTATCTGGGAGGGTTGGACGAATGAGCGCAGCAAGCCCTTCGCCAGCGCAAGGCGGCCTGCCGGATCCTTTGCTGAGCGTGCGTGGCCTGGGCGCAGCCTATGGACACATCGCAGCCGTGTCGGACCTTAGCCTGGACGTACGCCAGGGGCAGATCGTCACCGTGATCGGCCCCAACGGCGCGGGCAAGACCACGACCCTGGCAGCCATCATGGGGGTTCTGCCGGCAAGCGGCAGCGTGAACTTCGATGGCGAGGATCTGGCCGATGAAGGGGTGGAGCAGCATGTGGCGCGCGGTATCGCCCTGGTGCCGGAAACCCGCGCCCTGTTCGCTAGCATGAGTGTCGAGGACAACCTTGAGCTGGGGACGTTTCGTTTTCGCCGCGAGCCGCGGGCGGTCCGGATGCAGGCCCTGGACGAAGTCTATGAGCTGTTTCCCCGCTTAAAGGAACGGCGCCAGCAGGAAGCTGGAACCTTGTCGGGCGGAGAGCGCCAGATGCTGGCCGTGGGGCGCGCCTTGATGAGCCGTCCGCGCCTGTTGATGCTCGATGAGCCCAGCCTGGGCCTGGCGCCTTTGATCGTGCGGGATATCTTCCGCATCCTGGTCGAGTTGCGCCAGCGCGGAGTTTCCATCCTGCTGGTAGAGCAAAACGCCCGGGCGGCGCTGAAAGTGGCGGACTACGCCTATGTGCTGGAGCTGGGGCGGGTGGTCATGCATGGGCCAGCCGGTGAGCTGGCCCATGACCCGCGTATCGTGGAAACCTATCTGGGGGCGGCAGGCCGGCACCAGCAAGCGCTGGTGTCGGATTGAAAGCCTGGCCGGGGCGCTGCCTGCATCCCGGCCGCAACGCAAGCCTCAGCCGATATGCTGGTTCACGTAGCGCTGGCTGCCTGCTTTGAACAGCACCGAGGCCAGCAGCCCCAGCACGGCGCCCGCGAGGGCAACGACGATCCAGCCCAGGCCATTGTCGTACAGCGGCAGTGTCTGGCGCAGGGTATCGGCCAGGCTGGCCGGCAACAGTTTGATGTCGTTCAGGCCGTCGATGACGCCCATGATGGCCGCGCCGGTCACAGCGCCGACATAGACCGCCTGACGGCCGCCGAACCACTTGTTGGTGAAGACCAGCACGATCAGCGTGATGGCGATCGGGTACAGGAACAGCAGGACGGGCGAGGCGAAGGTCAGAATGGTCGTCAGGCCGAAGTTGGTGATGACCAGGCTCAGCAGGCCCAGCAGGATGACCCAGGCACGATAGGTCAGGCTGGGGAAAATACGGCTGAAGTATTCGGCGACGGAAGCCAGGCAGGCGATGGCCGTCGTCAGGCCCGTGAGGAAAATGACGGTTGCGAGCATCACGACGCCCAGGCGACCCATCAGCAGGTCAACGATACGCGTCAGCGCTTCGCCGCCGTTGCTGGAGACACCCAGCACGCTGGCGCTGCTGGCGCCCATGCCGGCCAGGGACAGCTGAATCAGGGCGAGTGCCACCACGGCGAAAATGCCGGAGCGCACGAACAGGCCGGTCATGTGCTTGGCGTCGATGCCGGCGTAATGCGCGGCGTCCAGGAAGATCTTGCCGAACACGAAGGCGGCCAGCACATCCATGGTGTAGTAGCCCTGCGTGAAGCCCTTGCTGAAGGCAAAGTCGATATACGGGCCGGAAGGTTCGCGGAAATCGCCGATGGGGTCGAAGTAGGCGACCAGCACAATGACCAGCAGCAGGATCAGGAAGATGGGCGTCAGGATATTGCCGATGCGCTTGACGAATTTCTTGGGTTCCAGCGACAGGTAGATCGTGGCCCAGATGAACAGCACGGAAAAGACCAGCAAGGCCCATTGCATGTAATTGGTGACGATATTTTCCGAGAGGAAGGGCGTCACGGTGATTTCATACACCACGGCTGCGGTACGGGGCACCACGTAAATCGGGCCCAGCGTCATGAACAGCAGGATGGAGAAGAACACGGCAAAGCCGGGGCTGACACGGCCCGACAGTTTCTCGACGCTGCCGCCGGAAATCGAGAGCGCCATGATGGCCAGCAACACCAGGCCTACGCCGGTAATCAGGAAGCCCGACATGGCGACCCAGGTATTGGTGCCGGCGGCCTGGCCCAGCGGAGGGGCGAAGATGATATTGCCTGCGCCCAGGAACATGGAAAACAGGAAAAACGATAGTGCAAGGAACTGCCGGAAGCTGATGGATTGGGACATGTTCGGTGTACCTGTTTTTATTGGAAAGGTCGTGCAGGAGGCCGCGCCGGATGCTGGCCGGCAACGGGTCCCACGACTGGTTCTATAAGCTGGCGGTTTAAAGAAAGGGTGCCGTTTGGCGGGCCACCCGCTCAAGCAAAGGAGCCGGCCAGTTTGAAGCGGGTGACGGCGTAGGGGGAAAGCTCCTTGGGGGTGGCGCCCGTGCTCATTTTCTGGCTGATGAGCTGGGCGGAAATGGCTGCCAGCGTGATGCCCATATGCTGGTGGCCGAATGCGAAACCGATGTTGGGATGGTGCGGGTGGGTGTCGATGACGGGCAGGGAGTCGGGCAGCGTCGGCCGGCGGCCCATCCATTCTTCTGCCGCAGGCAGCGCCGCCTGGGTTTGCGGCAGCAGGCCGCTCAGGTGGTGTCGCAAGGAGGTGAACCGGGCCGCTTGCGGCGGCAAGTCCAAGCCGCCCAGCTCGCTGAAACCCACGATGCGCAGGCCGCTGTCGAGCTGGCTGATGAAAACATTGCGGTCTGCCGAGCAGATCGGCCCTTGCAGCAGGCCACGTGTTTGCGGCAAGTGCAGGTGATAGCCGCGTTCTGCCATGAGCGGAATGCTGACGCCGAACTGGCGCAGCAGACGGGCGCTATAGGCGCCCGCGCAGACCAGCGCCTGTTGCGCCAGGATGTCCCGGCCCGCGCTGACGCGTACCTGGCCGCCTTCTGCCGTGATGCGGCTCGCCGCATGTTTGACGAAGGTGCCGCCGCGCTGCTGGAAAGCGGCGAATAGTGCTTGCGCCAGCCAATAGGGATCCTGCAAACGATGGGCGTAGGGCAGCATCACGGAATGATGGACTGTCTCGCGCAGCGCGGGTTCCAGGCTGGCCGTTTCCTCTTTGCCGATCAGGCGCGCTTCGATGCCCCACTTCTGATAGAACTCGGCTTCTTCTGCGGCGGCGGCCTGCCCGGAGGCATGTTCCCAGACGCGCAGGTAATGGGAGGCGACCAGATGCCCGGAAAGTTGTTCATCGGCCAGAATGCGTTGCCAGGCCGGCACGGCCTGACGATTGATCCAGGCCAGCGCTTCACGGGCATGTGCGACCTGCCCAGGGCGTGCCGCCAGGGCGAAACGCAGCATCCAGGGCAGGCTGTTGCCCAGATTGGCCGCTGGAATGGCCAGCGCGCCATGGCGCTGGGTCAGTAAGGCAGGGGCGCGCTTGATGGTGCCCCAGGTCGAGAGCGGATCGACCAGTTCGGTGGCGATGAAACCGGCATTGCCGAAGGTGGCGCCCAGGCCGGGGTCGTCCTGATCGACCAGTGTGACCTGATAGCCGCGCTTGAGGAACTCCAGCGCCGAGCACAGGCCGAGCATCCCGGCACCGATGATGATGCAGGTTTTGTCTTTATTCATACATGCTTCCGCAGAAGGCGCCGTGGTATCAAAACGAGGCCGGCGCCAGGTATAACTTACAGGTGGGGCAAGCGCGGTATCAGTGCGCTGCCTGCATGTAGGAGTCAAAGGCCAGCGAGGCGGCCGCAATGTCTTCCAGGGCCGTGCCGACCGCTTTGTAAACCGTGATCTCGGCGGCGTCGCGGCGGCCGGCATGCTGGCCACGGCACAGGTCTTCCAGCGTGGCGGCGACCTGCTCGGGCTGGAAGGCGCCTGCCTTGACGGCTTCGAGGATATCGCCGGCTTTCATCAGCGCTTCAGGCGTATCGACGAAGACCGTGCCCTTGCGGAAGCACTCCACATCGCTTTCGATCATGGCGGGCGTAAAGCTGCCGATGAGATCAAGGTGGGTGCCGGGGCGCAGCCAGTCGCCATGGATCAGGGGTGCATTGGAGAGCGTGGCGCAGGTGATGATATCGGCTTGCCGCGAGGCCTGTTCCAGGTCGGTGGCGACACTGGCCTGCAGGCCGCTGGCCTGCAACTGGCTGACGAGGCGGGCCGCAGCCTCCGCGTTGATATCCCAGACCTGTACCGTCTCGATGGGGCGCTCGCAACGATAGGCGTCCGCCAGCAGGCTGGCGACGCGGCCGGCGCCGACGACCAGCAGCTTGCTCGCATCGGGCCGGCTGAGCCAGCGTGCCGCCAGTGCGGAGGCGGCGGCGGTGCGGCGCGAGGTAATGACGTCGCCGTCGAGAATGGCCAGCGGCTTGCCGGTGGCGGCGTCATACAGAATAAAGACCGAATGCAGGCCGGGCAGGCCTTTGTCCTGGTTGCCCGGGAAAATGGACACCGTCTTGATGCCCAGCCGCTTGCCGCTTTGCCAGGCGGGCATCAACAGCATGATCCCACCGTTGTCGCCATGGGCGCCCTCAATGGCATGGTTATGGCGCAGGGGGACGGTGCAACCTTCGATGAACATTTGTTCAATGGCATCAATCAGCCCAGGAAAAGGGAGGTGTTGAAGGGTCTGGGCTTGATTTAAGGTTTGCACGTGATCTACCATCGTTGACGCTGTTCAGGCGCTTTTGGCGCATTTAAATTTTCGTATCAGAAATATATTTTCGTATTGGAAAAAACCATATAGGGGTTTTCCATGGGTTCCTGCATGCAGCATGGCTGCATGCAACGGGTGAGTGGAATGGCTTTGCAGAATAAAAATGTCTCCCCTGTCTTGCGTCAGGAGCCGGAAAGCAATGTTCTGGCGGTCAAGTTGCGTAGCCTGCGCCGGGCGGCGCGGCTGACCTTGCAGCAGTTGAGCGACCGTTCGGGCATCTCGATTTCGGCCTTGTCGAAGATAGAAAACGGGCAGTTGTCGCCAACCTACGAAAAAATCGCCGCGCTGGCCCATGGGCTTGCCGTCAATGTCAGCGAACTGTTCAGCTGCGAGCATGATGGGCCGGCGGGCCGTCCGGGGCGGCGCAGCGTGACCTATCGCGGGCAGGGGGTCATGCACAATGCGCCGCAGTATGTGTACGAAATCCTCAATGCCGATCTGGCCGACAAGCGTTTCATTCCGCTGCTGACGACCATCAAGGCGCACGATTCTGCGGATTTTCCGGAATTGTTGCGGCATGACGGCGAAGAATTCCTGTATGTCCTGGATGGTTGCGTGGTGCTGCATACCGACAGCTATGCGCCCTTGACGCTACAGGCGGGGGATTCCTGTTATTTCGATAGCACCATGGGCCATGTCTGTGTTTCCAGCGGGGATGCGGACGCAACGGTGCTGTGGGTCTGTTCGCACCCGACCTTGCGCTGAAACCTGCACGCAAGCTCGGGGTTGTGACGGCAGGGCCGGCGCCGCTTGGCTTTTCATGGGGCATCGTGTTGTTGACTGGCTGCATGATTTGTCAAGGGCACCCATTTGACGATAAAATGCCAGATTAGCCCTGGAAATGGGCCTGGTTTGGTTGCCGGTTGCTGTCGGCTACGCCCGCGAATATCGGGCGCAGGGTGTCAAGAACACCAGGCGGCGGCCGTGTCGATTTTTCTTTTGCCTTGAACTGCCGCTGGCGTGAGCCTGGGCCGGGAGAGGCTGACTGCTTACTACCGGAGTTTCTATCATGGCAGAACGTAAACGCGTACGCCGCAACACCCTGGAGCGTCGTTGCCTGGGTAAGGCTTTCAAGCGTCTTTTCATCAAGTCCCCCAAGGGCGTGTTCAAGATGCTGGAAAAGGTGAAGCGCGTCTAATCGGCGTCTTCTGCCTTGGCTGCTGACTGCAGTTGGGTGAGCAGCAACCGGAAAAGCGGGCCTAGTGCCCGCTTTTTTGCGTTTGCGGAACAGGAACGGGCCGGGGTCGGGGCCGAGGTCAGACGGCCAGCCTGAATTGATTTTTTTCAAGAAATGCGAAGAAAAAGTGCCGTATTCCGGCGGTGCGCAGAGAGGGAAGGCGCATAATAGCGGCAACAAAAGAGAATGTTTTTCATTTGCCTTAAGGTAAATGTAAGGATTGCCTGATGCTGGTTCCGTTTCTCATCATGCTGCGCGAAGGCCTGGAGGCCGCGCTGATCGTCGGCATCGTCGCCAATTATTTGCACCATACCGGCAGACGCGCGTTGCTGCCCGCGGTGTTGCTGGGCATTTTGCTGGCGGTGGCCTTGTCCCTGTTCGCCGGCGCAGGACTGCAATGGGCGGCAGCGGAATTCCCGCAGAAGCAGCAGGAGTTGTTTGAAGGCTGCGTCGGCTTGATCGCCGTGGCTGTGCTGACGGGCATGGTGTTCTGGATGCGCAATGCGGCGGCTGCCGTGAAGCGCGGGCTGGAATCCTCCGTGGAGCATGCGGTTGCGCGCGGCATGGGAGGCTGGGCGCTGGTCGGCATGGTGTTTCTCGCCGTGGCCCGGGAAGGGCTGGAATCCGTGTTTTTCCTGCTGGCCGTCTTCCAGCAGAGTCAGGACTGGCAGGCACCGGTAGGCGCGCTGGCAGGCATCCTGTTGTCGGTCGTACTGGGCTGGGGCATTTATGTCGGTGGCTTGCGCCTGAATCTGCGCCGCTTCTTCCGCTATACCGGCCTGTTCGTGCTGGTGGTGGCCGCCGGGTTGCTGGCGGGGTCGCTGCGCAAGTTCCATGAAGCAGGTATATGGAATATCGGCCAGCAGGTCCTGTTTGATATGGGTGATGTTCTACCGATGGACAGCCCGCTGGGAACCGTGCTGTCGGGCGTGCTGGGCTATCAGTCTGCGCCGGTACAGAGCGAGGGGCTGATATACGTCGCTTATCTGGTGGTGGCCTTGTTCCTGTTCCTGCGGCCTGTGCACAAGCCTGCGAAGGGCGGGGCGCCAGCGGAGGCGGCAGCTGCTGGCAAGCTGCAGGCTCCGCTGGCTGGGCAGGCCGCAGCAGCCGGCCCGGCGCCTGCCTGGCGCACCTGGATTCTGCTGGCGGCCTTGCTGGTGTTGGTCGGTGGCGCTGCGTTTTATGCGGCTACCCTGGCTGCGCGCGCCCGGCCTGTCGTGGCGCAAGGTACGCAAGTCACCATTACCATTGCCGGGCGCGAGTGTTCGCCCAATTCCGTGGAGGTTCCTGCCGGGTTGACGACCTTCACCATCATCAATCAAACCCATCGTGCCCTGGAATGGGAAATTCTGGATGGTGTCATGGTCGTGGATGAACGTGAAAATATCGCGCCCGGTTTTACACAGACGTTGCGGACGCGGCTCAAGCCCGGCACCTATGAAATGACCTGCGGCTTGCTGAGCAACCCGCGCGGTACGCTGGTTGTGCTGCCGTCCGAGGCGTCCCGCGCAGCGGCGGCTCGCCCGGAGCTGGTGCAATATGTGGGCATGCTGGCGGAATATCAGGTATTCCAGCGCCTGTCCTTGCGTTTGGCGCAGCGTGAACTGGAAGCGGCACAGCAAGCCCTGGCAGCGGGAGATATCCCGGCGGCGCTTCAGTCTGCAGCACAGTCCCGAGCCGCTTATGCCAGGTTGCGCCCGCTGGCGGCCCAGTTTGCTGCCGTGGATGAGGTGCTGGAACCTGCCGCTGGCGGCGATGGCGGTTTCTCCGCCTGGATGAGCGGCCTGCAGCATGTGCAGGCAGGCGATGGTACGGGTGTCGCTGCGGTGTCGGCGCAGGCGCAGCCGCTGTTGCAGGCGCTGGCGCAGTTGCAGTCCTTGCAGGACGGGCTGGCCGTCGCGCCCGGCGCGCTGGTGCATGCCACGGTTGCGGAGCTGCGCGTACTGGCTGGCGAAGCCCAAGACGCCGCAGCGTGGGTGAAATTGCAAGGGACTTTCGAAGGCGCCCGGCGGGTGGCGACACTGCTGTTGCCGCTGATGGGTGAAGCCGATCCGGCACAGGGGGCAGCGCTCAAGCAGGCGTTCGAAGCGGTGGCGGAGTCCTTGTGTGACCAGCCTCAATGCCGTGGTGTGCGCCTGGCTGCGCCTGATGCGCCCGAGCGCAGCCGGATTGCCGGCTTGCTGCGGGCGGCGGCGGAGCAGTTGGCCAAGGCGGCGGATGTCCTGGGCCTGGAGGAAAAGCAGCCATGAGTACGGACAAGGATCAAAAACAGACACCGGGCCCGTCAGGTGCCGGCATTCCCCGTGAACCTGGCCGTCGTGAGGTATTGCGCCGGTTGGGCCTGGCGGGCGTGGCGGGTGCGGTTGCACCCGGCTTGGCCGTGGCGCAAGGCGGCAGCCCCGTGGCGGTGCCGGCAGCCAGGCCGGCGGATGACCCGTTCCTGCAGCGCCATGACTGGCGCGGCAGGCATCAGGCGGGCATTGCGACACCCCGGCCTCTGGCCGGCATGGTGGCCGCTTTTCATGTGCTGGCGGAAGATCGCGCCGCGCTGACGCGTTTGTTCCAGACATTGACGGAGCGCATTGCGTTCCTGACCGAAGGCGGCGTGCCGCCCTCGTTGAGCACACGCTTGCCGCCTGCGGATTCTGGCATTCTGGGGCCGGAGATCAGGCCGGATGCGCTGACGATCACCCTGGCCGTCGGGGACTCCCTGTTTGACGAGCGCTATGGGCTGGCCAGCGTCAAGCCCAGGCACTTGCAACGCATGGCGCGCCATCCGAACGATGCATTGAACGCCAGCCTGTGCCATGGCGATCTGGCCTTGCAGATCTGTGCGAATACGCCGGATACCGTGATTCACGCACTGCGCGACATCATCAAGAACATGCCTGACCTGCTGGTGCTGGCCTGGAAACAGGAAGGTAATGTGGCGCCTACCGTGCCGGATCCGGGCCAGACCGAACCCGCCAGTGCCCGCAATTTTCTGGGCTTTCGTGATGGCTCGGCCAATCCTCCCGTGCAGGATGCCGCAGAAATGGCGCGAGTGGTATGGGTGGGGCCGGATCACGGTGAACCAGGCTGGGCGCTGGGCGGCAGCTATATGGCCGTACGGATTATCCGCAACTTCGTGGAACGCTGGGATCGGACGCCGCTGGGCGAGCAGGAGGCCATCATAGGCCGTCGCCGCGACAGCGGTGCGCCGCTGGATGGTGCCGCCGACGCTTCCGAGTTCGATTCGGCGGACTATCAGGGCGACCCGAAAGGGGAGCGGACGCCCCTGGATGCCCATATCCGCCTGGCGAACCCGGCGACCCGCGCGCATGCTGGCCAGAGCAATCTGATGCTGCGGCGCGGCTACAACTATTCCAATGGGGTCACGCGATCCGGGCAATTGGACATGGGCCTGTTGTTCATCTGTTACCAGGCCGATCTCGAGCAAGGATTCCTGGCCGTACAGCGGCGCCTGGATGGTGAGCCGCTGGAGGAATACATCAAGCCGGTCGGGGGCGGGTTCTTTTTCGTGCTGCCGGGCGTCACGGCCGCTGGCGACTGGTTGGGCCGCAGCTTGTTGGAAGCCAGCGCATGAAGCCCTTGGCAAGTGCGTCGGTGCAGGCCTGTCGCCCGCCATCCCCTGCGCCCTGGAACGCAGCGGATGGCGCTGGCTTTTTATTCTCTTTCCATTAAACCAAGAGGGGTCGCAACCCATGAACTACCGACGTTTCCTTATTTCTGCTTGCGTGGCGGGCCTGACCGGCCTGACATCCCTGGGCGCCAGTGCCGAAGTGTCGCCGTTGCAACTGGTGCAACCTGTGGCCGAGTACAAGCTGTATGTGATCGAAAATGCAGGGGACCTCGTCAAGCATTCCAAGGCATTCACGGATGCGGTCAAGGCAGGGGATATCGAGAAGGCCAAGGCTCTTTATGCGCCGACGCGTACCTACTATGAAAAGATCGAACCGGTGGCGGAACTGTTCAGCGACCTGGATTTCGCCATCGACTCGCGCGCGGACGACCACGAAAAAGAAGAGCAGGATCCTGCCTTCGGTGGTTTCCACCGCATCGAGTACGGGCTGTGGTCGGAAAAATCAGCGGCCGGACTGGCGCCGGTGGCAACCAAGCTGCAAACGGATGTCGAGGCGCTGGAGCAGCGTCTGGTGGATTTGACCTTTCCGCCCGAGAAAGTGGTGGGGGGCGCGGCCGTGCTGATGGAAGAAGTCGCGGCAACGAAGATTTCCGGCGAGGAAAACCGCTACAGCCAGACCGACCTCTGGGATTTCCAGGCCAACTTTGAAGGCGCCTACAAGATTGTGGAGCTGCTGCGTCCGTTGCTGCAGAAGGAAGATCCGGCATTTCTGGCCAAGACCGATGCCAACTTCAAGACGGTCTTCGATACGCTGGCGAAATACCGGACAGCCGACGGTGGCTTTGAGAGCTACGGCAAGCTGAGCGATAACGACCGCAAGGTGCTGGCGGCGCGCGTGAATACGCTGGCCGAGGATCTGTCGCAGCTGCGCGGCTTGCTGGGCCTGGACTGACGCCTGGTGCTCCCGGCACCGGGCTGGGATAGGAATACGGCCCGCTGAGGCGGGCCGTAGGGTTCATTCAATGCAAGGTGACGCCAGGCGGGATGATGTCATCGTCGGCGTCGTCGTCATCTTCGTCGTCTTCATCTTCATCCGGCAGTTCGGTATCGCTGAAACCGAAAGGCAGCAGGTCGGCCAGATCGTCGGACACATCCGAGACTTCACCTTCCTGATCCAGTTTGACGAAGCGGGCGCCTTCTTCGTCGCTGATCTGGATGGCCCAGAGAAAGACGCAATCGTAGATGGCGTGGGCATCCTCTTCGACGCCGCCGCGCGAGCCCAGCCAATTGGCGTCCTCACCCCCCATCTGGATGTGCATGGTTTCTTCGTCGGCTTCCTCGTCGGGGGCCAGCGGAATACCGAAGGCGGCCCATTCCATGCCGTTTTCTGCAATGCCCGTCTCGGCGAAGACCGGTTTGCCGCTGTAGGCAGTCAGCGCATCTGCGGTTTTGGCCAGCAGCTCGCGTTCTTCTTCGGTAAAACGGAAAACATCGTCGTCATGCATGATGGGGGACTCGGGTAGGGGGCGAAGAATGCCCTGAAAACATTTCTGGTTGCAGGCGCCATCATAGCGCGGCCTGTGCGGATGCGTGGCGTCATCGCATCGTCCTGGCACGGTGCAGAAAAAACCGCCGCGCTTCCCGGGTGAACCGGTCGTCGAGGCGGTGGGCGTTGCCAGCCTGGGTGCGCAGGGCGCTGCCCAGGCCGGCAGGCAGCAGGCCTGAATTACTTCAGCGCCTTGTAGCGCAGGCGCTTGGGTTGGGCGTCATCGCCCAGGCGGCGCTTCTTGTCGGCTTCATATTCCTGGTAGTTGCCATCGAAGAATTCGACATGCGAATCGCCTTCGAAGGCCAGGATATGCGTGGCGATGCGGTCCAGGAACCAGCGATCGTGGCTGATGACCAGCACGCTGCCGGGGAATTCCAGCAGGGCATCTTCCAGCGCACGCAGGGTTTCCACATCGAGGTCGTTGGACGGTTCGTCCAGCAGCAGCACGTTGCCGCCAGCGATCAGCGTCTTGGCCAGGTGCAGCCGCCCGCGTTCACCGCCGGAAAGCTGGCCGACCTGCTTATTCTGGTCGCCACCCTTGAAGTTGAAGCGGCCCAGGTAGGCCCGCGCTGCCATTTCGAACTTGCCGACCGTCAGAATATCCGCGCCATTGGACACGGCATCGAATACGGTCTTGCCGTCTTCCAGTGAGCCACGCGACTGATCGACATAAGCCAGGCGCACGGTCTGGCCGATGTTCACGCTGCCGCTCTCGGGTTGCTCCTGGCCCGCGATCATGCGGAACAGCGTGGATTTACCCGCGCCGTTGGGGCCGATGATGCCGACAATCGCACCCGCCGGAATCTTGAAGCTCAGGTCTTCGATCAGCAGGCGGTCGCCATAGCCCTTGTTGACGTGATTGAATTCGATGACTTCGTTACCCAGGCGCTCACCCACGGGAATGAAAATTTCCTGGGTTTCATTGCGCTTCTGGTACTCATGCGAGGCCAGTTCTTCGAAGCGGGCCAGGCGTGCCTTGGCCTTGGCCTGGCGGCCCTTGGGGTTCTGGCGCACCCATTCCAGTTCCTTGCGGATGGTTTTCTGGCGTGCCGATTCCGTTGCTTCTTCCTGCTCCAGGCGTTTTTCCTTCTGTTCCAGCCAGGAGCTGTAGTTGCCCTTCCAGGGAATGCCATGGCCGCGATCCAGTTCCAGGATCCATTCGGCGGCGTTGTCGAGGAAGTAGCGGTCGTGGGTCACGGCCACGACGGTGCCGGGGAATTTGTGCAGGAACTGTTCCAGCCATTCGACGCTTTCTGCATCCAGGTGGTTGGTCGGTTCGTCGAGCAGCAGCATGTCGGGTTTGGACAGCAGCAGGCGGCACAGCGCCACGCGGCGTTTCTCACCGCCAGACAGCTTGCCGACATTGGCATCCCAGGGCGGCAGGCGCAGCGCGTCGGCAGCGATTTCCATCTGGGTTTCGATATCGTCGGAGCCGCTGGTGGCAGCTGCGGCGATGATCGCTTCCAGCTCGGCCTGTTCGGCTGCCAGCTTATCGAAGTCGGCGTCTTCGTCGGCATAGGCGGCATAGACTTCGTCCAGGCGGCGGCGCGCCTGGAACACGGCGCCCAGGCCTTCTTCGACGGACTGGCGGACGTTGTGTTCCGGGTTGAGCTGCGGTTCCTGGGGCAGGTAGCCGATGTTCAGCCCCGGCATGGGAATGGCTTCGCCTTCGATATCCTTATCGAGGCCGGCCATGATGCGCAGCAGCGTCGATTTGCCCGAGCCATTCAGGCCAAGCACGCCGATCTTGGCGCCAGGGAAGAAAGACAGGGAAATATCGCGCAGAATCTGGCGCTTGGGCGGCACGATCTTGCCAACCCGGTTCATGGTGAATACGTATTGAGCCATAAGCTTGTCGAGGAAAACCCTGCAAGGGACACTGGGAAGCGTCCATTGTAGGCGGGACGCAGACGCAATGCACTCTCTCCGGGCGCGGGCGCGTCATGGCAGGGCGCCGGGATAAGGGCAGGCGCAGGCGAGGCGGGGCGTGCCAGCGCGCCGGGCCGATAGGTATTCCTGGCCCGGCCCGTGGCGCGCAACGGGTTCAATCCTGGTAGATCAGCGGGACGCGCTTGACGTTGCAGAGCAGTTCGTAGGAAATCGTGCCGACTGCTGCAGCGATCCGATTGATATCGACCCGATCGCCCCAGAGCTGCACCGTGCTGCCGATACCGGCCTCAGGCAGATCGCTCAGATCAACCGTCAGCATGTCCATGGAAACACGGCCGATCAGGTGGGCCGTCTGGCCGTCCACGGCAACCGGCGTGCCGTTGGGCGCCGTGCGGGGATAGCCGTCGGCGTAGCCGATGGCGACCAGCCCGACACGGGTGACGCGTTCTGCCGTGAAGCGGGCGCCATAGCCCAGCGTTTCGCCTACTTGCAGGATACGCGTGGCGAAAACCTTGCTTTCCAGGCGCATGACCGGGCGCAGGCCGTGGGACGGGGCCGGCATCGGGTCGGCCCCGTAGAGCAGGATGCCGGGGCGCGCCCAGTCGCCCTGGGCCTGCGGCCAGGCCAGCGTCGCGGCGGAGTTGCTGAGGCTGCATGCGATACCCAGCCGCGTGGCGATCGCCCGGAATTGTTCGATCTGGCGCAGCGTGGCGGGTTGGTCGGGTTCATCGGCCTGGGCCAGATGCGAAATCAAGGTGATTTCCCCGACCTGGGCACAGGCGCGCAGACGCGCATGCATGGCATCGGCTTGTTCTGGCGCAAAGCCGGCGCGATGCATGCCGGTATCGACCTTCAGCCAGACATGCAGCGGGAGCCCGGCCGGGGGCTGGTGGGCGGCAGCTTCGATCAGGCCGAGCTGGGATTCCTGGTGCACCACGACCCAGAGTGCATGTTGCCGCGCCAGTTGCAGATCCTCGGCGTCGAAGAAGCCTTCGAGCACCAGAATCGGCTGTGTGATACCGGCTGCGCGCAAGGCCAGCGCTTCTTCGACGAAGGCCACGGCATAGCCATCGGCCTCCTGGGCCAGTGCCTGAGCGCAGCGCACGGCGCCATGCCCGTAGGCATTGGCCTTCAGAACGGCCAGGGCCTTGCCGCCATGCAGACGCTTGGCCACCCGGTAATTGTGCCTCAGGGCATCGAGGTCGATCAGGGCAAAAGAGGGGCGCATCGGTATGGCCTAGCGGGTTTGGTTGGCAGGGGCGCGTGTGGCCGATGGGCTGGGGCGCGGCTGGTAGCGGTCCAGCGCCAAGCCTTCGGTGCTGATTTCCGGCGTGCGGCCGCTGACCAGATCGGCCATCAGGCGCCCCGAGCCGCAGGCCATGGTCCATCCCAATGTACCGTGGCCGGTGTTGAGGAACAGGTTCGGATAACGGGTGGCACCGATGACGGGCGTGCTGTCGGGCGTCATCGGACGCAGGCCGGTCCAGAATGTCGCGGCCGGGACATCGCCGCCCGGGAACAGGTCTTTGACCACCATTTCCAGTGTGGCGCGGCGGCGCGGATCCAGTCGCAGATCGAAGCCGGCCAGTTCCGCCATGCCGCCGACGCGAATGCGCTGGTCGAAACGGGTCACTGCGATCTTGTAGGTTTCATCCAGCACGGTCGATTGCGGTGCGAGCGCAGGATCGACCAGCGGTACGGTCAGGGAGTAGCCTTTGACGGGATACACCGGCAGATCCAGCGCCAGGGATTGCAGCATGGCGCGTGAATAGCTGCCCAGGGCCAGCACATAGCGGTCAGCCTGGAAAACCTGCTGGCCGGACTGCACGCCGGTGATGCGGCCGCCTTCGACCTGCAGGCGGTCGATGGGTGTGTTCCAGTGGAACGTCACGCCTTCGCGTGCGGCGATGTCGGCCAGCGCACGGGTGAAGAGGTGGCAGTCGCCGGTTTCGTCATTGGGCAGGCGCAGGCCGCCGGTCAGGCGGTCCTTGGCCTGGGCCAGCGCCGGTTCCACGCGCGGCAGCTCGTCAGGCGTCAGCAGTTCGTACGGCACGCCGCATTCCTGCAGCACGGCGATGTCGCGCTGCACGGCTTCGATCTGGGCCTGGTTGCGGAACAGCTGCAGGGTGCCGCCGGTGCGGTGCTCGTATTGAATGCCGGT
Organism: Kerstersia similis; assembly: GCF_965139615.1. Lineage (NCBI taxonomy): Bacteria > Pseudomonadati > Pseudomonadota > Betaproteobacteria > Burkholderiales > Alcaligenaceae > Kerstersia > Kerstersia similis. The sequence continues at coordinate 32,820 of NZ_CBCSIQ010000027.1, forward strand.
GTCGGCACGCAGTTGGCGCAGGCAGTCGCGGCTGTACTCCGCCACACGCGTCATGCGCTCCTTGTTGATCGCATAGCGTTCCGCATTGCAGTTGCGCAGCATCTCCAGCATCCAGCGTAGCTGGAACATACTGCCGTCCAGCCTGATGGCCAGGGGAGCATGTTTCTGGAACAGCCATTTGATTGCTTTGAGCGGAATGCCTGGCGCGGCCCAGGGCGTGGAGTAGCCGGGGGAAATTTGGCCTGCATTGCCGAAACTGGTTTCATCGGCGGCACCCTCTGCGCGGTCGATCAGGGTGACCTGCATTCCGGCGCGCGCGAGATAGTACGCGCTGGTGACGCCAATCACGCCGCCGCCGAGGACTATGACTTTCATGAGAAACACTCCGTTCTATGGCTTCCGGGCGGTCTGCAATGGCCGCCACGGGTACTCAGTGCAGTACCGTTGCACTGAGGTATGGGTTGCGCGGCGCGGGCAGCGTGAGCCGGGCGCGCCGCGCGGGATTTACTGGTGTCGCAGCAGGCTCTTCCGGCGGCCATACAGCGCATAGACGACCAGGCCGATGGCGCTCCAGATGAAGAACCACATCAAGGTTTTCGTGGGCAGGCTGAGGAACAGATACAGGCAGCCGCCCATGGCGCCCAGGCCGACCACCCAGACCAGCGGTGCGCGGAAGCGGCGCTCGCGGTTGGGTTCGCGCTTGCGCATGACCAGCAGGCTGGCGCCCACGGCAACGAAAGCCATCAGGGTGCCGGCATTGGCCAGCGCGGCGATTTCATCCAGGCGGGCGACACCGGCCAGGCTGGCGACCAGCACCGTGGTGATCAGGGTAATGGCGACAGGCGTGCCGGTTTTCTGGTTGACCGAAGCCAGCTGCTTGGGCAGCAGGCCATCACGTGCCATCACGAAGAAGATGCGGCTTTGGCCGTACAGGAAGGCCAGCAGGACGGTCGGCAGCGCAACGACAGCGGCGCCGGCAATCACAACAGCCATTTTTTCCTGGCCGATATTGCGCAGAATCAGTGCCAGAGGCTCGGCGCTATTGCCCAGCGCGAGGTAGCTCATGGCGCCCAGCGCGGCCAGCGAAACGAAGATGTAGATGATGGTGCAGCCCAGCAGCGAGCCGACGATGCCGATGGCCAGATCGCGGTCCGGGTTCTTGGCTTCTTCTGCGGCCGTCGCCACTGCGTCGAAACCGGCGTAGGCGAAGAACACGATGGCGGCAGCGGCCATGACGCCGCGTTCCACGCCATCCGCACCTACGGATTTGAAGAAACCATAGGGCATGAAGGGCTGGATGTTGCTGGCTTCGAAGTGCCGCATGGCGATGAAGACGAACAAGGCCAGGGCAGCCAGCTTGATCAACACCAGCACGGCGTTGAACGTGGCACTTTCTTTGGTGCCGCGGATGAGCAGGCCAGCCACCAGGAAGGTGATGAGCACGGCGGGCAGATTGACGATGCCGCCGGCATCGGGGCCAGCCACGATCGCCTGGGGCAGATGGATGCCCATGCCGGTCAGGAAACCGACCATATAGCCTGACCAGCCGACGGCGACGGTACTGACGATGAGCGAATATTCCAGGATCAGGCACCATCCCACCACCCAGGCGACGATTTCGCCCAGGGCAACGTAGGAATAGGTATAGGCGCCGCCAGCGGCAGGCATCATCGTTGCCATTTCGGCATAGGCCAGCGCCGCGCAGACGCAGACCAGACCGGCCACCATGAACGAGAGCAGAACGGCAGGGCCGGCACGTTCGGCGCCCACGCCGACCAGGGTAAAGATACCGGTACCCACGATGGCGCCAATACCCAGCGCAATCAGATGCACCCAGGTGAGCGAGCGCACCAGGCGATGCCCGGCAGCGTGCTGCGTCAGTGTATCGAGCGATTTACGTTTAAACATGCATGTCTCCAGTCTTATTTTTTATGCTTGCGGGCCTGTGTGCCGGCCTGACCATCGACGATAGGGCAGGCGCAGCGATTGTCATGCGGCGGCGCAGCGTCATGGTTCGATGGCCGCATGCCCATGCGGGGGCGTGGGGTGCCCGTGCCGCAGAGGCCGTCGGTCATCATGACTTCATTTGATATATCAAAACGGTTGTGATTTATGTTCCTGTTCTTTGTGGGGCATAGGCCAGGAGAGGGAGGCTGCCCAGGTGTCGGGACATGCCCGGGCCGATACCATCCTGACGCCTTTCGGGAAAGGAAATGGTTTTCCTCGATGGCGGCAGTGAAAATCGCTGGCTCGCTGCCGTCAAAGCATAGAAAATCCAGTAAAAACGGAATTGTATGGCTTTGATTGCAGTTTATTTAACTAAAATGATGGTGTGATTGAGTGAATTTGTCTGAGGGCGAAATCGGCCATGAGCGATAAAAGTGAAAAACACTCCCTGGATCGCATGGACAGAAAAATCCTTGCCATCTTGCAGCGCCAGGGACGTATTCCAATGACGGAATTGGCCAGCCAGGTCGGCCTGTCCACGACCCCTTGTGCCGAACGGGTGCGGCGCATGGAGCGTGCCGGCGTCATCACGGGCTATTACGCGAGCGTGTCGCCCGATGCGCTGGGCAAGCCTCTGTTGGTGTTCGTCGAGCTGCGCCTGTCATCGAAATCCGAGGAGATATTCGAAAAGGTTCGCAAGGAGCTGCTGTTGGTGCCGGATGTGCTTGCCTGTCATCTGGTGGCGGGCAGCTTCGACTATCTGGTCAAGGCACGGCTGGGCGGGATGCGGGAGTACCGGCGGTTGTTGGGCGATATTCTGAAGAAGCTGCCGGTGGCTGCCGAGTCGCACAGCTATATTGTGATGGAAGAAATCAAGGACACGCTGGTGCTGCCGATCTGACACTGCCATGCCACAGGCAGGGGGAGCGGGAGATGAGGATCAGGCAACGGGTGCCGCCATCGTCATAGACCTGCCACCTTGGCTCCCTAGACTTGCGCTTTTCGTCCCCCTTGGTGCCTGCTCCCATGAAAATTGCGCAACTTTCCCTGACCTTGGCCATGTCAGTCTTGCTGGCGGCCTGTCATTCCTCTGATGATGATGTGAATGATCCGACCGAGTCTCCCGTTGAACAGCCGGGCAACGGTGGAGAAAACCCGGGCACGGGTCCGGGCAACGGCGGCGAGACGCCTGAACCCAAACCTGAACCTGAGCCCGAACCCGCCGTGCTGCTGCAAGAGAGCTTCGCCGGTACGGAATTGCCGGCAGGCTGGAAGCAGCACAATGGCGCGAGCGGTGCGGCCTATGTCAAAGACGGGGCCTTGTTCGTGGACGGCCGCAAGGATAACTACACGGCGACGGCCGTTACCCTGCCTGTGCCTGCCACCCAGAATTTCCGCCTGGACGCCGAATTCACAGTCAGCGCGGCCAACAATAATTCACGCTGGGTGTCGTTCATGTATCGGGTATCCGATACGCAGAATCTGGAGCCGTATTTCCAGGCTGCCTTCCGCCAGAATGCCGCGGCGTCGAATGGCACGGAGCTGGCCTACCGCAGCAACAACGGCTGGAACGTGACCCATACGGCAGCCTTTGGCGAGGCCTTGGATCCGGACAAGACTTACCGCGTCACCATCGAAGCCTACAATGGTCGCGTGCGTCAGTATCTGGATGGTGTGCTGCTGCATGATGCGGAAGTTGGCGATGTGCGCTCCGGTTCATTCGGCATCCAGGCAGCCGGTGCCATGATCCGTGTGAACGAGATCACCATCAAGGAACAACTCAAGGCGCTTCCCAGCATGGGTGATATTTATCCGACGCCGCAAGTGGTCGGCGGGGTTGCCATGGCACCGACGCTGATCGCGGCCTACGATGCGGCTGGCGCGGAGCTGCGTGGCGCCGGCGGCATGCTTTTTGCACTGGATGCTTCCCTGAACCTGGCAAGCGCAGGCGGGCAGAGCGAGGGTACGCTGGCGCAGCGGCTGGATGCCGGTGTGGCGGCCTTGCCCCTGCTGCGCATTGCCGATGCCGCGACCGTCGAGGCCCTGGCTACCCTGGCTAATGAGCGCAATCTGGTGGATTTGACGCTGGTTGCCGACGATGCCGAACTGCTGGCGCTGGCGCGTCAGCGTATTCCGATGGCGCGCACGGCCCTGGATCTGAGCCGTTCGGCGCTGCGCAATACGCGCCAGGATCTGCTGGCCGTGGTGCAGCAGACCAACCGTTCCGGCAGCAAGATCGTCATTCTGCCCGAGCGCATGGTCGAGCGCGACGCCGTGGCCTATCTGCAGCGCATGCTGATCACGCCATGGGCCGATTCCAGGCAGACGACGCCGCAGGCGGCCGCGCAGATCCTGACGACAGGCATCAACGGCATCATCACGCCTGATGTCGAGGTGTTCGCAAGTTTGCTGGAACGTTTCCCGGCCAATACGCTGTTGCGCATGCCGCTGGTGATCGGCCATCGTGGCGTGCCTTCGCTGGTAGATGAAAATACCCTGGAAGGTGCGCTCAAATCGGTGGAATTGGGGGCGAATGCGGTGGAGTCCGATATCTACCTGACCACGGACAATCGTCTGGTCGTCATCCATGACGACACGCTGGACCGCACGACGACCGGCAAGGGCAGCGTGGAGAGCTACTCTCTGGCGGAACTGCAGGCGTTCCGTACCAAGCCGCAAGGGCTGGCCATCCCGACGCTCGATGAATATTTCGAAGCGCTGCGCGGCAAGCCGGTGACGCAGTTCGTGGAAATCAAGACCGGTAACGCGAATATCATCGCGCCGCTCAAGGCCTTGATCGAGAAACACGGTGTGCAGGATCAGGTCATCGTGATTTCCTTTCACCAGGATCAGCTGCGCCGCATGCGTGACATCATGCCGGAGATGTCCGCGGGCTTTCTGACCAGCACGCCCGCCGGCACGACGCCCGCCGTGCTGCGTACCATCCTGGCAGGCACCCAGGCCATGTCATCCACCTTCAATCCGAGCTATGGCAATCTGAGCAAGGAAATCATGGAGGCGGCCAAGCATCGCGGCACGACGTTCTGGCCCTGGACTTTCCGTGACCAGGCCATTGCAGAAACCTATTACCAGTACGGCACCAACGGCCTGACGACGGACTATGCGCAATGGTTCAGCGGCTATGCCGTCAAGGTGGCGCCGGTTTCCGCGACCATCACGCTGCCCAGGAATATCGCCAGTTCCGTTCCTGTCACGCTGACGCATCAGGACGGCAAGACTTCCACGGCGCAGAGTTCAGCCATGGTGGTCGTGGATAGCACGGCCGGCTACAGTGCTCAGGACGGTCAGCTGGTCTTCAGCAGCGCGGGCCAGGCCACGGTGCTGCTGGGCCATACCCAGTCGTTGACGGGGGGGCGCCAGTACACCATTTTCTCGGAGCCGGTGACGGTAACGGTGCAGTAAAGCAGCTGGCAAGCCCACAAAAAAGCGGTGCGGGAATCATTCCCGCACCGCTTTTTTCCAATTGGAACCGCAGGTTTCAGTCGCGGAAGTTATTGAATTGCAGCGGCAGCTCGACATCCGTACCGCGCAGCAGCGCGATGGCAGATTGCAGGTCATCGCGCTTTTTGCCGGTCACGCGCAGTTTGTCGCCCGCGATCTGGGTTTCCACCTTGAGCTTGGCGCCTTTGATGGCTGCGATCAATTTCTTGGAAACGGCCTGTTCGATGCCTTGCTTGACCGTGATTTTCTGGCGTGCGCCGCCGAGGTTTTCCAATGGATCCGACACTTCCAGGCAACGCGTATCTATGTTGCGCGCGCTCATGCGAGCACGCAGGATATCGCGCATCTGGCCGAGCTGGAAGGCGCTCGGGGCCGAGAGATTGACCACGAATTCTTCCAGCTCGAAAGCGGCTGCCACGCCCTTGAAGTCGAAGCGCGTGGCGAGTTCGCGATTGGCCTGATCGACCGCGTTGCGGAGTTCGTGCTTATCGACTTCCGACACGACGTCAAAACTGGGCATGCTTATTCCTTCTGGTCCGCGGAAGGGGCGTTCTGCGGCATTTCAATCTTCACTTCCAGGATTTCGAAACTGTCCTGACGCTCGACATTGACCTTGATATCTTCAGGGTTGATGTTCACGTACTTGGAAATGACAGCCAGCAGCTCCTGTTGGAGCTGCGGCAGGTAATCGGGCGAATCGCGACCGGAGCGTTCGTGCGCCAGAATGATTTGCAGGCGCTCCTTGGCCACGCTGGCCGTGGGCTTTTTCTGGCCCAGCAGGAAGGAGAGGAAGGACATGGGTTACTTCCCTCCGAACAGGCGCTTGAGCAGGCCGGGTTTCTCGTAGTCCGTGAAGCGCAGCGGCTTGTCTTCGCCCAGGTAGCGTGCAATGACGTCCTTGTAGGCCTCGGAGACGTCTTCGCCTTCGAGGTGAATGCTGGCGATCCCCTGGTTGGAGGCTTGCAGCACCGCTTCGGATTCGGGGATGACGCCGATCAGGCGGATGCGCAGGATGTCTTCGATGTCCTGCAGCGACAGCATTTCGCCTTCGGCAACGCGTTTGGGGTTATAGCGCGTCAGCAGCAGGAATTCGCGTACCGGTTCGGCGCCGTCGATGGCGCGCTTGGACTTGGCCGACAGAATGCCAAGAATGCGGTCCGAGTCACGCACCGAGGAGACTTCGGGGTTGGTGACAACCAGTGCATCGTCGGCATAGTAGGCGGCCATGAGCGCGCCGGTTTCGATCCCAGCGGGAGAATCGCAGACGATGTACTCGAAACCCATTTCCTTCAGCTCGTCCAGAACCTTGCCGACGCCTTCCAGTGTGAGCGCGTCTTTATCGCGGGTTTGCGAAGCGGGCAGGATGTAGAGGTTGTCGGTCTGCTTGTCCTTGATCAGCGCTTGCTTGAGCGAGGCATCGCCCTGGATGACGTTGACGAAGTCATAGACGACACGGCGCTCGCAGCCCAGGATGAGATCCAGGTTGCGCAGGCCGACGTCAAAGTCGATGACAACCGTCTTGTGGCCGCGCAGGGCCAGGCCTGAAGAAAAGCTGGCGCTGGTGGTGGTCTTGCCTACCCCGCCCTTGCCGGATGTCACCACAACGATGCGAGTCATGAATCAGGAACCTTCTGAGGAATGAATGGAAGTACAAGCCTGTATCGTAAAGCAAAAGTAACAAAAACCACCGCTTTCAGGCGTAAAGCGGTGTTACTGCAGCGAATTAGATGGGCGTAATCGTCAGGGTTTCATCATCCAGGCTGACGCTGGCGGGTTTGTTGTGGACATCGCTGGGCAGTTTTTCTTCGACCACGCGGTAAATGCCGGCAATGGCGATCAGTTCCGGATCCAGCTGCGTCGCAAAGATACGGGCGCTGGTATCGCCACGGGCGCCGGCCATGGCCTTGCCGCGCAGCGGGCCATACACATGGATATTGCCGTCGGCGATGATTTCCGCGCCGCTGCTGACCATTCCGATGATGACGAGGTCGGAGTGGCGGGCATAGACGCGCTGGCCGGAGCGCAGCGGCCGGCGCAGCACCATGGCGGGCAGGCGCGAGGCTTGCAGTGCCGTGGTGCCGGTTGCCGCTGCCGCCGCTGGCGTATCGCCGGTGTCGGCCGGCGCCGCCAGGCTGGCGACGACTTCTCCTTGCTGATGCGGGACGGGCGCGGCGGCGGCGTCGGCCGCTTCGCTGCTGGCGGGCCGGGCCGCCGGCAGCGGCGACAGATCCACCGGCACCAGGCCGGCGGCGCGGGCGGCGTCGTGCTGGGCGGCTTCGGCAATGAAACCGATGGGGGGCAAGCGATGTTCGCGCAGCGACTTGACCAGGCCGGGCCAGTCCAACGGGGTATCCAGGCCGCTGGCGTCGATCACGACCGGCTCGTTTTCGAAGAGCGCGCCGACATCAGCCATCCGCTTTTCCAGATCGGCCTGCAGCGTTTCCAGCTTGGCATCGCGCAAGACCAGGCGGACGGCATACAGCGTCGCGCTTTTGAAATCCAGCGCGGAATCAGGTTGCTTGGCGCTCATGCTTGTGCCCACGAATCTCTCAGCGTGGTGATGCGATTGATCACGGGCGCGTCGGTACGGGACAGTTCGCGGTCTGCAGCAAAATAGCCCAGGCGCTCGAATTGCCAGCTTTGGCCTGGCTCGGCCTGCAGGCCCGGCTCCAGCCAGCCGCGCACGACCTTGATCGAATCCGGGTTGAGGAAGTCCAGGAATTCCTTGTCGCCGGCGTCGGGGAAAGCGTCGGAGAAGAGACGGTCGTACAGGCGGATTTCGGCCGGCACGGCATGGGCTGCACTGACCCAGGTGATATTGCCCTTGACCTTGACGCTGTCGGCGCCCGGCGTACCGCTCTTGGTGTCAGGCAGGTATTCCGCATGCACTTCAGTGATATTGCCGTTGGCGTCTTTGCTGAAGCCCGTGCATTTCACGACATAGCCGTATTTCAGGCGCACCATGTTGCCGGGGAACAGGCGGAAATATTTCTTCGGCGCTTCCTCGCGGAAGTCGTCGCGTTCTATCCACAGTTCGCGCGAGAACGGGAAGTGGCGCTGGCCTGCTGCCGGGTCGTGCGGGTTGCGCGGTGCGCTGCACGGTTCGGTCTGGCCTTCGGGATAGTTGGTAATGATCAGCTTGATCGGATCCAGTACCGCCACGGCGCGCTCGGCCACGGGGTCGAGGTCGTCACGCAGCGCTTGCTCCAGCAGGCTGTAGTCGATACGCGAGTCGGCGCGCGAGACACCGATGCGTTCGCAGAACAGGCGGATGGCCGAAGGCGTGTAGCCGCGGCGGCGCAGGCCGACCAGGGTCGGCATGCGCGGGTCGTCCCAGCCTTCCACCAGGCCATCCTGCACCAGCTTGAGCAGCTTGCGCTTGCTGGTCACGACATAGCTCAGGTTCAGGCGGGCGAATTCGTACTGATGCGGCAGCGGCTCGGCCAGCTGGCCGAGCTCGGCCAGGCGCGCCAGGATCCAGTCATAGAAGGGCCGCTGGTCTTCGAATTCCAGCGTGCAGATGCTGTGCGTGATGCCTTCCAGCGCGTCCTCGACCGGATGGGCCCAGGTGTACATCGGATAAATGCACCATTTGTCGCCAGTGCGGTGATGGTGGGCATGGCGCACGCGGTACAGCACCGGATCGCGCAGGTTGATATTGGGCGATGCCATGTCGATGCGGGCACGCAGCACCAGGCTGCCGTCCGGATGCTGGCCGTCGCGCATTTCGCGCAGGCGTTGCAGCGATTCCGCCGCCGGGCGGTCGCGCCAGGGGGAATTGGTACCCGCTTCGGTCAGCGAGCCGCGATTGGCGCGGATTTCCTCGGCGCTTTGTTCGTCCACATAGGCATGGCCGGCTTCGATCAACGCTTCGGCAAAGCCGTACATATCATCGAAGTAATCGCTGGCAAAATACAGGTTGCTTTCACCCGCAGCCGTCGTCCAGTCGAAACCCAGCCAACGCACGGCATCCTTGATGGCATCGACGTATTCCTGGTTTTCCTTTTCAGGATTGGTATCGTCGAAGCGCAGGTGGCAGACGCCGCCGTAATCACGGGCCAGGCCGAAATTCAGGCAGATGCTTTTGGCATGGCCGATATGCAGATAGCCATTGGGTTCCGGCGGGAACCGGGTGCGGATGCGCGCGGGGTCCTGCTGGCCCTGGGCCTGCACGGAGGCAGGGCCGGGCGCGCCGGCCCAGAGCTTGCCGCGGAAGCGGTCGGCAGCCAGGTCGGACTCGATGATTTGACGGATAAAATTGGAAACCGGCGCTACCGGCGGAACTTGGCTCATAACGCAGTGAGAATCGCGCAAAAGAAGTCGAAACATCAATTTTGCCACGGCTGCGGGAACAGGCTGTTATTCTCGCGAAATTGTCGGTTTTCCAGCAACAATATCGCATGAGGCTGGAGCACTGTCTGTCTGCAGCGGGCAAGGCGGGGAGGGGCGCCATACTGGCGACACACAGTCGCCGCGGCCGGATGGGCCGCAGCGGTCAGGCCTGACAATACGACAAAGCGACAAAGCGGCGCAACTGGCCCTATGGCTGTTGTACATTCAGGCCCGTTGTAATGTTGAGGGATCGGACTTTCACCCATGACGGATTTCACTGCCCTGGCGCTGGCCCAGGTCCAGTTCCTTGGCGGACTGGGCTTTCACCAGGCCTTCCTGGCGCTGGCGGCAGCGCTGGCATGGCTGCTGTGCGGCATGAAGTGGCGTGCCCGCAGCGCGGTGGCCTGGCTGCCTGCATATCGTTTCTGGGTGCGGTTCTTTGCGCTGGCCTGGGTGCTGGCATTTGCCTCCGGCCTGCCCGTGCTGTTTCAGGCGGGCAGCCTGTGGCCGGGCCTGGGGGAGCGCGTCGGTAACGTCGCCGGGCCTTTGCTGGCAGCCATTGTGCTGACGGTTTTCCTGTTCAAGACCTGTTTTCTGGGCGTCATGCTGTTTGGCCAGATGCGCGTATCGCCCCGGGTGCATGCGCTCAGCGTTTTCATGACGGCGGCAGGCCTGACGCTGACCCTGTTCTGGGAATTGGTGCTGCTGGGCTGGACGCATGCGCCGGTGGGCTCCACCTGGTTCAATGGCCAATATTATGTGAATGACTGGCGCGGGCTGCTGTTCGATGGCCTGGCGCCCTGGATGCTGTTGCGCGTGCTGGCGGGAGGGTTTCTTGCCGTCGCCTGCCTGATGACGGGCATATCGGCCTGGCAATCGTTGCGGCGGGAACTGTCGGACAGTGAAACGCGGGTATTTCGCCTGGGGCTTTGGCTGGCCTTGGCCAGCCTGCTGGCCTGGGGTGGCGCCTTGCTGGCGCAGGTGCCCATGCTGGCGGCCTGGCAGCCGGTGCAACTGGCGGCGTTGGCCGGGCTCTGGGAAAGCGGTCAGGATGCTTCTCTGGTGCTTTTCGCCTGGCCGGATCAGGCGGCCCAGGTCAATTTGGCAGAATGGCGCCTGGGTCTGTTCGAATGGCCCTGGCTCGCGCATCAGCTGGAAGGGGCCTGGGCCGGTCTGGATCAGGCTTCCGGCATGCTGCCGCCGGTGGCGGCCGTCTTCTTGACGGCGCGTTTGCTGGCCGTGCTGGCGCTGGTGATCGTCCTGGCACTGCTGGGCGCGCTCTGGCATGCGCAACGGCGCGGCTGGCAGCGCATGTCGGCCTGGCCGACGGCGTGGCGCCGCCTGCTCGCCAGCCTGACATTTGCCGGCTTGCTGATGCTGGCCGTATCGCTGTGGCTAGGGGAAATGGGGCGGGTTCCGTACTTCGTCTCTGGCACCATTACTTTTGCTGAAGTGGGCAACAGCCTGCCGGTGGCCGGTTTGTGGGCCAGCCTGGCGGCCTATGTCGTGGTGCTGGGGCTCGGGGTCTGGGGATTTGCGCGGATGCTGTTCCAGGCGGCACGGCATGGCGTGGTACCGGTGCGCCGGGCAGGGGAGACGCTGCGATGATCATGGGGCTGGCCAATTCATTGGGCATGCAGGTTCAGGATCCCGCATTCTGGCTGCCGCTGGCCTGTTTGGCCGTGTTGTGGGTGCTATTGATCGCCGGCGCCATCCTGGACGGGTTCGATCTGGGCGTGGGGGTGTTGCTGCCGCTGGCGCCGCCGGAGGCCCGGCAACGTCTTTGGGCGCACCTGGGGGCCTGGCGTGATGCCAATGGCGCCTGGCTGCTGCTGGCCGCCGGCCTGTTCGCCAGCGCATTTCCAGCCGCCTGGGGGCAGGTCATGGGCAGGCTGTACGCGCCCCTGACGCTGGTGTTGCTGGGCGGCATCCTGCGTTCGGTGTGTTTCGAGTTCCGCTACCGCGCCCGGCCGGCTGATCGTGCGCGCTGGTTGCACGGGTTCTGGGTCGGCGCCGTGCTGACGGCCCTGGGCCACGGTTGGGTGATGGGGCGTATTGCCACCGGCTACCAAGGGGGCGTGACCTATCTCTTGTTTGATTTGATGTGCGGTTTGTGCGCGCTGGCGACATATATCGTGCTGGCGGCCAGCTGGTTGTCCGCCCGCTTGCAGGGCGGGCTGCAGGAACGCGCCGTGAACTGGGCCCGGCGCATGATCCCCTGGAGTGCGACCGGCATGCTGGCGGTGGCCATGACGCTGGGCCTGCTCAATGGCGGTGTCTTGCACCGCTGGAGCAATGGTGGCGATTGGCGTGCCGCGCTGGCATTCTGGGGGGCGATGCTGCTTTGCATGATCGCTTTGGATTTTTCGCTGACGCGCCGCCGGGGGCGGCTGCGCAGCTGGCTGCCGTGTGTGCTGACGCTGCTCTTGTTGCTGCTGATGCTGATAGGCGTGGCATTCAGCCTGTTCCCCTACCTGATCCTCGACGAAGTGACGATCTGGGACGGTTCCGCCGACCCCAGCTCACAGCGCCTGGCGCTGGCGGCTGCGGTCGTGGCGGTGCCGGTATTGCTGGTGGTCAGTCTGATGAACTATCGGAGCCTGTTTGCTCGTCCGTCAGAGACAGGGGAATACTGACGCGTACCCGCAGGCCGCCGCCGGGCGCATCATCCAGTTGCAGCACACCATGATGGGCACGTGCGATGGTGTCGGCCAGCGCCAGGCCCAGCCCGACGTTGCCGGTGCGGGTGCGCGCATCGTCCAGCCGCAGGAAGGGGCGCAGCGCTTCGTGGCGACGCTCCACGGGGATGCCAGGACCATGATCGTCCAGGATGATGTGCGCGTGCTGGGTATCGGTTTCCAGCGTAATGCGGATGGGCGGCTGCCCATGGTGCATGGCATTGCTGACCAGATTGTCCAGCAGGCGGCGCAGGGCGCCGTCGTCCAGGCGTAGCGGGACGGGGCGGGCAAGTTTGTCGTGCAGGGTGATATCCAGGCCGCTGTTATGCCAGAGCTTGACATACTCCTGCAACCAGGCGCGGATTTCCAGCGTCGTGGGGCGGTAGGCGGCCGGGTCGCTGCCCCGGACGAAATCCAGGAACTGGCCGATCATGTGCTGCATATCCTGCAGGTCTTTGCGCATGCCTTCGCAGAAGGTGGGGTCGCTGGACATTTCAATGCGCAGCCACATGCGCGAGAGCGGCCCTTTCAGGTCATGCGGCAGGCCGGCCAGCAGGGTGCGGCGGACGGCATCGGATTCGGCCAGCGCATCCAGCATGGCATTGAAGCGTTCGCCCAGCAGCCGGGTTTCGTCCGGGCCCGAGGGCTGGACGCGGCTGGGCTTGCCGGCCGCCAGCTGGTCGGCCGCTTCGGCCAGTCGGGTCATGGGGCGGGAGATATGCCAGGAGAACCAGCCGGCGAGCATCAGAACCCCGCTGAGAGTCAGCAGCCAGATGACGATGATATGCGCCGCCAGGGGCGGATCCAGCCGATCCAGCGGTACGACCAGCCATTCGGTACTTGATTTTTCCTGAGGGTGGGACAGGGAAATATAGAGCCGTGCCGCCTGCCCTTGGCTGGCAGCAACCAGGGTGCCGTCGCCCAGGCTGGCATTGACCCGTTCGACGAAGGCCTGCAACTGCGGCGACGCATTGACCGTACGCGAGAGCGAGCTGGACATGCCCGAATGAGGGTGCAGCTTGACATCGGCCGGCAATTGGCGATTCCAGAGATACCACTGGCCGTGTGAGGCGCGGCGCACGAAGTCGGCGCGCTCATCGGGTTCGATATGGGCCACGGCCGCCTGCAGGGTATGCAGCGCGGTGATGATCAGATCGTATTTGACGGGATCGACGTAGCGCTCCTGGTAGCGGTCGATCATGAGCATGGTCACTGTATGGGAAAACAACACAGCACCTAGCACCAGAAAGGCCACCCGCGCGCGCAGCGAGCGGGGAACCAGATAGCGGCAGGCAAGGCGGCGCAGCAGGCTCATTGCGGGATTCAGGGGGCGAAGCGGTAGCCGATGCCCCAGACGGTCTGGATCCAGCGCGGTTGCTTGGGGTCTTCTTCCAGGACACGCCGCAGGCGCAGAATGGCGATGTCGATGGCGCGGTCGTTGCGCTCGCCATCATCATCGCGTGCCAGTGCCAGCAGTTTTTCACGGCTCAGCGGCTTGCCAGGGTTGTTGACGAAGGCTTCCAGCAGGTTGATTTCACCACCGGTCAGGTGCATGGGCTCGCCGGCGCGGAACAGTTGGCGTCGGATCGGGTCATAGGTGAATGGCCCGAAATTGACCGGGTTGGTGCGGTTCAGCGCCGACGGCCCGACCTTGCGGCGCAGCACGGCTTCGATGCGGGCCAGCAGTTCCCGAGGGTCGAAAGGCTTGCCCAGGTAATCGTCGGCACCGGCTTCCAGGCCGCTGATGCGATCCTGTGTCTCGTCGCGGGCGGTCAGGAGGATAATGGGAATGTCTTCCCCTTGTTCGCGCAACTGGCGGCAGGCCAGGGCGCCATCGCCGCCCGGCAGCATGCGATCCAGCACGATCAGGTCTGGCGAGTAGCGTGCAATGCGTGCCGGCAGGTCGGTGGCATCCGGCGCCAGCAGGGTGTCATAGCCATGGCGGTTGAGGTATTCGGCGAGGAGCTGCCGCAGGGCAGGGTCGTCATCGACGACCAGCAGTTTGCTGGGAAGTTTGTCCATGGCGTACAGGGAAGAAATCTAGGATGCAAGCAGTGTCGCTTGCGCAGGCGTGGTGATCAAGATGTGGAAACGCTTTGAAATGTTCCGCATTCCGGCGTCAAGCCGGGGTGCACCGGGGCCAGGCATGAAAAATGGCCTGCCTGGCGGGGGCGGCAGGCTCGGGAACGCAGGCTGGCAGGGCAGGATACGGCGCCAGGGCATACGCGCTGGTGGCGCGCTGCTGTTGGTGTTGCCGCTGACGGTGCTGGCCGCCTGGGAAGATGCCAGCGGCCTGGAACGCCTGTCGCCGGTCAGGTTGTATGCCGTGCCGGAACCCGTGGCGCCCCAGGCCATGACGCCTGAGGAGGTAGGCATGGCCGGCCAGGGCGGGGCGGGCGCCTTGGATGTCTATGGATTGAACTGGCAGCCGGTGCTGCGCCCGCAGGGCACCGCCGACGCACGGACGGAGCCTGCGCGCGATGCGCGCAATGCCACCCTGGAAGGGCGCCTGGGCCTGAGTACGGATGGCATGGCGCGCTGGGTGTACCGGGGCGCCGAAGGGCCGGATCTGGCTTTCGGCGCCTTGCCGGGGAGCGGCCTGAAATTGTCAGGTAGTGCGCCGATCGCCGGCGTGCGCTTGCAGAGCGGCCGGATGGATGGGGTGCTGGCGCCGGGCGCCGTCGGGTATTCCTCAGCGCTGGGGTGGTTGGATTATTCCGCCTGGAATGCCGGCTCCGGCGCAGTGGAATATGGCGTCTCAGCGGGACAGACGGCCGTTCGCTACGGTTGGCAGAACGACCTGACGCTGGAGGGCCAGGTGCAAACGGCGGCAAAAATGCGCAACGTCGGCCTGGGAGGGGTCTATTCGCTGGGTGAGTGGGGACGTTTGCGGGCCGGTGCGGCGCATAGCCGGTATGAGCGCGTCGAGGGTTCACGCTACAACCTGGGCTATGTCGTGAATGTCTATGACTGGCTGGAGGTCGGTTATCGCGCCGAATACGCCATGAGCGGTTATAGCGACCTGAGCCGCTATGCCTCAGGCCCGCTGGCGCAACCCCGCATGCAAGGAACCCTGGAAACCGGCGTGCCGTTGGCAAATTGGGGAACGATCAGCGGCACCTATTCCGATGTACGTTACGGCAATACCACGGTGCAGCGCATGGGAATTGCCCATAGCCTGGCGTTGCGGCGCAATGTGCAGCTCAAGTGGGAGGCGGATCGGGACATCGTCTCCGGCGATTACGGGATGCGCCTGAATCTCAGCCTGCCGGTCAATCTGCTGGGCGACTGATGCGCCTCAGGCGCCTCCCGCGCCGGTTTCCCTGGCCGGGATGCGGCGCAGGAAAGACACGCTGCCGGATTGAGGTACGATCCGGCAGGTAAAATGCTTTCATGTCTAATTCGAATCCTGCGCCAGGCCTGGCGCATTCTCATCATGCCGAAGTCTGAAGCCCTGGAAATCCTGCGGCGGGTCTTTGGCTACGAGTCATTCCGCGGCGAGCAGCAGGATATCGTCGAACATGTGATTGATGGCGGCGATGCGCTGGTCCTGATGCCCACCGGGGGCGGCAAGTCCATGTGCTATCAGATCCCCGCGCTGGTGCGCGAGGGAACGGGCATCGTCGTGTCTCCCTTGATTGCCTTGATGCAGGATCAGGTTGATGCCTTGACCGAACTGGGTGTCAGTGCGGCGTATCTGAATTCGTCGCAGGATTGGCGCGAAGCCCGGGCGGTCGAGCAGCGTTTCCTGGCTGGCGAACTGGACTTGCTGTATGTGGCGCCGGAACGCCTGCTGACCGACCGTTGCCTGGATCTCTTGTCTCGTGGCCGGATTGCACTGTTTGCCATCGACGAGGCGCATTGCGTCAGCCAGTGGGGGCATGATTTCCGTCCCGAGTATCTGGGTTTGTCCATGCTGCAGGAGCGCTGGCCGCAGGTGCCGCGCATTGCCCTGACGGCCACGGCAACCGAAGAAACCCGTCGCGAGATCGCCCAGCGCCTGGCGCTGACCGAAGCGCGGCATTTTGTCTCCAGTTTCGACCGCCCGAATATCCGTTACCGCATTGTTGAAAAAGACGATGTCCGCCGTCAGTTGCTGGCCATGATTCGCGCCGAGCATGAAGGCGAGGCGGGTATCGTCTATTGCCTTTCGCGTGCACGGGTTGAGGAAACCGCTGATTTTCTTTGCCGTCAGGGCGTGCAAGCCTTGCCGTATCACGCCGGGCTGAGCCAGTCCGTGCGAGCGGAAAACCAGTCGCGCTTTTTGCGCGAGGACGGCTTGGTCATGGTGGCGACGATTGCTTTTGGCATGGGTATCGACAAGCCCGATGTGCGTTTCGTTGCGCACATCGACCTGCCCAAGTCCATTGAGGGCTACTACCAGGAAACCGGCAGGGCCGGGCGCGACGGCATGCCGGCCTCGGCTTGGCTGGCCTATGGTTTGCAGGATGTCGTGCAGCAGCGTCGCATGCTGGAAGAATCCCCTGGTGATGAAACCTTCAAGCGGCGCCAGGGGGCCAACCTGGATGCCATGTTGTCGCTGTGCGAAACCGTTTCCTGCCGGCGCCAGCAGTTGCTGGCCTATTTCGGCCAGCTCATCGGGCCTTGCGGCAATTGCGATACCTGCCTGGAGCCGCCCGAATCCTGGGATGGCACCGTGGCCGCGCAGAAATTGCTCTCCACGATTTACCGGCTCTGGCGCGAGCGCGGCCAGCGTTATGGCGCCGGACATATCATTGACATTCTGCGCGGCAAGCGCAGCGAGAAAATCACACAGCAGCAGCACGATACCCTGAGTGTTTTCGGTGTCGGTGCCGATATGTCGGACAAGGCCTGGCGCAGTGTGCTGCGTCAGTTGTTGGCGCAGGGCCTGGTCATGACCGATGCCGAAGGGTATGGCACGCTGGCCCTGACGGATGCCAGCCGGGCCGTGCTCAAGGGCGAGCGCCAGCTGATGTTGCGGCGCGAAAGCGAAAAAGCGCCCCGTGCCTCGCGTGCCGGTAGCAAGGCACGCCCGGCATTGCTGGATTTGCCGCCGGAAGCGCTCAAGATATTTGAGGCCTTGCGCGCCTGGCGAGCCGAGATCGCTCGCCATCATGGCGTACCGGCCTATGTGATTTTCCATGACGCCACGCTGCGCGAGATCGCTTTGCAGGCGCCCGATTCCCTGGAAGACTTGGGGCAGATCAGCGGCGTGGGTAGCCGTAAGCTGGAAGCCTACGGCGAGGAAATTCTGCAACGGGTGCTGCAACCCGTGCTGTAGGCAGGCCCGCAGAGGCGGGAGCGCCCTGGGCGCAGGGCATGGGCAGAGTGATCCTGCCCGGCCGGGTGTACAGGCCCTGCGCGAGAGGCGCAGGGTGGGCGTTCAGTCGTCTGCCTGTTGTTGCAGGGCAGCGATGGCTTCGTCTTCCAGCACCGGCAGAAAACCGCCGCTTTCCGCGTCGCGCAGGAACAGCAGGCCAGTTGCCACGCCAAAATAGGTGCCATGCAGCTTGAGCGTGCCAGCCTCTACCCGTTTGCGGATCGACGGAAACGTCATCAGGTTTTTCAGGCTGTGCTCGATGACGGCCAGTTCCAGCTTGCGCAGCGCATCCGGACGTTCTGCCGGCAGCGTTCCCAGGCGCTCGGCCGTCGTAGCAATCTGGGACATCCACTTGCCGATGAAGTTGCCTGCCGTCAGCGGCTGGGCATTATCGTAGAAAGACGCGATGCCGCCGCAGGAAGCGTGGCCCAACACGACAATGTGCTTGACCTCCAGCCCTTCCACCGCGAATTCGATGGCAGCGCTGGTGCCGTGGTAGGACTCGGAATCAGGTTCGTAGGGGGGGACCAGATTGGCGACGTTGCGGACGACGAACAGTTCGCCGGGGCCGGCATCAAAAATCACTTCCGGAGAGACCCGGGAATCACAGCAACCAATCACCAGGATTTCCGGGTGCTGGCCTTTTTCTGCGAGGTTCTTGTAGCGTTTTCGTTCACTCGGAAAGCGGCCGGAGAGGAACGAGCGATAGCCTTCAGTGAGGCGTTTGGGGAAATTTCGCATGGAAAGTATCGTGTGTGAAAGCCATGCCATTGTAAAACGCGGCCGTCGTCAGCGCGAGCCGACGACGAGGACTTCTGCATCCTGACGGCTGACCGTACGCATGCGGTGCGGCAGGGTGGCGTCGAAATAGACGGCATCGCCGCTTTCCAGGCGCCACACGCGCGAACCCACCATGAGTTCGACCGCGCCATGGATGACCAGCATGAACTCTTCGCCTTCATGCGGTTGGGCCGCCTGGCGATCCGGAAACTCGCGCGGCGGGATGACCACGACGGGTTGCATCGAGCGGATACGGCGTTTGCCGGCCAGCGCCTGATAGTGGTACCCCAGCGAGCTGCCCGTGCGT
Source organism: Kerstersia similis (assembly GCF_965139615.1). Taxonomy (NCBI): domain Bacteria; kingdom Pseudomonadati; phylum Pseudomonadota; class Betaproteobacteria; order Burkholderiales; family Alcaligenaceae; genus Kerstersia; species Kerstersia similis. The sequence goes on from NZ_CBCSIQ010000027.1 coordinate 51,628, forward strand.
ATCATGGGCTGGCGGTCGGCCACACGCACGACGCTCACGATTTCGTCCAGGCCTTCCGGGCCGGAGCCCAGCAGCTGGTCTCGCGTCAGGCCGTAGGCGTGCGCGAGCAGCTGGATCGTGGTGTCGGAAGGGTTGCTGAGGCCGCGTTCCAGTTTGGAAAGGTAGCTGCGGGTCAGGTTGGTGCGCAGCGCCAGCGCAGCCAGCGACAGCTGGTGCTGGCGGCGCAAGGTACGCAGCCGGAACGGCAGGTCTATGAGGGTATAGCGCGGGTCTTCACGATGGGAGCCCGCTGCAGCGGGAGCGTCCAGGTGCCGGTCGGTGCTGGCCGCCGCAGCGGCATGCCGGGCATCAGACGATGTATCTCTTGAGGCTGGCAAGGTATCAGAGCAGTTGCAGGCGCTTGGCGGCGGTTTCTGCCGCTGGCGTCGAGGGGTAGTCTTTGACGATGCGCTGCAGTGCCGTCTTGGCGCCGGCGCGATCGTTCAGTTCAACTTTGCTGCCGGCAATGACCAGCAGCGCATCCGGCGCGCGCTGGCTGCTCGGGAAGTTGTTGACCATCTCTTCGAGCAATGTCACCGCTCCCTTGTAATCCTTCTGTGCATAGCGGCTGCTGCCCTGATAGAACCTGGCGCTGGGCGCCAGCGTGCTGGCAGGGTACAGCACGACAAATGCGTTCAGCGCTTCGGAGGCTTCATCGTACTGGCCGTTGCGGAACAGATTGATCGCGCCCTCATAGGCGGCCTGCTCTTGAGGATCGGCGGCACTGTCCTCGGTATTCTGGGCAGGCTTGGGCGCGCTTTGTTCCATGGCTTGCTGGGCCGAGCGCGAAGCGTGTTCGACCTGATCGCGCAAACGCATGACTTCCAGTTGCAGGGAGTCAATCTGATCAGCCAGTTGCAATTGCGCGCGCTGGTTCTGTTCGGTCAGCTGGCGCAATTGCTGGCGCAGTTCCAGGATGGCGCGTCGCGCATCGTCATCCGCAAAGGCATGGGCCGTCAGCGGTGCTGCCATTGTCGCCAGAATGCAGGCTGACAACAGGCGCTTGCGCAGGGATGAAGTCGATACGGTCATGATCACGATGCTCCTGGATCTGAAGGAAAGGCGCGCCCGAGGGCGCGCCGTAGGGCTTAGCGGCGATACTGGATATCGACGCGGCGGTTTTCAGCGTAGTCGGCTTCGGTATTGCCGGTGCTGCGCGGTTTTTCCTTGCCGAAGCTGATGGTTTCGATCTGTGCGTCATTGACGCCCAGCAGAGTCATCATGCGGCGCACGGCTTCGGCGCGGCGCTGACCCAGGGCCAGGTTGTACTCGGCGCCGCCACGGGCGTCGGTATTGCCTTCCAGCACGACTTGCTGGTTGCCGTTGGCGCGCAGGTAGCCGGCGTGCGTTTCGATCAATTCACGGTATTGCTCGGGCACGGCATAGCTGTCGAAATCGAAGAACACCGAGCGTTGCTGGGCGAGCACGCTTTGCGGGTTGAACGGATCGAGGATTTGGCCGGAGGCGCTGCCGCCACCGATGGCACCCGTGGAGGAACCGTTCGAACCTTGACCGGCGCTGGTAGCGGAGTCATCGAGCGGCACGCTGCTGCAGGCTGCAAGCGCTGCACTCAGTGCCAGCAAAGAGGAGAATTTGACGAAGCGCGATCTCATGATATTTCCTTAAATCAGATAGGGGAGATACACACGTTTGTAAGCATGGTGCCAATAAACTTGCCTGCCCTGGTGCTGCACGGCGGGAGGGCCATCAAGGTGCAGCGGCTCAGGCAGGCTGATTCCATTGGCATGTTAGCCATGGCCAGTAGTCATTAATTACTGCGGAAACGGTCCCCAGGTTGGCTCGCGGACTTCTCCGTTCAATACGGAGAGCGTCTGGCGGACGCGGCCATCGCTGGATACGGCCGACAGTACCCCGCGACCACCATTTACGGCAGCGTACAACACTTGCTGGCCGTTGGGGGAGAAGCTGGGGGACTGGTCGTCGCTGCCGTTGGTCAGCAGCGTTTCCGTTCCCGTGGCCAAGTCAAGCATAGCGACCCGGAAACCGCCTTCGCGCCTCGAAATGTACAGCAAGCGCCGTCCGTCGGGGGAAACCCTCGGAGAAATGTTGTAATTTCCGTTGAATGTGACACGACGAGTGTTGCTCCCATCCAAATTTACCTGGTAAATCTGGGGGCTGCCGGCCCGGTCGCTGGTGAAGTAAATGCTTTGACCATCCGGGGCGAACACAGGTTCCGTATCAATCAGCGGCGAGCGTGTGACGCGGCGCAGGTTGGAGCCGTCCGCATTCACGACGTAAACCTGCGACAGGCCGTCACGCGTCAGCACGACTGCCAGCTGGTTGCCGTCGGGCGACCAGGCTGGGGCGGAGTTGCTGCCCTTGTAGTTGGCGACGGCATGGCGTTCGCGGGTGGCCAGGGTGTGGGAATAGACGACGGGTTTGCCGGATTCGAAGCTGACATAGGCCAGCTTCTTGCCGTCGGGCGACCAGGTCGGTGAAATGATGGGTTCACGCGAACGCAGCGCGACGCGCGGGTTTTGGCCATCGGCATCGGCAATCTGGAGCTCGTAGGTATTGCCCTGTTTCAGTACATAGGCCAGGCGGGTGGAGAAAACGCCGCGCACGCCGGTGATCTTTTCATAGATGCGATCCGCGATCTGGTGGGCGATGCGGCGCAGCTCCGGCGCCGTGCCGGAAAAGACCGCCGCGTCCAGCTGGGAGGCCAGAACGGTATCGACCAGATGGTAGCGAACCTCATAGCGGCCACCGACTTGTGTCACGGTGCCGTAGGCCAGGGTATCGGCGCCACGGTCGCGCCATTCGGCGAAGTTGATTTCATCGCCCGAACGCGGTTGTGCCGCACCCGTGGAGATCAGGCGGAATTGGCCGGTGCGGGACAGGTCGGCACGGATGACCTGGGAGATTTCACGGCCGGCCGGATCATCGCTGAAATCGGCAATGGCGATGGGGTACTGCTGTGCGCCGGTACCGGAAATATCGACGCGCAACTGGGCATGGGCGGCCGGCAGGGCCAGGAACATGGCAGCCAGTACCAGCAGGCCGAGCAGACCTTGCATCCAGCTTGCCAGCAGATTCTGCTGGTTTCGGTAGGCCAGTATGAGAGGCGGGAAAGTCATGTTGATGTGCTCCTGATCTTCAATCGTATAGACGATAGCTTACATCTATCGTTGCAGGGTATTTGCCGGTGGTTGGCGGAAAACCTGCCATGTTTGCATGGCGGCCACGGCAAGTTCCGGGTCTGTCGCGGACGGTGCCCTGCCGGTTAGACAGGATACCGTGTGTCGGGTTCGGCATGTGTGACGCCGCTGTCACGATTGCTTGCTTCGGTATCACTGGCAGCGCAGCCTCGGCAAGAGGCTGCGCTGCCGGAGCAGGCAACGGGACGGAGCGGGTCAGGGCATGCCGGGTTGCCATCAATCGTTCGGACGATAAATGACGTCGATCCGTTCCGGATACTTGCCGGAAGGCGGTCGTGGGAAGCTGCAACGGCGGATGCCGGTTTCCACGGCCCGGTCGAAGGTCGGAATGCCTGAGGAACGCCGCAGGCCGACATTGAGAACCTGGCCGCTCTGGTTCAACTGCACAACGAATTCGGCAGCCGGGTTGCCACCGCGCAGTTGTTCTGCTGTCGGATGGAACGACACGCCGGCCTTGATGCAGGCACGCACCTGGGCGGCATAGCCGCTGTCATCGCCGCCGCCGGCCTGATTGCGGTTGGCCGTGCCGCCGGGCAGGCCGGCAGCGCCCAGGACGTCGCCACGCATGGCGTCGCGCAGCTGGCGATCACGTTCCGCCTTGGCTTCGGCTGCCTTGCGTGCCGCCTCGGCCTTGCGTGCTTCTTCCGCTTTGCGGGCCTCTTCGGCGCGGCGAGCCTGTTCCGCGCGACGGGCTTCTTCGGCTTTCCTGGCGTCTTCAGCTTTTTTGGCTTCTTCCGCCTTGCGAGCCTCTTCAGCGCGTCTGGCTTCCTCGGCACGGCGGGCTTCGGCCGCGCGCCGCGCTTCTTCTGCCTTGCGGGCTTCCTCGGCCTTACGGGCGTCCTCGGCCTTTTTGGCTTCCTCCGCACGGCGGGCTTCTTCCGCCTTGCGCGTTTCTTCGGCACGCCGCGCCTCTTCCGCTCGGCGGGCTTCCTGCGCCCGGCGGGTTTCTTCGGCCTTGCGTGCTTCTTCTTCCTTGCGCGCTTCCTCTGCCTTGCGTGCGGCTTCCGCACGGCGAGCCTCTTCGGCTTTGCGTGCTTCCTCGGCCTTGCGTTTTTCCTCAAGGGCGATTTCCGGGTCTGGCACCTGCTCTTCCGGCGGTTTGGGCGGCGGAGGAGGGGGCGGCGGA
>NZ_CBCSIQ010000028.1:0-54922 GCF_965139615.1 Kerstersia similis
GCACCTCCAGCGGGGCGCCGCGCTCGCGCCAATCCGGCAACAACTCGCTCAACGCGCGCGGATCCATGATGGCGCCCGACAAAGTATGCGCGCCCAACTCCGCGCCCTTCTCCAGCACACAAACGCCCAACTCGCTGCCAGCCTGGGCCGACAGCTGCTTCAGGCGAATCGCCGCCGCCAGGCCAGCCGGCCCGCCGCCGACAATAACGACGTCATATTCCATGGATTCGCGTTGCACCACTTCTACTCCCCTACTGTTTCATTGCCGGCCACAGGCCGGACTGCCACACCCGCTCAGCGCGGTGCCATACGCAAAGCACCATCCAGGCGTATCACCTCGCCATTGAGATGATCGTTCTCGACAAAATGGCAGGCCAGCCCCGCAAACTCCTCAGGCTTGCCCAAACGCTGCGGGAACGGAATGGAAGCGGCCAACGTCTGCTGCACCTCTTCAGGCAACTCATTCATCAAAGGCGTCTTGAACAACCCCGGGGCAATCGTGGCCACCCGGATACCATAACGCGCCAAATCGCGCGCCATCGGCAACGTCATGCTGACCAGCCCGCCCTTCGAAGCACTGTAGGCCTGCTGGCCAATCTGGCCATCGAACGCCGCCACTGACGCCGTAAACAGCAACACCCCCCGCGAGCCATCCTCCAGCGGCGGCAAAGCCGCGCAAGCGGCGGCAAACAAACGGCTCACGTTATAGGCACCGATCAGATTGATCTGCACCACCCGGGAGAAATCCTCCAAGGGCGCCGCGCTGCCATCACGCTGCACAATCCGCTTGGCCGTCCCGATCCCGGCAACATTCATCAGAATACGTGCGGCGCCATGCGCCTGGGCCGCAGCCGCCAACGCCTGCTCCACGCTGGCCGTATCAGTGATATCGCAAGCCAGGCCCAGGCCTCCGATCTCTGCCGCCACACGTGCGGCGGCCTCGCCATTGCGATCCAGAATCGCCACCTTGGCGCCGCGCCGCGCCAGCTCTCTCGCCGTCGCCTCACCCAGACCGGAAGCACCGCCGGTCACCAATGCTGCTACACCTTGAATATCCATGATCTCTCAGTCCTTTTTCTTGGCAGAGGGGTAAAAAATCCCAGGCGCCGTTCCCTCGTGCAACGCCTCTACCAGCGCAGCCCGGTGCCGCAGCACGGCGCGCTGATTGATCGAACCCTTGTCCGTAATCTCGCCCACCGCAGATTGCGGCGGCTCTTCCAGCAGCACCATGCGCGCAACCCGATTGGCGCTGCCGGTCGCGCCCGCAGCCAAGGTATCGAGAATGCCCTGGAAGGCAGCGCGTACGGCAGGATGCGCATTCACTTCCGCCTGTGGCGTCTCTGCATCAGCCCCCGCCAGCTCTCGGGCGGCTGGCGAAACAAACACCATGGCACCGACATCCTTCTGGTTCAAACCGGTCAAAACTACATCCGCCAGATACGGACTACCTGCCGCCACGATACGCGTACGCAACGGCCCGACACTCACGAACGTACCGGTGGACAACTTGAAATCCTCGGAAATCCGGCCATCGAAACGCAGGCCGCGCGCCGGCGCTGCCGGATCGACCCAGGCCACGGCATCGCCCGTGCAAAGAAAGCCTTCCTCGTCAAACGCCTTACGGGTAGCCTCCGCATCACGCCAATAGCCCGGCGTAATATTCGGCCCCCGATAACGCACCTCCAGCTTGTCGCCATTGGGCACCAGCTTGATCGTCAAACCTGGCGCCGGTACGCCCAGATCCCCCGCTCGCACATCCGGGTGGTTCACGAACAGCGCAAACGGACTGGATTCGGTCATGCCCAGCCCCGTCCCCATCACAATGCGTTCGCCCAATTCCTGCTCCTGGCACGCATGCAAAGCATCCCAGATCGGTTGGGCCAATCCGGCCGCCGCGTAATAGAACAGCTTGACCCGCGACAGCAAATTGCGCCGCAAGGCATCATCCGTGCGCATTGCGGCAGCAATGGCCTCAAAACCCGTGGGCACATCGAAATATACCGTCGGGGCAATTTCACGCAGATTGCGCAGCGTTTCCTTGATCAGGGCCGGCGTCGGGCGCCCGTCGTTGATATACAGGGAGCCGCCGTTGTAGAGCGCAATACCGAAATTGTGATTGCCGCCAAACGTATGGCTCCAGGGCAGCCAATCCACCAGCGTCAGATCCGGATCCTGCACCAGCGGAATGGACTGCGCCAGCTGCTGCTGATTGGAACACCACATGCCATGCGTATTGATCACCGCAGCAGGCAACTTGGTCGAACCAGAGGTAAACAGGAACTTGGCGATATGTTCAGGCGTGACCGCAGCCGCCGCCGCATCCACCGCCGGCCCGGCCGGCGTTACCAGCACATCGCGCCATAAGGCCTGGCGGCCTGCCCGACGCTGCCAGCCATCATCACGCTCAAGCCAGACCTCGCAGTCCTCGGCCACTTCGGCATCAATGGCCCGGCCATACTGCGCACCATCCACCGCCAGGACCAACCCCGGCGTCAACGTTTCCAGCACCCGACGCAACTTGGTGTAATCCGTCGCCAACGTCGAGTACGCTGCCGACACCGTGCAATACGGAATACCGACATACAGGCATGCCAGGGCCAGCACGGCATGCTCCAGGCTGTTCTCACCCAGAATCACGACGGGGCGTTCTGCATCCAGACCGCGATCCAGCAAGGCCTGACCGATACGGCGAGCCTGCGCCAGCGCTTCGGCGTAGCTCAGGTGCACCCATTCCCCCAGGCTGCCATCGGCCAGCCGCTCACGCCGGGCAAACAAGGTGTGCCCTGGACGCCGCTCGGCCCAATAAGCCAGACGGCTGCCCATGCTGGTGGCGGCAGGCTGCAACTCAGCCTCGGCACGCAAATAGCAAACGCCATTCTCCCGGCGTTCCACGGACACTGCATCAACGCCATAACGCATGGCACGATAACGCGGTGCGGCCTGCGCCGCATTCTTCACTTCAGAAGTCACTTTATGTCTCCTCGATCCCTCTGAAAACCCATCTTTCGGACGCGATGTCGGTGAACCGGATCTCTTCACGCCCGGACGACTACATTACGAACCGGAACGCACCTTGGCTGCCCGTCCTTCCAGGAATTCCGCCACGCGCACCTTGGCTTCCGGCGCGGATTGCGCAATGGCTGACACCAGCGACTCCATCAACAGACCGTTGTCTGCCGGCGCTTCAGCAATCCGCGGCAACACATGCATCAACGCGTAATTCGTCATGGGCGCATTGCCCGCAATACGCTGCGCCAGTTCACGCGCCTTGGCCAGTGACTCGCCCGCCGGCACGAGATATTGTGCAAAGCCGACCCGCTCCCCTTCCTCGGCGCCGTAAACACGGCCGGTCAACATCATGTCGGCCATGCGTGCCGCGCCAATCAGGCGCGGCACCCGAACAGAACCGCCGCCACCCACAAAAATGCCGCGCGCGCCTTCTGGCAGCGCGTAAAAAGTCGTCGCATCAGCCACGCGGATATGCGTGGCACAAGCCAGTTCCAGCCCTCCGCCAACCACTGCCCCCTGCAGCGCCGACACCACGGGAATACGACCGAACTGCACGGACTCCAGGGCCCGATGCCACATGCGGGAATGATGCATGCCCTGCTCGGCGTCGCGCTCGCTCAGCTCGCTGAGATCCAGGCCGGCGCAAAAATGCTCGCCCTTGCCATGCAGCACGGCAGCTTTGACTTCCAGCGGCAGCGATTCAAAGACATCGCGCAACGCCAGAATCAAACCGTCATTGAGCGCATTGCGCTTTTCCAGGCGATTCAGGCCAATCAGCGCAACGGCGCCATCAATCTCCACCGTCAGATTGGAATACTGCTCGAAATTCTTCATTGAGGTACGCCTTCTTGCTGTTTATTTGATTATAGTTTATAAATAATTTGGTCTGTAAACAAGCATTCTGACTAGTGAAAACCCTTATAAAAATGTGTTTTTACACAGAAAGAAAACAAAGAATAGTTCCCTAATAGAACCAAAAGCCAAAACGGAGACTACCGTATGCGCGCCCATATTCCTTATGGCATCTACTGGTCCACGCCTTTCGCCAAATGGCAAGGCAGCCTCTCTACGCTGAACCCGCTCCCCTTGGTCGCCCAGGTAGCCAAGAACACCCTGACAGACCGGAATGTGGATCTGTCCCAGATAGACCTGGCCATTCTTGGCACCACCAACCCCTACCCCGGCAGTTTCTACGGCTTGCCTTATGTCACTGGCATGATGGGCATAGACCGCGTGGCAGGCCCATCGGTGCAGCAGGCCTGCGCCACCAGCGTGCGTGCGCTGCTGATGGCCAGCCAGGAAATCGCCATGGGCAGCGCCAGCTGCGCACTGCTCCTGATGGCAGACAAGCAGTCCAATGGCCCGTTGCTCTATTACCCCGACCCCAGCGGCCTTGGCGGCTATGGCACGCCGGAACGCTGGGTACCAGACAACATGGCGCGCGACCCCTATGCCGGTAAGCCCATGTTGGAAACCGGCGAGAACGTCGCGCAGCGCTATGGCATCGACACGGCCGAACAACACGCTCTCAAGCTGCACCGCTACCAGCAATACCTGGAAGCGCTGGCCAACGACCGCGCGTTCCAGAAGCGCTATATGGTCGATGCGCCCCTGACGCCACCCAAAGGACGCAAAGACCTTGGCGTCCTGCAGGCCGACGAAGGCATTTTCCCCACCACAGCCGAAGGCCTGGCCAAGCTCAAGCCCGTCCGCGAAGGCGGCACCATCACCTTCGGCGGCCAGACCCACCCTGCCGATGGCAATGCGGGTGCCATCGTCACCACGCGGGAACGCGCCCGCGAGCTTTCCACTCGCCCGGAAATCGCCATTGAAATCCTCGGATTCGGCATGGCGCGAGTGGAACCCGCGCATATGCCCATGGCGCCGTCCCCCGCCACCTTCCGCGCCCTGCAGGCCAGCGGCCTCACGATTGCCGATATCCACGCCATCAAGACGCACAACCCCTTCGCCGTCAACGATATCGCCCTGGCGCGCGATACCGGCTTCCCCTGGGAAAAGATGAACAACTACGGCAGCCCGATCATCTGGGGCCACCCTCAGGCACCCACGGCCTTGCGCGCCATTCTCGAACTGATCGAGGAACTCGTCCTGCGCGGCGGCGGCACCGGGTTGTTCACCGGCTGCGCGGCAGGCGATACCGGCCTGGCTACCGTCATCCGCGTCAGCGACAGCAGCCGCTGATCCCGGCCACGCATACCTACAGGCGAAGCCGGGCTGACAAGTCAGCGCCACGTCCACCCCCGGCGACATCCACGAATCGAAAGGTCATCAGCATGAAAATCATCACAGCCAAGGACGCGGGCGCATTGATCCGCGACAACGCCACTCTGTTCCTGGGCGGCCTGGCCATGTCCAGCCTGCCTGAAGAAGTTCTGCAGGGCCTGGAGCAACAATTCCTCGAAACCGGCCATCCGCGCCAGCTCACCACCTGGGCCTGCGGCGCGGTCGGCAACAGCGGCAACGGCGGCATGAAGCACTTCGCCCATGAGGGCATGATCCGCCGCACCATTGCTGGCCACTTCGGCCAGACCGGTGCCGAAATGATGAAAATGGTCTATGACGGCAAGGTAGAGGCTTACAACTTCCCACAGGGTTCACTGTCGCAGCTCACGCGCCACATCGCCAGCCGCTCCCCCGGCCTGTTGACCAAAGTCGGCCTGGGCACCTTCGTCGATCCGCGCCAGGAAGGCGGCAAGCTCAACAGCACCTGCAGCGAAGACCTGGTGCGCCTGGTCGAATTCCAGGGCGAGGAGTGGCTTTACTACCCATGCCCCAAGATCGACGTCGCCATCATCCGCGCAACGCTGGCCGACGAGGCCGGCAACCTGACGCTGGACAAGGAAGGCGTGCTGCTCGAACAGCTGGCCATCGCTCAGGCGGCGCGTGCCAGCGGCGGGATCGTGATCGCCCAGGTCGAACGCATCGTCCAGGCCAATAGCCTGCACCCGAAGCGGGTCAAGATCCCCGGCATCATGGTGGATTATGTCGTGGTCGCGCAACCCGAGAACCATCTGCAGACCATCACCACGCAGTTCAACCCCGCGTTGTGCGGCGATGTCCGCATTCCGCTGGGCAGCCTGCCACCGATGCCGCTGGATGAGCGCAAGGTCATCGCCCGCCGCGCCGCGCTGGAACTGACGCCCGGCGCCATTACCAACCTGGGCATAGGCATTCCCGCCGGCATCCCTGCCGTGGCCGCCGAAGAAGGCATCGCCGATTTGCTGACGCTCAGCGTCGAAAGCGGCGTTACCGGCGGCATTCCGGCGCAAGGCGGCGATTTCGCGTTGGCCTACAACGCCCAGGCCATCATCGAACAAACCTCGCAGTTCGATTTCTACGATGGCGGCGGCCTGGACGCCAGCTTCCTGGGCCTGGCTCAAGTCGATGCCCAAGGCAACGTCAACGTCAGCAAATTCAATGGCCGTCCGGTCGGCTGCGGCGGTTTCATCAACATCACGCGATCCACCCGCAAGCTAGTGTTCTGCGGCACGTTCACCGCTGGCGGCCTGAAGATCACTGTCGCCGATGGCGCCTTGCGCATCGACCAGGAAGGCCGTAGCAGCAAGTTCGTGGAACAGGTCGAACAAATCACCTTCAACGGCCATGACGCGGCGCAACGCCAGCAGGATGTGCTGTTCATCACCGAACGCGCCGTGTTCCAGCTTGGCCTGGAAGGCCTGGAACTGATCGAAGTCGCCCCCGGCGTGGATATCGAACGCGACATTCTGGCGCATATGTCCTTCCGGCCCATCGTTCGCTCCCCACGCCTCATGGACGCGGCCATCTTCCAGGCAGAGTGGGGCGGCCTCAAAGCTGCGATCCTTGCCAAGACTCACTAAAAATAATTAACGATAGTATCTATATACAGAAACGAAAACCCCTATAAAAACATCAATATTTGGGGTTTCCCCTATGCTAGAGCATCGCATTTTTAATTATTATTAATAACTAAATGCCAGATAATCAGGAGACAACATGAACTGCCCCAGCACCGCTCTGAAACTCGCCACCACGCTTGCCATTGCCGCCGCCTTTCCGGCTCAGGCCGACATCAACATCGGCGCCATCCTGCCGCTGACAGGCGCTACGTCAGCGCTGGGCATCCCCAGCAATAACGGGTTCAAGCTCTGGCCTGCGGAAATCGCCGGCGAGAAAATCAACATCATCGTCCTGGACGATGCCACCGACCCCACGACCGCCACCCGCAATGCGCGCCGTCTGGTCACCGAAGAAAAAGTGGACATGCTGGTTGGTTCGGTCGCCACGCCATCGGCACTGGCCATCGTCGATGTGGCCATGGAAACCCAGACGCCGCAGCTGGCCCTGTCCCCGGTACCCGTCCCGCCCGGCCGTGACGCCTGGACCTTCCGCCTGGCGCACTCCTCCACCGTGATGGCCAATGCCGCCCTGGCCCACATGGCCAAGCAAGGCGTGAAAACCCTGGGCTTTCTGGGCTACACCGACGCCTATGGCGAAACCTGGCTCAAGGACATGCAGGAACTGGCCGAAAAATACGGCATCAAGCTGGTTTCCACCGAGCGCTTCCAGCGCACGGATACCAGCGTGACTGGCCAGACCCTCAAACTGCTGGCCGCCAAACCGGACGCCATTCTGGTCGTGGCTTCGGGCTCCGGCGCCGCCATGCCGCATCGTGCGCTGGTCGAGCGCGGCTACAAGGGCAAGATCTACCAAACCCACGCTGCCGCCTCGCGCGACCTGATCCGCGTCGGTGGCAAGGCCGTCGAAGGTGCCTACGTCCTGTCCGGACCGGCCGTGATCGCCGAACAGCTGCCTGCCAGCAACCCCTCCAAGACCGCGGCCACCGACTTTGTCCAGAACTACGAACAAGCCTTCGGCGCAGGTACCCGCAATCAGTTCAGCGCGCATACCTATGACATTCTGCTGTTGCTGCAACAGGCCGTTCCCGAAGCCCTGAAGCACGCGCAGCCGGGTACGCCTGAATTCCGGGCCGCCCTGCGCGACGCCCTGGAAAACTTGCCTGCCATTCCGGTTTCTCAAGGGGTCATCGACTTCACTGACAGCGACCACTGGGGCTTCACCCCTGAAAGCCCGGTCATCATGAAAGTGGTGGACGGCGACTGGGTGCTCGAAGCCGACTGAGTTTCCGCCGTTTCTTCTTCAAGGCCCCGTCAGCGCGACGCCGGCGGGCCTGTTCATCCCTATCGCCGATATCGCTCATGGACTTTTCCATCGCCAGTATCCTGCTTGTGGACGGCCTGACCAATGGCGCGATTTATGCCCTGCTGGGCATGACGACCGTGCTGGTTTTTGCTGTCACCCGAGTCATCTATCTTCCTCAGGGTGAATACGTCGCCTTCGGTGCCCTGACGCTGGGCATGCTGCAGCTCGGCCAGGTGCCCGGCACCGTCTGGTTCCTGCTGCTGATGGCGGCTTGTGCCGCCGTCCTCGACCTGGTGGCCGACCTGCGCCAGCGTCAGTCCGCTGTGCAGATCCTGAGCCGCCTGCTGCGCACGCTGGCCTTCCCGGTCGCGATCTCTGCGCTGACCATCTGGATCGCACCGCGCCAGCCCTCGCTGCTGACCCAGATGCTGCTGACACTGGCGCTGGTCACGCCCTTTGGCTCCCTGATCTACCGCCTGGCCTACCAAAGCCTGGCCAATGCCAGCGTGCTGGTACTGCTGATCGTTTCGGTGGGCGTGCACTTCGCGCTGACCGGCCTGGGCCTGTATTTCTTCGGCGCCGAAGGCTTCCGCACCCCGGCACTCTGGGATGAACAGATGAGCCTGGGCAGCCTGCTGCTGTCTGGTCAAACCATCATCATCTTCCTCATCACCGTCGCCCTGATCGTGCTGCTGTGGCTGTTTTTCGAACACACGCTGCGTGGCAAGGCGCTGCGCGCCACTGCCGTCAATCAGCTGGGCGCGCGCCTGATGGGCATCTCGACCGAATCCGCAGGCAAGCAATCCTTTACCGTCGCCGCCTTTATCGGCGCCCTGTCCGGCCTGCTGATCGGGCCGACCACGACGATCTTCTATGACAGCGGTTTTCTGATCGGCCTGAAGGGTTTTATCAGCGCCGTCTTTGCCGGGCTGTCGAGCTATCCCATGGCCCTGCTGGGCGCCATGCTGGTCGGCATCATCGAAGCTTTCAGTTCCTTCTGGGCCAGCGCCTTCAAGGAAGCCATCGTCTTCACTTTCATCCTGCCCGTGCTGCTGTGGCGCTCCCTGCGCGATCCGCATACCGAGGAAGACTGATCATGAGTACAGATACCTCCCTCAACTCCCTGATTCCACGCAGCGCCCCCAAGCGCAACTGGGCGCTCATCATTTTCGTCCTGCTGATCGCCCTGCTGCCCCAGCTGCCGCTACCCGCGTTCTGGATTACCCAGCTGAACTACATCGGCCTGTATGCCCTTCCGGCAATGGGCCTGGTGCTGCTAACCGGCATTGGCGGCTTCACCTCTTTCGGCCAGGCGGCCTTTGTGGGCATCGGCGCCTACACCACGGCCTATCTGTCCACCCAGCTGGGCCTGTCCCCCTGGTTCAACCTGATCGTGGGCCTGCTGCTGACCGCCGCCTGCGCCCTGATTCTGGGCTGGATCACGCTGCGCATGAGCGGCCACTACCTGCCGCTGGCGACCATCGCCTGGTGCCTGGCCCTGAACTACGTCATGGCCAATATGGAGTGGCTGGGCAAATTCGACGGCATCGCCGGCGTCCCTGCCATTCCGCTGCTGGGCCTGGACATGACGCAGGACCGCAATATCTATTACCTGATCTGGGGCTTTGCGCTCCTGGGTGCAGGCGCGCTGGTCAACCTGCTGGACTCCCGTACCGGCCGCGCCATCCGCGCCCTCAAGGGCGGCGTTACCATGGCCGAGGCCATGGGGATCTCGACCTTCCGCTACAAGGTACAGATCTTCCTGATCGCTGCTCTGTTCGCCGCCGTCTCCGGCTGGCTGTTCGCGCACTTCCAGCGCTCGGTCAACCCCTCGCCCTTCGGCATCAAGTTCGGCATCGAATATCTGTTCATGGCCGTCGCCGGTGGCGTGGGCAGCATCTGGGGCGCCTTTACCGGCGCTGCGGTGGTCAAGCTGGTCGAAGATCAACTGCAGGTACTGTTGCCCAAGCTGATCGGCGCGACTGGCAGTTTCGAGATCGTGGTGTTCGGCATCATGCTGATCCTGATCCTGAAATACATGCCGCAAGGGCTGTTCCCTACCTTCATCAACCGCCTGCCGCGCCGGCAACGCGTCCGCGACTGGGGCAACGCCGCCCCCTTGCCGCGCCGCCCGCAGCCTGAAGCCGGTTCGATGCTGCTGGAAGTCGATGCCATCCGCAAACAGTTTGGCGGCCTGGTCGCCGTCAATGATGTGAGCTTCAGCATCCGTGCGGGCGAAATCATCGGCCTGATCGGGCCCAACGGCGCTGGCAAATCCACGACGTTCAACCTGGTCTCCGGCGTGCTGCGCAAGACCTCCGGCACCGTACGTTTCCGGGGCGAGGATGTCTCGCGCCTGGGGTCACGCGACATCGCCCGGCGCGGCATGTCGCGCACCTTCCAGCACGTGAAGATGATGCCGGATATGACCGTGCTGGAAAACGTCGCACTCGGCGGCTATCTGCGCAGCCGTTCGGGCGCCCTGGGCGCCATGCTGAAACTCAACCGCGAAGAAGAACGCCAGCTGTTCGCCGAAGCGGAACGCCAGTTGCAGCGTATCGGCATGGCCGACCAGATGCATGAACTGGCAGGCAACCTGGCGCTCGGCCCGCAACGCCTCATGGAAATCGCCCGTGCCCTGTGCACCGACCCGGCCCTGCTGCTGCTCGACGAACCG
Source organism: Kerstersia similis (assembly GCF_965139615.1). NCBI lineage: Bacteria > Pseudomonadati > Pseudomonadota > Betaproteobacteria > Burkholderiales > Alcaligenaceae > Kerstersia > Kerstersia similis. The sequence goes on from NZ_CBCSIQ010000028.1 coordinate 10,850, forward strand.
GCTGCCGGCCTGCGTCACAAGGAAAAGCAGGCGCTGGCCCATGTCCTGCGTCAGCTCAAGTCCGAAGGCATGAGCCTGCTTCTGGTAGAACACGATATGGACTTCGTCATGAACTTGACGGATCGCATTGTCGTCATGGAGTTCGGAACCCGACTGATCGAAGGCACGCCCGCCGAAGTACAGGCCAGCCCGGCCGTACGCGCCGCCTACCTGGGAACGGAGCACTGAAATGAGCCAAACGCCGCTTCTTGAAATTCGTGGCCTGACGGCCGGCTATGGCCGTGCCGAAGTGCTGCATCAACTGGATTTCCATGTGCCCGCAGGCAGCGTGGTTACCATCATCGGCCCCAACGGCGCAGGTAAATCCACGTTGCTCAATGCCTTGATGGGCGTGCTGCCCGCGCAAGGCAGCATTCGCTACCAAGGCAAGGAAATCATCAACAGCCGGCTGGAAGCCCGCGTGCAGCAAGGGCTGGCGCTGGTGCCAGAAACCCGGGCGCTCTTCAGCACCATGAGCGTTCGCGACAATCTGCTGCTGGGCGGCTACCGGCTGCGCGGCTCGCTGCTGCATCCGCGTGCGGCCACACAAGGGCTGGAACAGGTCTTCGAACTGTTTCCGCGCCTGCGTGAACGCCAAAGCCAGCTCTCCGGCACCTTGTCCGGAGGGGAGCGCCAGATGCTGGCCATCGGTCGCGCCCTGATGGGCGAACCGCAACTGTTGATGCTCGACGAACCCAGCCTTGGCCTGGCGCCGCTGATCGTCAAGGAAATTTTCCGCATCATCGAACAATTGCGCGCCACCGGCGTCAGCATCCTGCTGGTTGAGCAGAATGCCCGTGCTGCGCTGGAAATCGCCGACTACGGCTATGTTCTGGAAACCGGCGATGTGGCGCTGCACGGCCCGGCCACCGACCTGGCCGATGACCCGCGAGTGGCCGAGACCTACCTGGGCACGGCCCACCATTAGGCTCAGGCTCAGGCGCATCCGGTTCCGGCGGAGGCTGGAGCCCGCTCTGCCATACGCCAGGCCCCCATCCGCACTTGCCGTGCGGGGGCCATGGTCCGAATATTTCTGTTTCGCGCCGGCCCATCCGGCGAACTGGAAGGAAGCATCACATGTGGGAATATGATCCGCCCCTGCGCGATATGCGCTTTGTCATCGACAACGTGCTCCAGGCACCTGCATCGTGGGCATCCATGCCTGCCTTCGCAGACCTGGACGCCGACACGGCAGCCCAGGTCTTGCAGGAAGCCGGCCGTTTTGCCAAGGAAGTGCTGCTGCCCATCAACAGCCCGGCAGACCTGCAAGGTTGCCGCTGGCAGGATGGCGCGGTCAGTACGCCTGACGGCTACCGTGACGCCTATCACGCATTTTGCGAAGGCGGCTGGCCCGCGCTGGCCTGCGACCCGGCCTGGGACGGCCAGGGGCTGCCGCAACTGCTCAATGCGGCTTTCTATGAAATGCTGGCAGGCTGCAACCATGCCTGGGCCATGTATCCCGGCCTGGCGCATGGCGCCTATGAATGCCTGAAAGCGCACGCCACGCCTGAACTGCAGGAAACCTACCTGCGCAAGATCGTCAGCGGCGAATACCTGGCCACCATGGGCCTGACGGAATCCCATGCGGGCAGCGATCTGGGGCTGCTGCGCACACGGGCCCAAGCGGTCGGCGAAATGGGGCCTGGCGCAGAAGTCCGCATCAGCGGCAACAAGATTTTCATTTCCGGTGGCGAGCAGGACCTGACCAAGAACATCGTCCACCTGGTGCTGGCCCGCCTGCCCGACGCGCCGGCAGGCAGCCGTGGCCTGAGCCTGTTTCTGGTGCCCCACATCCTGCCTGACGGCACCCGTAATGCCGTACGCTGCGATGGCATCGAAAAAAAGATGGGCATCAAGGGCAGCGCAACCTGCGTTCTGTCCCTGGAAGCGGCAACCGGCTGGCTGATCGGCGAACCCAATCGCGGCCTGAATGCCATGTTCGTCATGATGAATGCCGCCCGCCTGCAAGTCGGCATGCAAGGCCTGGGCCACCTGGAACTGTCGAGCCAGAATGCATTGCGCTACGCCCAGGAACGCCAGCAGTCGCGTGCGCGCCTGCGCCCTGAAGGGACGCCTGCCGGCGCTGCCGACCCGATCGCCCTGCATCCTGCGATGCGCCGCACGCTGCTGTCGCTCAAAGCCATGACCGAAGGGCTGCGCGTCCTGTCCTACTGGACCGGTGTGCAGCTGGACGAATCGGAACAGCATCCTGATGAGGCCCGACGCCGACACGCAGGCGCCCGGGTGGCCTTGCTCACCCCTATCGTCAAAGCCTATCTGACCCACCACGGCCACTATGGCGCCAACGCCGCGTTGCAGATCTGGGGCGGGCACGGCTACGTTCATGAATATGGCATTGAGCAAAGCGTGCGTGATAGCCGCATCGCCATGATTTACGAGGGCACGAACGAAATTCAGGCCATCGACCTGTTGCAACGCAAGGCCTTGACGCCTGAAGGCGTACCATCCGCAGCGCTGCTGGATCTGCTCGCCGAGCTGCGGGCCGATGCCGACGCCGCAGCCGCACTGCCATCGCTGGCAGCGCATGCCGCCAACCTGCACCAATCCATCCAGGCCTTCGAAGACAGCACCCGCGCGCTGGCCGCAGGGGCTGCGCAAGACCCGGAATGGCCGCTGCGCGTCGCCGATGACTATCTGCATGCCGCCGGCCTGCTGCTGATGGGATGGGCCTGGCTGCGCAGCGCGCGCACCGTGCTGGCGCTGTCGGCCACGGAACAGGCCGACCCCTGGTATGCCGCCAAGCTGGACACCTGCCGCTATGGCCTGGAGTGGCTGCTGCCGGAACTGGCGCTGCGCCTGCGCCTGGTTGGCGCACAGCAGGCCGCGCTGCCCTGGCTCCCTGCTCTTTGACGCGGGCGCGCCGGGCTCTATTATGATTATGGCCATGGATACCCTCACTCACGATGCCGCTGAAGATCTGGAAGCCCTGGATCTCAGCTGCTTGCAGCATGTTCTTGGCCACCAGCTAGCGCTGGCAGATGTCCCGACGCGCAAAACGTTCTTCAAGCACATCGGCAAGCCGTTGGATTTGCGACCTGCCGAGTTTTCCATGCTTTTGCTGATCGCGCACAACCGCAATGTGACGCAAAAACAATTGAGCCTGGCGCTTGCCATCCCTGCCCCCAATGTCACGACCATGCTGGATCGCCTGACCCAGCGCGGCCTCTTGACCCGGGAGCCGAACGCCACCGACCGCCGCTCGGTGCATATCGTCCTGACAACGGACGGCGAAGCGCTGGCCCGCCAGAGCCACGACATTTCACTGAAAATGGAACGCCATCTGCTACGCCATCTCAGTACGGCGGAACGCGCCATGCTGCGCGAACTGCTGCATAAAGTGGCCCAGCACGCCTAAGCACCGCCGGGCGGCCGAACCAGCGCCCTTCCGGCCGCACCGAATTGCTCATTCGCTGAGCAAAAAACAATTTTCTTTCTCCCTGCTCTCCGATAAAATCGGCGTCCGTCGATTTTTTCCCTCTCCGGAGACTGCGATCGCATACCTTGCCCCAGTTCACGCGTTCCCTGCGGTAGCCGCGCATCGTGCCCATCATCCCCGATAGGCTGTTGCATGATCTGGAACATCAAGGCTGGACAGTGTCTGACGACATCATTCCAGCGGAACTGGCACATCGTCTGCTGGCAGAGGGCATGCACCGCTGGGAAACCGGCCATTTCCACGCCGCCCGCATCGGCCGCTCCCTGACGCAACAGCGCAACACGGATATCCGCGGTGACACGATCTGCTGGCTGGACGATACCGACCCGCATCCCGCCTGCACCGATTTCAGGGCCTGGTTCCACGAACTGCAAGTCGTGTTGAACCGCTATTTCTTCCTGGGTCTCAAACGCCTGGAATGCCACTACGCCCGCTATGGATCGGGCGCCGGCTATGCCCGGCACATAGATCAGCACCGTGACACCAGCTATCGGAAAATTTCCATGGTGCTGTATCTGAACGAAACCTGGCAGCCAGGTGATGGCGGCGAACTGTGCATTTACGACCCTGGCACCCCTGAACGTGAAGTTGCGCGCGTAGCGCCTTTGATGGGCAGGCTGGCACTCTTCCGTGCCGATACCATTCCCCATGCCGTACTTCCCTGCCAGCGCACACGCTGGTCACTCACAGGCTGGTTCCGTACCGACGAAGACACGCTTTGAGCGTCCAGGCGCCGCTGGCAACAAGCGGAGACACGGCTGTTTTCAGCGCCAGGGTTTGAAAACTTGCCGAAACAATATATTTTCTGGCAAAATCCCACCCTTTCCGGCGGTTCACCGGTACTGATGGTGAGATCAGATACCGATTGATGGTCCGCCAGAAAGTTTGCCGGTGAAAATTTTTTCACGAAATCGAAAAAAAACTTTGACAGGCAAAAAAAACGTCGTATAATTCAATTCTTCGCTCGACACACAACGAAACACATCGAAGTCAGTCGAACAAGAGCATGGGTTGTTAGCTCAGTTGGTAGAGCAGCGGACTCTTAATCCGTAGGTCGTAGGTTCGAACCCTACACAACCCACCAGATTCTGAACGGCCTGTAGAAATACAGGCCGTTTCACTTTCCGGCGCCGGCGATTCCCCAACATCCCGCGCCCATGCGGCTACCCCGTCCCAACCAGGGCTAGACGCAGATTTCGAAGATTCCCGCAGGTTTCATCCCTGGCGTCACGCTGCGACAGTACAGTCCCGGCTTGCGCCCGATAGCCGAAACCGCCGGGCTCTCCCTCCATTGTTCCACGCCACCCGGTTTTGCCCATCGGCGCCTGTGGCCGTCTTTTATTCATTACAGGCATGGCCCATGGCTCAAACCAGCACTGCGGAACCTTCCGCAGGCAACAGCTCGTGCCCCTGCCCATAACAACAACAAGGAAAACCATTATGTTGAAGAATATTTATCCGGATCAATTGATCCCCAACGCCAATACCGGCAGCAGCAATGCCCGCGACATCAAGATCGGCGATCGCGTGACCCTGGTGCTCGCCGGCAGCCAACGCCCCATCGTCAGCACCGTGGAAATGGTGGTCGATCTGTTTGGCAGCCCGACCTTCACCAGCCGTGCCACGGCGCCCAAGCGCATGCGCTTTCGTTTCCGCCCCCAGGACATTCATCACCTCGAATCGTCCCACGCCGCGAGCTGAATGCGCGCCGGTCGGCTCACGCCAGGCTTGGGCCGACCGAAAAATGCCGGTATGCTGCCCCCTTTGCCGCGCTGCCGGAACCGCTGCGCCGGCTGTCATGCCGACAGCCGGATGAAACGCCGCCCCGATGGCCTGGCAGCATTCGGAGCCGCACCCCATGAACGCTACCCCCTCCTCTCCAGAGACTTCGCCCCCGCCGTCCGCGGCACTGCTGGATCTCTCACAAGCGCCTGATGCCCTGGCAGCGGTACGCAAACTGCATGCGTCAACGCAGGACGGCAAAGCGGTCGTCTATCACTGGTCAGGCCATGCCTGGGCCCGGCGCGAAGGCGAGCCCGACCGTCTGCTGTTTCGCGTGGAAGGCATGAATATCCGTCAGGCCGGCACGCTGCACGACCCTGTGCGCGGCACCGGTTTCCGGCTGGTATCACGCGAACTCATGCTTTATCTGGATCCATATAGCGGAATGCCGCTGCAAACCTGGCACAACCCCTGGACCGCTCAGGAAGTTGAAGTCATGCATGTCGCCAACGATCCGGTCAACCAACGTCCGTTCTTCGAACGCGACCCGCAGGGCCGCCCCTTCGCGGCCCCATTCCGGGTGCAGGGTGAGCGGGTTTTCGCTCCTGCCGAAATTCCGCTGTTCTATCCCAATCCGCTGGCCGGCGACTATCAGGATCACGTCGGCAATCACTATCATGCGATGGAAATTTTCGATTTCATCGCCGATCGCCAGACCTTGCTGAACCGCCACACCGATACAGCAGGTGCAGCATTGGCCTGGGTACGCATCGCTCCCTGGCTGCCATTCATGCGTATGGGCAGCCGTCCCGGCCTGATGGTATTCAATGCCATGGGCCAGGCGGTCGATGGCATTGCCGCCCTCCCTCCAGTGCTGCAGGCCGCCATCCGCGACACCTATCCGCAATACGATGCGCCACCACCGCTGGACGACGCACGCCCGAACGCCACCAGCTGGACTGTCGCACGCCAGGCCATCGACCAGGCGCGCCGCGCCTGATCCAGCCAGCCGTCAGGCCAAGGGATCGGCCTGGCGGCTTTCCTTCACCAACAGCAGTCCGCCCAGCATGAAGCAAAGGGCCCCCAGCCACAGATGGGCATTGGCCAGCGTGACCATCCACGCTGCCTCCTGATGCGGCGGGACATAGGCCAGCAGCGCGGCCGTCATAAAGAATATGCAGCCCAGGAGATTGATGAATGCAATCTGCCAGGCCAGCTCGCGCGGACGCCAGCTCCAATAGGCATGGCTGGTTTCCAGCATCGCCAGATAGCCGGACACCAGGAACAGCAGCGACCCTATCATGTCAGGCGCCCATACCAGGGTATCCTGCAGAGACCAGTTATCCGGCGTAACGATGCCGTTATAGGTATTGATATTGAAGGCCAGCGTGCCAAGAAATTGCGTCAGCGTGCTCAGCCAGCCCGCGCTGCGCGGATGCCAGCCAATTAACTGGATACGCGGCAAATCTGCCTGCGCGGCCGGATCCGGACCCGGCAATGCAGGCGCATTGGCAGACTGGAAATGCTGCATATAGGCTGCCATCGTAAAAGGCACGGAGCCCAGAAAAAACACGATGTTGACCTGCCGTACCGAACATCCCAGGCTACCTGGAATCAAGGACAGCATTGCCCCGACAAGAAACAGGAAAGCGCCCAGGGCGAACAGCGCACCCACGCTGCGGTTGTAGCCAGCCGTACGCCACACAGGCAGCAGCGCGTGCTCTTGCGCCCGAGCCGTGCGCATCAAGCCCTTGCGATTCTGCCGCGCATTCCAGACAATCAGGCGGCCATGCTGGACAAAACGGCGCAAGGTAACGAACGGGCCTGCGCCGAAACTGGCCATGCCGTGTATATCCTGGCGATCGGGCAGCAAACTCATGCGCATTCCCCGTGCCGGCAGCATCGGCCATTCATCAAACTGCTAATCCCATCTCTCACTCCAGCTCCATTGCATCCATTACCGCGCCACCGATTGCGACCGGCATTATCGACGAGAATCCCTGCCGCCGAAAACTGCTGATCGCTAAAAAATCCACGCCGTGGCCAGTGAAGCGGAGCGCCGTGCCGCGCATGGTCATATTTCAGGCGCATAATCCTCCTCCAGATTTCTGCCGCCCGGTTTTCCACCCTATCGCCATCATGCAGTTCTCTCTCCTGCGCGTCGCTGCACACCACCTGGCAAGCTGCGCCGCCTGCTTTGTCCTAGGCGCCACCAGCCATGCGGCTGCGCCGCCCGCCCCCGCCTCATCCGCCATTTCGCCTCCTGCTGCGGCAGACCCCTGGCCTGCCCGCGATGCCATGCCGTGCCATGGCATACGGGATCTCGCTGTCGTCGCCCATATGGATGACGATCTGCTATTCATGAACCCCGATCTGCAAAGCGTGGTTCAGGCAGGCGGCTGCCTGGCCGTGCTGTACCTTACCGCCAGCGAGAGAGATGAAGGCGTCCCCTACATGCTGGAGCGCGAGCGCGCGGTTCGCGCTGCCCATGCCCACATGGCGGGCCTGCCGGACCAATGGCAGGAAGACCGGATCAACGTGGCCGGCCACACGCTGGCACGCTACCGGCTGCAGGGCCGGCCTGGCCTTCAATTGCTGCATATGCGCCTGCAAGACCCCTGGCTGGGCCATGGATGGGGCAGCCTGACGCCACTGAGCCAGGCGGAGTCCATCGAGGGGCAAAGCGTGGACACCCTGGGAGACTTTCAGGAACGGTATGACCGCGCAGCACTGGTCTATACCCTGGCAGCGCTGATCCACGCGTATCAACCGACAACCATCCGGCACCTCGATGACACCAGCGCCATTCCCTATACCTCCCTGTGCTGGCGTTGCGCCGGTCATGGCCACCCGGATCATATCGCCAGCGCCCGGCTGACACGCGATGCCATCAAGCAATTGCCCGGCCATTACACGGCGATTGGCTATGTCGATTACCCCACCCAGGACAGGGCAGCCAATCTGAGCGCCACCGCCACGGCCGCCAAAACGGACACCTTCCTGCGCTATGCCTGGCTGGACCGGCGCTACTGCGCCCAAGGCCAGACCTGCCACCAACCTTATGGCCCTACCGCAGCCTGGGTCGCGCGCAGCTACTATCAGACCCGCCACGACATGCCCGCCGCCCTGGCGGCCGACAGCCGCGGCAGCCTGATACTTGCCACCACCAGCGAATGGAGCAACGCCGCAACCACCTGGAGCGCCTCGCCCGGCGGCTGGCAGGCACTGGACAGCCACAGCGCGGAAGCGCCGCAATCCTTTGCCTGGCCAGACGGTGCTGCCGGCCTGTTGCTGCGCGACGCCATGGGTATCGTCCACAGTACGCGCCAAGACCCTGCCAGCGGCACCTGGCAAGCCTGGCAGGCCTTGGACGGCATGCGCATCATGCGGCCTCCCGTACTGTCCCCCCAGGGCAGCCATGCCATTGCCCTGGGCAACGACGGGCAGCTGTACTGGAGCCGCGCCATCCCCGCTGCGCCCGCCGCCCGGCACACAGACGCTGCCTGGCGCTGGCAGAATTGGCAAGCGCTGCCGCCGTTGAGCGGCGCCAGCGCCGATCTTGCCCTGTTGCAGGCAGACAGCGGTGAGCTGCAGGCCTTCGCGCTTGCCCGGAATGGCGTGTTATATACCTCGCAACAGGCATTCCCGGCGCTGACCTGGACACCCTGGCAAAAGTTGGCGGCACCGCTCAGCAGTGGCGGCCTGGCCGTCCTGGCGCATGAAGGTGAACAGGAGCTGTACTTGCGCGGCCAGGACGGCCAGCTATACCACATCAGCCGCGCCAGCCCGGAAGCCAGCTGGCAGGCGCCAGAAGCCCTGGCGCTGCGCTACGTCGGGCAACCTGCCATTGGCCTGGATGACGATGGCGATGTGGTCATTGCCGCCCTGGAGCAACCTGGCGGCGCTGTCTGGGTACTCGAAGAAGACGCTGCCCCCTTGCGGCTGATTCCCCATGCCGGCTCCCTGCCCACGCTGGGCATCGTGGCCGGCACGCTACACCTGGCCGCCCGACAGGCAGGGACCGTGCAAGCCTATGAGTTGTGGCGCCGTGATCCGCGTAGCGATACCTGGATACGGGAAACCACGGCAGCGCTGCCGGCAGCGGCGCAAACATCGCCAGATGCGCCCGGCGCCATACCGTCCATCGCAACCACGCCGGCTGTTTCCCTCCGCTCGGCTTCCCCCTGAACCGGGCTGACCGGCCGGGCCGTCAAGGATAGTCACAAGCGGCCCGCAAATCGGCACCCCTGCTCCAAAGCGCGTTAAGCTTGCTGGCGGGGCCGCGCTGACGCAGCGCGCCCGCACAGAGGCACTCAAGCCGTAGCGCATACGCCGCCTCGCCCCGCCTCGCCATTACTCGACACCATAGGAACTCACCATGCGCCTGGGCCGCTCCCGAGCCAGCCAGAACGTTGAAGACCGCCGCCGCAGCGGCCCGCGTGTCGGTCGCGGCAGCCTGGGCGTAGGCACGATTGTTCTGGCCTTGGTCGCCATGTATTTTGGCATCGACCCCAGCGTCGTCCTGCAAATGGCCGATGGCGGCGGCCCCGCCACCAGCCAGCCGGCACGCACCGGCACACCCGATGATGCACAGGGGCAATTTGTTGCGCGCGTGCTGGGCGATACGGAAGATACCTGGCGCGGCATTTTCAACGCGCAAACCAATGGCCGTTACCAGGATGCCGTCCTGGTGCTGTATCGGGGCGCCACACCGACCGCCTGCGGAACCGGACAAGCCGCCATGGGGCCGTTCTACTGCCCACTTGATACCCGCGTCTATCTCGACTTGGCATTCTTCGACGAAATGGAACACAAGCTGGGTGCACCCGGCGAGTTTGCGCGTGCCTATGTCATGGCCCATGAAATCGGCCACCATGTCCAGAACCAGCTTGGAACGCTGAAACGCGTGCAGGACACGCAGCAGCGCGTCTCCCGCACCGAGGCCAATCGCCTTTCCGTCCAGCTGGAGTTGCAGGCCGACTGCTATGCGGGCGTCTGGGCTCACCATGCCGAAGCCGAACGCAATATCCTGGAGGCGGGCGATATCGAGAGCGGATTGGGCGCCGCCAGCGCCGTCGGTGACGACACCCTGCAACGCCGCCATGGCGGCAGCGTCGTACCGGACTCCTTTACTCACGGCACTTCGGCCCAGCGCATGGAATGGTTCCAGCGCGGATATGACAGCGGCCGACTGCGCGATTGCGACACCTTCGGCAATCTACGCTGACCCTGAAACGCCATCCTTGCCGTTCAGACGCCCTCGCGCTCGCCATAGGCCACTCTGGCGGCCCGGATCTGATCGTGATGACCGTCAGCCCAATTCACCAGCGCCCGCATGGGTTGCAGAAATGAGTGCCCCAGCGCCGTCAAGGCATACTCGACCCTGGGCGGCACCTCCGCATAAACGGTACGGCCCACCAATCCATCCTGCTCCAGACGCTTGAGCGTGCGCGACAGCATCTGCCGTGAAATGCCCGACACTTCCCGGCCCAGTTCATTGAAGCGCATCACCGGCTCGCGTCCCAGCGCCTCCAGTATCAGCAGGCTCCATTGATCCCCGATGCGATCCAGCACATCGCGGATCGGACAGGGCTGCCAGGCCGGCAATGCCAGCGCACCTGAAACCTTGCCTGGCGCACGCCCGCCGCCGCTTGCCGTCTCGCCACTCTGCCATTCTCCAGTCATATCCTTACCTATTGTGTCCCGGTTGCCTGCGCTTGCCGCAGATGGAAAGTATAGGGCGACAGACGCCAGACACTGCGCCCGCCACCTCAATCTACCTGCACCGTCGCAGGCTTGCCGCAACGATGGTCAGCGTGCCGTGACCTGATCATGCGCTGATGACTTCTTGCGCAAGGTGGCGAAAGCACCTAGTATTTCCCCATTGGTCTATTAATTAGACTATAGACCACAAAGTCATACCAATATAGGAACCAGGCATGAAACTCGCATCCCTCCTGCCTGGCGCCTGTTGCCAGCGCCGGTATGCCGCCGGCCTGGACATCATTCCCTCACACCCGCACAAGACTCAAGGAGCAGCACACATGGCCCATATCGCCCTTATCGGAGCCTCCGGACAAGCCGGCTCGCGCATTCTGCAGGAGCTTTCCCGACGCGGCCACCAAGTGACCGCGCTGGCGCGTCATCCCGAAAAAATCGCCGTATTGCCTGGCGTGATTGCCCGTCGCGCAGATGTTTATGATCAGGCCGGCCTGATCGAGGCGCTGCGCGGCCATGATGCCGTCATCAGTGCCGTGCATTTCACCGCCAGCGATACCGCCGCCCTGCTGGCAGCCGTCAAAGCCTCCAGCGTGCCGCGCTATCTGGTCGTGGGCGGCGCCGGCAGCCTGGAAGTCGCCCCCGGCAAACGCGTGCTGGACCTTCCCGATTTCCCCGCCGCCTATCTGGCGGAAGCCACCAAGGGTGCCGAATTCCTGGAACAATTGCGCGCCGAAAAAGCGCTGAACTGGACCTTCCTGTCACCCTCGGCAGAATTCGTCGCTGGCGAACGCACCGGCCAATTCCGGCTGGGTAAAGACACCTTGCTCAGCAATGAAACAGGCAGCCGTATTTCGTTCGAGGACTACGCCATCGCACTGGTGGACGAACTGGAAAAACCCGCTCACTCGCGCCAGCGTTTCACCGTCGGCTATTGAGCCTTGACCGGCATCTTCCCTATCGGCCGCCCCGCCTGGCATCGACCTGACGGGGCGGCCTGCCTGGCTGATATCGCCCTCGGGAAAACACCAATCTCACGCGCCGCAAATTCGGCCTGATTGCCGTACACTGCGTAGCTTGCTGCGACATTTGCCGCAGCGCACCATGTTTAACGCTGCCGCAAGCTGAATGGCGGCCTGTTCCCCAGACCCAAGCACCCCCGGCGGCAAACACCAGGAGATACCAGCAATGTCCAGCTCCACGGAATCCGGACAATCCGGCGCTGTTTCCGAGACGGAAGGCGGCCATCTGGCGCGCAATCTATCGAATCGCCACCTGCAACTGATCGCCATCGGCGGCGCAATCGGCACCGGCCTGTTCATGGGCTCGGGAAAAACGATTTCACTGGCCGGCCCGTCCATCCTGCTCGTCTATGCCATCATCGGCATCATGCTGTTTTTCGTGATGCGGGCGCTGGGTGAGTTGCTGCTGTCGAATCTGGAATACCGCTCCTTTGCGGACTTCGCCGGCGACCTGCTGGGCCCCTGGGCCAAATATTTCACCGGCTGGACTTACTGGCTGTGCTGGATCGTCACCGGCGTGGCCGATGTAGTAGCCGTCGCGGGCTATGTCGCCTTCTGGTTCCCTGAGCTTCCGCTATGGATCCCCGCCATGGGGTTGATCCTTGTCCTGCTGGTGCTGAACCTGCCTTCCGTGCGCAACTTCGGCGAAATCGAATTCTGGTTCGCCTTGATCAAGATCGTCGCCATCAGCGCGCTCATCATTACCGGCATGGTCATGCTGCTGAACCACTTCCAGCTGCCTGACGGCACCCCCGCCCGGGTAGGCAACCTATGGGAACATGGCGGATTCTTCCCCAATGGATTCAGCGGATTCGTCGCCGGGTTCCAGATAGCCGTGTTTGCTTTCGTGGGTATCGAACTGGTTGGTACTGCTGCCGCCGAAACCGAAAATCCGCGCCGCAATCTGCCCAAGGCCATCAACTCCATTCCTATCCGGATCGTGTTGTTCTACCTGGGCGCCCTGTTTGTCATCATGACAGTCACACCCTGGGACAAGATCAGCCCTGATACCAGCCCCTTCGTCGCCATGTTCTCGCTGGCCGGCCTGGCCATTGCCGCGCACGTTGTGAACTTCGTTGTGCTGACCTCTGCCGCATCCAGCGCCAACTCGGGTATTTACTCGACCTCGCGCATGTTGTTCGGCCTGGCCTCCAGCGGTGACGCTCCCCAGGGCTTGAGCCGCCTGAACCGCCGCCGGGTACCGGTCAACGCCTTGTTCTTTTCCTGCGTCTTCCTGCTGTCCGGCGTGGTACTGCTATATGCCGGCCAAAGCGTGATGGAAGCCTTTACGCTGATGACCACCATCTCTGCCTTGCTGTTCATTTTCGTGTGGTCCATCATCCTGGCTTCGTACATCCAGTACCGCCGCAAACGCGCTGCCCTGCATGCCGCCTCGGACTTCAAGATGCCTGGCGGCATCCCCGCCGCCATTGTCGTGTATATCTTTTTTGCCTTCGTCCTCTGGGCCCTGGCACAGAAACCGGACACGGCCGTCGCGCTGATTTACACGCCCCTCTGGTTTGTATTCCTGGGCATTTCCTATATTTTCGTGCGCCGTCGCAAAATTGCCGCCGGCATCACGGAATAGACCGCCTCAAGGTCGGCGCATCGCTAACGATGCGCCCCTGCATTCCGCTACTTCCGACGCCGGCCTCGTGCCGGCGTTATTTCTTTGTCTTTTGACGCAGCGCAGACGCGAATTACGCTTTGTCGCATTCCTTCGTTTACGCCATCCTGAGAACACAGTAAGCTCGCATGATACGTTGAGGATATGTAACGCCTATGGCGGCATATCCTGATGCCCAATCCTGCCATGGCGTTTCGCGCCCGGCGAATCCAGCACAATGGAGACTGATGATGCGCAAGCAAGGCTATTCCTCCTCTCGTCGTACCCTGGCCGCATGCGCCATGGCATTTGCCAGCCTGACGTTCGCGGCCTGCACCACCACGACTCCCAATGACACGGCCAGCGCCGCTGAACAGCGCAGCCAGATCAATGCCGGCGTGAATTCGACCTTGAGCCGCCTCTACAGCGCGGCTCCCGGCTCCCAAACCCTGATCCAGCAATCCAAGGGCGTGCTGGTATTCCCCTCAGTCATGAGCGCCAGCTTCATCGTCGGCGGCGAATACGGCAAGGGCGCCCTGCGCGTCAACGGCGTAACCCAGGGCTACTACAGCCTGGGTGGTGGTTCCATCGGCTTCCAGGCAGGCGCTCAATCCCGTGCCATCGTCCTGGTCTTCACCACCCAGCAAGCGCTCGACTCCTTCCTGAGCAGCAGCGGCTGGGCCGTCGGCGCCGACGCCAACGTCGCCCTGGCCACCCTGGGTGCCAACGGCTCTCTGGACAGCAATACCATCAATCAACCGGTCGTCGGCTTCGTGCTGAACAATGCCGGTCTGGCTGCCGGTGTCTCGCTGCAAGGCTCCAAGGTTCAGCCGATAGACCTGTAATCCCCCAGCCCGGGAATCTCTGCTCAAGGGGTTCTGTGGCCGGCTGCCTTGCACTTTGCGAGGCAGCCTCCTTAGTGCCCGTAAAAAAAGCGCCTGGATACATGAACGTATCCAGGCGCTTTTCATTGCATCCACCCATAGTCTCGGCAGATGCTGGCACAGCGATTACAACTCAGTTGATGACCTGTTCGATTTCGCCGGCAGCGCGTGCACGCTGCAGTTCCTGTTGAACCTGGGCGCGGCTCAGCGGCGTACCGACATTCAGACGCGGCAAGTCATTCGGACGAACATTCGTCAGACCGGCCGCCTGGGCTTGCGCCAGTTCTGCCTGGACTTGTTGCGAGCTCAGCGGGGTGCCGACACGCAGCGGCGGCAGGTCGTTAGGGTTATCAGTCGCAGCATGCACTGTGGCGGCACCCGCCACAGACACGGCAACCAGGGCGAACGACAGGGTTTGTTTCAGTGCTTTCATTTGTGCAACTCCTACGGTTTTATATGTCTGCTTCCCGCGCTCTGGTTCGTTTGCGGGAACATGTCAAAACGATGACAGTGACGACAGTATGCGTAGAATCCCTAGTATGAAAAAGCGTAAATTCGCAAATCATCTTTCCATATATGGAAATATCAGAATAAAAAAATACGAATTACCGACTGAAATAGAATGAAACTTTCTCGATGCTGTTCAGATACCCACTGGAATCACTTTCATCTTCATAGAGACCCAAAGTGATGAAAAATGTGCGCACGCAGCAATGCCTAGGTACCGGTAGCCACTGCATGGCGACCAGGCAGCGGCAGGCATCACGTCAATCCGGATAGTGCCTGGCAATGAAAAACGCCCGATGCCATGGGGCATCGGGCGTTTGACGCAGCCTTCACCGTACAGAAGCTATGCGCGGTGAAACTCGCGATTGGAAGCGTTCGCCGGGCGCAGGGAATCAACCCACATCATTGCGTATTATTGGCCGCGGATTCCGGGCCCACCTCAGGCACCAGCTTGCGCGATAGCGCTTTGGGCAAGGGGAAGGCCACATTTTCCTCTTCTCCTGGCAAGGTGCGCACAGACAAGGCGCCCAGTTCCTTGAGCCGGTCTATCACCTCTCGCACCAATACCTCCGGCGCGGAAGCGCCAGCCGTTATGCCGATGCGCTGGCGACCTTCCAGCCAGGCCGGATCTATGGCATCAGCCCGGTCGATCAGATACGCATCGGTACCCAGACGCTCCGCCACTTCGCGCAAACGGTTTGAATTCGAGCTGTTGACGCTGCCGACCACCAATACCAGGTCACAATCCGGCGCCATGAATTTCACGGCATCCTGGCGATTTTGCGTGGCATAACAGATGTCGCTCTTCTTGGGTTCGACAATGGTCGGAAAGCGCTGGCGCAAGGCCTGCGCCACCACGGCCGCATCATCCACCGAGAGCGTGGTCTGCGTTACATAGGCCAGATTGTCAGGATCCTGAACGCTCAGCGTCAGGACATCTTCGGCCGTTTCCACCAGATAGATGCCATCGTCCGCCTGCCCCAGCGTCCCCTCGACTTCAGGATGCCCCCGGTGGCCGATCATGATGACCTCGCGCCCTGCTGCCCGCATGCGCTTGACTTCGATATGCACCTTGGTCACCAGGGGGCAAGTCGCGTCGAACACGTTCAGCCCGCGATCCTCGGCCTCCTTGCGGACTGCCTGAGACACGCCATGGGCCGAAAACACCACGATGGCCCCTTTGGGCGCCTGGTCCAGGTCGTCGATAAAGACTGCGCCTTTGTCGCGCAGCGTCGATACGACATAGCGGTTATGCACGATTTCATGCCGCACATAAATCGGCGCGCCATGCAGCTCCAGCGCCCGCTCCACGATGTCGATGGCACGATCGACGCCGGCACAGAACCCCCTGGGCTGGGCCAGGACGATCTCGCCCGCGCTGATCGGTGTCTCTACGCTCGTCATCAAAGCACTCCAAGAATGGCCACATCCACCGTCAACGCAATCCCGGCCAGCGGGTGATTGAAATCGAAAACGGCGTGGTCTTCATTGACGGATTTCAGCACGCCGGAATAACGCAGGCCATTGGGCGCAGTGAACTCCACCATATCCCCCGGCGTGAAACTGGCATCGGGGCCTGCATGCTCTTCCAGCATCGCACGCGTGACAGCCTGTACCAATTCCGGGTTGCGATCCCCGTAGGCCTGGGCCGGCGCAACGGTGAAACTGAATTTATCCCCTTCACGATGACCCAGCAAGGCTTCTTCGAGCCCAGGCGCCCACTGGCCGATCCCCATTTGCAAGGTCGCCGGACGGCCATCGAAAGTATCCGCAAACACAGAACCCTGCGCCGGCCCGGAGGCCAGCACAATGCGGTAATTCAAGGTGAGGTACGAATCCGCATGGATCGAAGCATTCACTGGTTCAGCTGTCGCGCTCAAAGTCTGCCACCGTAGCGAGTTGGATATCAATCCCCCATTTTAGAGTGACTTATGCCAGAAACCCAAACCAGCACCCCGCTCTTGCCCCGCGAACGGCTGATTCGTTACGGCGCTGCCGCCCTGGAAGACGCTGAACTGCTCGCCATCATGCTGCGTACAGGCACTGCGAACACGCCCGTTCTGAGCCTGGCACGGCAGCTATTGCAAGGTTTCGGCGGGCTACGCCAGCTGTTGGCGGCAGATCGGGCGGCACTGGCCGCCATTCCGGGACTGGGCCCAGCCAAATCCTGCCAGCTTGTCGCGACCATGGAACTGGCCAGACGGTCCTGCGCGGAAGCGTTGCAGGACGACAACGTCATGCAGCAACCGGAAGCCGTCGCCCGTTATTGTGCCGCGCACCTGGCCCATTTGCGCATTGAACATTGCATTGCCCTGTACCTGGACAACCGTTTGCGGCTGCTGGCCTGCCGCACGCTGTCACAAGGCACGACCAACCAGGCATCCGTGTATGTCGGGGAAGTGGTCCGCTCGGCGCTGGCCCATCATGCCAGCGCCATGATCCTCGCCCACAATCATCCTTCCGGCTCGCTGGAGCCCAGCCAAGCGGATATCGAATTGACCCGCAAAGCCAAGGCGGCCCTGGCGCTGGTAGATATCAAGCTGGTCGATCACCTGATCATTGCCGGCAATGCCAGTTGCTCCCTGGCAGCGCTCGGGCTTTGCTGACCCGCCTATCACGCGGCAGCCCGGCAAGCATTGGAATCCTCACGTTTGGAACTTCACGTTCGGAACCCGAACGCAGCGTGACCGGCCTGCCTCGCCCCCCTGAGTACATCCGCCTGTACCTGGCCACGACACACCTGCATGCGGGCTCGCGCGCAGGTTGCGCTCAGGTATTTTTACTCAGATTTTTCAGGCGTCTCTTCCTGCGCCGGCTCACGTGCGCGCGCCTCGCGTCCATCCCGGTACAAGGCGACTTTGCTCAACAGCATGGCGCTCAAGGGAGCCGTCATGACGATAAACATCGTGATCAACACTTCATGAAACGCCAGGCGCCCTTCCGAGAGACTGAAGTACAGGATGCTGGCCACCAGAATACAGCCGCACCCCAAGGTATTGCCCAGGGTAGGCGCGTGCAGCCGCTGATAGAAATTGCGCAAGCGCAGCAGACCGATGGAGCCGATCAGCGCCAGCAGGCCGCCCGCGACCAGCAGGAATGCGATCAACACCGATGCGGCGGTACCGAGTTCCGATTCCGTCATGGCTCAATGACCTCCCCACGCAGCAGAAACTTGGCAATCGCGACCGAACTGACAAAGCCGAACAAGGCAATCAGCAGCGCAATTTCGAAATAGGTGCTGCTGCCCGCGCGCAGCCCCTGCACCAGCAGGATCAACATGCAATTGATGTAGGCGGCATCCAGCGCCAGCACACGATCCTGCGCTGTCGGGCCGCGCATCATACGGATCATGCACAAACCCAGGCCGACGGCGAAGCACAGCAAAGCAAAGCCGGATGCCCAATTCAGTATCGGATTCATGATTCGTAAATCTCCATGAGGGGACGCTCATAACGCGACTTGATCAGGCGCACCCAGGCGCCTTCATCGCGTAGATCCAGCACGTGCAGCGTCATCAGGCGGCGGTCTTCGCTGAAACCCGTGCAGACGGTTCCCGGAATTGCAGTCACGATCCCCGCCAGCACGGCCTGCCCGTGCGGATCCCGCAAATCCAGCGGAATCTGGATGAAACCCGAGCGTTGGCGGCGCGCCTGCCCGCCGAGAATCACCCCGGCTACCGCCAGATTGGAAAGCAGGATATCCCACAATATATGCAGCGCCAGCGGCACAATCACCGGCGCCAGCCTGGCTTTGGCCTGCAAGGGCCGCAAGCGCTGGGTGATGTACGGGCCAAACCAGCCGAGCACGGCAGCCAGCAAGAGTGTGGAAGCATCCAGGCTCTGGTTGAGCAGGATCCAGATCAGGAAAAGAACAATGCTAACCGGCCAGGAAGGAAACCATTTCTTCATTGCGCACCTCCCGCCGCAGCACCCAGTACCGCATCGGTATAGCCTGTAGGCACAGAGAGATATTGCACGGTTTGATCCAGGTAACTCAGTACCGGCCCGGCAAATATCACCATCAGCACGCACAGCCCCAGCAACCACAGCACCGGAGCAATATCCATCAAGCTCAGACGCACGCGCTGACGTTCGACCACCCAGAACGTGCGGATACCAACGCGCGACAGCGAAACAATCGCCGCCAACCCGGAGAGCAACACCACCGTGATGAACACCCAGGCACGCCCCGACACGGGCTCGGAAGAACCGGCATCGCCCAACGCAGCGGCAAACATGCCGAACTTGGCGATGAAGCCCGACAGCGGCGGCAGGCCGGCGATAATCAGCGCGCCGCACACAAAACAGCCCCCCAGCACGGCCAGGGCGGCAGGCACCGTGATTCCCACCACCGTATCGGCCTGCTCCGTATCGGCCTGCGAATCATCCGGAACCCCGAAGGCTTCCAGGCTCAAGGCCAGCACATCTGCGCCAAACGGCCGGTTGCGTTCGATCAGATCCACCAGCAGGAAAAGCGCGCCAACGGCGAAGGTGGAACTGACCAGGTAATACAGCGCTGGCGCGATGATCTGCATCTTCCCGAAGCCGATGCAAGCCAGCAAGGTGCCTGCCGATACGATCACGCTGTACGCCGCCTGGCGCCGCATATCCTGCGAAACCAGCAGGCCTGCGCCCGCCACCACGATGGTCAGGATACCGACGGCAAAGACCTCGGTACTCGCAAACGAGGTGAAGTCCTGCGGGCTGTCCTGCGACGCCAGCAAGGAGGTCAGGCGCAACACGGCATAGGCACCCACCTTGGTCATGATGGAAAACAATGCGCCTACCGGTGGCACCGCCGAAATATAGGCCGGCACCAGCCAGAAGTTCATGGGCCAGGCGGCCGCCTTGATCAGGAAGGCGCACCCAAGGATCGCCGCCCCGGACTGGAACATCGCCAGGGCCTTGTCATCCAGGCGGCCTGCCAGCGTCGCAAGCTCCGCCATGTTCAGCGTGCCGACACTGCCGTAGATCAAGGTAGCGCCGATCAGGAACAGCGAGGAGCCGACCAGATTGATGGCAATGTAATGCAGGCCCGACTTCACCCGTGCCTGACCCGAACCATGCAACAGCAGGCCATAAGACGCCGCCAGCAGGATTTCGAAAAACACGAACAGGTTAAAAATATCCCCCGTCAGGAAGGCGCCATTGAGCCCCATCAGCTGGAACTGGAACAAAGGATGGAAGTGCACCCCTGCCTTGTCCCAGCGCTGCAGCGCCGACAGCATGGAAGCCAGCGCCAGCGCCGCCGTCACCACCAGCATGAGGATGGACAGACGGTCTGCCACCAGGACAATGCCGAAAGGCGGCTCCCAGTTGGCGGGACGATACGTCAGCACCCAGGTCTGCCCTTCGAAGGCTGCCAGACCCAGCATGACGAGCGCCACGACCAGAACCAGTACCGTTGATATCAGGCTGATGCGGCGGCGTTCCGCCTTACGGGTATCGTTCAGCAGCAGCATGGCTGCCCCTGCCAGCATAGGCAGCAGGATGGGCAGAATCACCAAATGAGACAACAGGCCGCTCACGAATCACTCTCCTTGCCATCCACGTGATCGGTACCACTCAATCCCCGCGCCGCCAGCAACACCACCAGGAACAGCGCCGTCATGGCAAAGCTGATGACAATAGCGGTCAGCACCAAGGCCTGCGGCAGCGGATCGGCATAGTTGGCGATATCCGCAACTTTCTCACCGTCCAGGACTGGCGGCTTGCCCACGCTGAGGCTGCCCGTCCCGAAGATGAACAGATTGACAGCGTAGGACAGCAGCGACAGCCCCATGATGGTCTGGAATGTCCGGGGCCGCAGCAACAGCCAGACGCCAGCGCCCGTCAGGACGCCTATGGCCAATGCAACAATCAATTCCATATCAAGCGCCCTCCCCGGCTTCGTTCTCCGCCATGGCAGCGCGAGCGCGATGACTGCGTGCCGACTGGTGCGCCAGGGCAACCAGCATCAATACCGTGGCGCCCACCACCAGCATGTAAACGCCGATATCGAACAACAGCACCGTGCCCAGCGCGATATGACCAAACAGCGGCAGCGAAAACTCCAGCACCATGGAATCCATATAGGGCCGGCCAGCCAGCCACGACAGCGCGCCCGTCAGCGCGGCCAGCAGCAGACCGCCGCCGATCCAGTGCTGGGGCCGCAAGCGCATGCGCGATTCCACCCAGGCCGTCCCGCCCACCATGTACTGCAGCAGAATGGCCATGGCCATGACCAAGCCGCCCACAAAGCCTCCGCCCGGCAGATTATGGCCGCGCAACAGCAGGTAGATGGACACCATGCCAGCCATGGGCAGCAGCAATCGGCTGACCACCGCCGGCACCATCAGATAATCCAGCGGCAGGTCGCCATCCCGCACGCCTTGATTGCCATAGGCATAGGGATCTGCCTGCTGGCGCGTCTGGCCCAGGCTTTCGATGGCCGGCCGGAACCGGCGCAACAAGGCATAGACGGTCAGCGCTACGGCACACAGCACCGTAATTTCGCCCAAGGTATCGAAGCCGCGGAAATCCACCAGGATCACGTTCACGACGTTGTTGCCGTGCCCAAGCGGCTTGGCTGCCTGCAAAAAGAAATTCGACAGCGTATAGCCCTGATTGTGAGTCATGACGATGTACGCCAGCCCCGCCATGCCCAACCCCACCAGGACGGCAATGGCCAGATCTCGCAAGCGCCGCAAGCTGGTCAGCAGTTCCTTGACCTGATTCGGCGGCGCCGAGCCTGCCTGCTCGACACGCATAGGCAACCAGCGCAGGCCCAGCAGAATCAAGACCGTGGTCACGATTTCCACGCCCAGCTGGGTCAATGCCAGATCCGGCGCGGACAGCCAGGCGAACGTCATGACCGTCACCAGGCCGGTGCCGCTCAGCATGATAAGCGCAGCCAGCCTGTGATATTTGGCCTGGAAGGCCACGCCCACCGCGCAGGCAGCACCAAAGGCCCACATCAGCGCAAACAGGGGGTCGAATTCGTGCCAGCCCGGCAAGGCGCCGACGCGCTCGCCCTTCATGAACGGCGTGACCCCTGCCAACAGGCCGACCAGCAGGATGCAGAGAATCTGCTGTTGCAGCCTATCCGTGCTGACATAGCGCAACAGCCAGGCCGCACCATCGGTAAAGCGAGACTTCAGGCTCTCGTAGGTACGCTTGCCATCGAAACCATAGATCAGCGGCGTGCCGTCGATTTCACCGACCTTGAGGTGGCGGTTCATGACAACATACACGGCCACACCGCCCACCAGCGCCAGGATGCTCATGATCAACGGCATGTTGAACCCGTGCCAGATCGCAAGGCTATAGGCCGGCAGATGATCCCCCAATACCGAGATCGCTGCCGATTGCAGCATGGGGCCGACAGCCCAGGCCGGAACGATACCGACCACCAGGCAGGCCAACACCAGCATTTCAATCGGGAAACGCATCCAGCGCGGGGCTTCATGCGGGGTACGGGGCAGATCCGTGGCCAGGGGGCCGAAGAACACTTGATGAATCATGCGCAGCGAATAGATCACGCTGCCCATGGCAGCCACCGTCGCCGCGACCGGCAGGGCCACGTGGAACAGGCCGGCACGCTCCAGGAAGAGCGTCTCGGAAAAGAACATTTCCTTGGACAGAAAGCCGTTGAGCAGTGGCACACCGGCCATCGCCGCCGCCGCCACCGTCGCCAAGGTCGCCGTGATGGGCATGCAATGCCGCAGGCCATTCAGGCGCCGGATATCCCGTGTGCCGGTTTCGTGATCGACGATCCCCACCGCCATGAACAGCGACGCCTTGAATGTCGCGTGGTTCAGGATGTGAAAAATCGCCGCGACCGTCGCCAGCGGGCTATCCATGCCCAGCATCAGGGTGATCAGGCCCAGGTGGCTGATGGTGGAATATGCCAGCACCCCTTTCATGTCGGTCTGGAAAATCGCCGCGTAGGCGCCCAGCACCAGCGTCACCATCCCCGCGCCGCCGATCAGCCAGAACCAGGCGTCGGTACCGGCCAGCGCAGGCGAAAGACGCAACAGCAGGAACACGCCAGCCTTCACCATGGTGGCCGAATGCAAATAGGCCGACACCGGCGTCGGCGCCGACATGGCATGGGGCAACCAGAAATGGAAGGGGAATTGCGCGCTTTTGGTCAGCGCGCCCAGGGCCACCAGAATCAGGGCTGGCAAATACAGCGCGCTGTCGCGAATGAGCGCACCCGAGGCCAGCACGGTATCCAGGTCATAGCTGCCGACAATATGCCCGAGCAGCAGCACGCCCGCGAGCAGGCATAGCCCCCCCGTCGCGGTAACCGTCAGCGCCATGCGCGCCCCCTGGCGCGCATCGCTGCGGTGATACCAATACGAAATCAGGAAGAAAGAGGCCAGGCTGGTCAGTTCCCAGAACAGCGCCAGCTGGATCAGGTTGCCAGAGAGCACGACGCCCAGCATGGCGCCCATGAACACCAGCAGGAAAGCGAAGAAACGCGGCACCGGATCTTGCGGCGACATGTAATAACGCGCATACATGGTGACCAGTACGCCGATGCCCGTCACCATCAGGGCGAACATCCAGGCCAGGCCGTCCATGCGCAGCGAGAAATCCAGGCCCAGCGTCGGTGCCCACGCCAGCGTGAAGCGAACCACGCCGCCATTGGTCACCTCGGGATAGAGCGACAGCGTCAGCAGCAAGCCGATGGCAGCCACGATCCCGGCTGCCCAGGATTCCCGGCTACGGCCGTCACGCGGCAGCCGTGCAACGACCAGACTGGCGACAAAAGGAAGTATCAGCAGCAGCAATAATCTCATCGCGCCAGCCCCCCCAGCGCATTGAGCCATACACGCCGGACATCCCATCCGGCGTAATCGGTGCTACTCCCTCGACAGGCCCGCACCGCGACGGGCCTTGCATCATGCAGCGTGTACAGTTTTCTTCTCCTGGTGTGGCCCCCGCGGCGCCGGGAAAAAACGTATGGACAATCCATGGAAAAGCATTCTACCCCCTAGCGTCACAGGCTTGTTACACAAAAAAATGTGCATCTGCAACATGCCAGAGACCCTCAGGAATCCGTCGGAATATGTCATACCGCGAGCGAGCCCCAAAATGCCTGAATTACCCCGACTCAGGCAGCAAAAAAATCCTGCCGCCCGAATTGCTGCACCGCAATAAACATTTTTTCCAGAAATAATCTGAAATGTCATCATCCTGCATGCATCCGCTTCTGACTGCCGACAATTCAGCCCATCCTCGTCAATTCTGAAGCAATTTTTCCAAGCCTTCCCTCGTCCTGCCTGGCGTACCCGGACTTCCCCCCTGCACCTCTCAAAAAAAAACGCGTGCCGGTCAGCACGCGTTTTCATCCTGGCGCCGGAACCGGAATGCATCAAATGCCTCCGGCCGGCTCAGCGGCACGGCAATTACTTGCCGGACGGATCCTTCATGAACCGGAAGAAGTCCGAGGAAGGATCCACCACCATGACATCCTTCGGACTCGAGAAGGCCGAACGATAGCCATCAAGGCTCTTGTAGAAGCGATAGAAATCAGGATCCTTGGTATAGGCTGAGGCATAGATGTTGGCAGCCGCCGCATCGCCTTCACCCTTGATCCCCTGGGCCTGGGCGTACGCCTTGGCCACGATTTCCTCGTGCGTACGGTCGGCTTCGGCGCGAATCTTCTCGCTTTCCGCCGCACCGATGGAACGCAGCTCATTGGCCGCACGGGTACGCTCTGCTTCCATACGGCGATAGACCGACTCGGAAATCTCGGGCGCGAATTCCAGGCGCTTCAAGCGAACGTCGATGATTTCCACACCCAAGGGCTCAGCACGGCGCGCCACGTTGGTTCGCACTTCATCCATGATTTTGTCCCGCTCGTTGGACACGACGTCCTTGACGGTACGAATATTCACGGACGCATTCAGCGCATCGCGGATCTGTGCCTGCAGACGTTCCTGGGCGGCACGCTCGTTGCCGCCGAAAGTCACGTAGTACTGGAACGGGTCGGCGATCTTCCACTTGACGTAGGAGCTCAGCAGCAGGTTCTTCTTCTCGGACGTCTGGATGCGTTCGGAATCCGAGGTTTCGATCGTCAGAATCCGCTTATCCAGAGTCACGACATTCTGGAAGGGCGGCGGCAGCTTGAAGTACAGGCCCGGCTCGCTGATGACGCGCTTGATTTCACCCAGCGCGAACACCATCGCATAATCACGCTCGCGTACGATGAACAGGCAGGACGACAGCAGCGCGATGACTGCCATGATGACGATGAGAAAGGGAACGGCAAAACGTTTCATGATACTGGGTGCTCCTTAGCGGACGGGACGGTCGCGAGTCAGCGAATAGGGCTGTGCGCCCTGGCCTGAGCCAGAACCACCGCCGACGCTGGACGCCGAGCCGGTTGCCGGAACATCCCGGCCCTGCTGGGCCTGGATCGCTGCGCCGCCCGCCTGGGCAGCATTGTTATCCGCATTATTTGCGGCACCCGACGAAACCAACTTGTCGAGCGGCAGGTAGATCATGTTGCTGCCGTCCTTGGTATCGACCAGCACCTTGCTGGAATTGCCATAGATGGACTGCATCGTTTCCAGATACATGCGATCACGCATGACATTGGGCGCCTTACGGTACTCGTCCAGGATGCTGAGGAAGCGTGACGCGTCACCCTCTGCATCGCCAGTCACCTTGGCGCGATAGCCTTCGGCCTGTTCGATCATGCGCGAAGCCGTACCACGCGCCAGCGGCACAACCTTGTTGGCATATGCCTGGCCTTCGTTGATCTGGCGCTCGCGATCCTGGCCTGCCTTGACGGCATCATCAAAGGCAGCCTGAACCTGTTCAGGCGGCTGCACGTTCTGAATCGCCACCGTGCTGACCTGGATACCCGTCTGGTAACGATCCAGAATCTGTTGCATCAGGTTCTGAACCTCGCCGGCGACTTCCGTACGACCTTCATACAGCACGAAATCCATAGGCTTGCGGCCCACGATTTCACGCATGGCGGCCTCGGACGCCTGACGCACCGCTTCGTCAGGATCGCGCATCTTGAACAGGTAGTCCGGCGCGCCATTGGCACGCAGACGATACTGAACCACGAACTGAACATCGACGATGTTCTCATCGTCGGTCAGGATCAGCGACTCTTGCAGTACCTTGTTGCGCGCATTGCCGCGGAAACCGACTTCGAAGGTACGCAACTGCGAAACGTTGACCAGCTCATGATTCTGGAACGGATAGGGCAGGCGCCACTGGAAGCCAGGCGTGGAGGTGGACTTGTACTTGCCGAACTGCGTCACGACGGCAACCTGGCCTTCCTGCACGATATAGAAGCCGCTCGCCGCCCATAGGCCGGCAGCCACCAGCGCAATGACGCCGGCGCCGACCCTGAAGCCGCGCGACGACGGGCCGCCAGCAGAGCTGCCGCCCCCACCCTGGCCTCCGCCGGAACGCTTGCGGCCGAACAGCCCGCCCAGACGCTGATTGAAGTCTTTCCAGACCTCATCAAGATCCGGCGGACCATCCTGGTTGCGCCCTGGGCGCTTGTCGCCCGGCTTGTTGTTCCGGCCCCAGCCGGGATCATTCAGATTGAACAGTTTGGAAATTGCTGACATTGTTCCCTGCATTGATGGCGGCCTGCGCTATTGCCCCGCGCAACGCGTCCAGACCGATGCGCTCTGCGGCGCTGACAAATACTCGCGCAATCGTACCATGCACATCATAATCGACACGCGAGGCCAGGCCTGCGAGGTCGATTTTGTTATAGACCTGGATACGGGGTATGTCTCCTGCGCCAATATCCTGCAATACTTTCTCGACTTCCAGTATCTGCTCATCACGCTGTGGACTGGATGCATCCACGACGTGCAACAGCAGATCCGCGTGGACGGTTTCTTCCAGCGTAGCGCGGAACGCCGCAATCAGTGTAGGCGGAAGATCGCGGATGAAACCGACTGTGTCGGAAATCGTTACCTGTCCGGCCCCTTCGATCCAGATCCGGCGCGTTGTCGTATCCAGCGTCGCGAACAGCTGATCGGCCGCATAGGCCCCTGCCCGCGTCAAGGCGTTGAACAGCGTGGACTTCCCGGCGTTGGTATAGCCGACCAGGGATACCGACAGATGCACACCACGATTGCGTGACCGGCGCTGGGTACGACGCTGACGTTCGACCTTGGCCAGCCGCTCGCGCAGCACCTTGACCTTATCTCCGATCATCCGGCGATCCAT
Organism: Kerstersia similis; assembly: GCF_965139615.1. Taxonomy (NCBI): domain Bacteria; kingdom Pseudomonadati; phylum Pseudomonadota; class Betaproteobacteria; order Burkholderiales; family Alcaligenaceae; genus Kerstersia; species Kerstersia similis. The sequence continues at coordinate 38,002 of NZ_CBCSIQ010000028.1, forward strand.
CTCCAGCTGCGATTCCCCGGGACCGCGCATGCCGATACCGCCACGCTGACGTTCCAGGTGAGTCCAGAGCCGTGTCAGACGGGTGGACAGATGCTGCAGCTGCGCCAGCTCGACCTGCAACTTGCCTTCATGGCTTTGCGCCCGCAAAGCAAAGATATCGAGAATGAGCGCGACCCGATCCACCACCCGCAGGCCAATCTGGCGTTCCAGATTGCGCTGCTGCGCGGGCGACAGGGGCTGATCGAACAGAATGACTTCGGCCTCGTGCGCCTTGGAAAGCGCCACGGCTTCCTCAAGCTTGCCAGTACCGATGAAATAGGCGGCATCAGGACGCTGACGCTTGACCGTGAGAATATCCACGATCTCCGCTCCAGCCCCTTCGGCCAGCATTTTGAACTCTTCCGCGTGAGCGACATGGTCTGGTGACCCGAGATCCACGCTGATAATCAATGCGCGCATCGGCCTCCTTTCCGGCTGGCCAGCCGATCAGCCGCGAGACAGCTGTGCCCATGCACAGCCCCCGCTGGCCAGTATGTAATGGGATATCCGGCCAGAATCAGGCGGCACCCTGTTCCGCGACCTGGAACGACACCGCACGTGCAGGCACGACGGTGGAAATAGCATGTTTGTACACCATCTGCGTCACCGTGTTACGCAGCAGGACGACGTACTGGTCGAAAGATTCGATCTGGCCTTGCAGCTTGATGCCGTTGACGAGATAGATAGAGACCGGCACGTGCTCCTTGCGCAGCGCGTTCAAAAACGGATCTTGCAGTGTTTGCCCTTTGTTGCTCATTGGCCAGGCTCCTTGATGTTATTGGTTTTAGTGGCGTTGACCCAGGCGGCGGGCACCATGGGCCAGTGATGAAACAAGCGCCCGCGATGCCTGCCTCATTGCTTTCATGGCGGCAAAACCCTGATCATGAAAGACGCGTGGATTAAACATAACACTCTACAGGGTTTTCCCGAATGTTTCCAGCGTCTTCCAATCAGCAGCCGCCCTGATCTGCCAGTATGCCCGAGAGCGCGTCGCACAGGGCATCCATTTCCTCGTCGGTACCGATTGAAATACGCAGAAACTGTTCAATGCGGGGCTGCTGGAAATGCCGCACGATGATGCGGCGCTGCCGCAACGCTCCGGCCAGTTCGGCTGCCTGGCGCCCGGCGTGGCGCGCAAAGATGAAATTCGCTGCAGACGGCAGCACATCAAACCCCATTTCCCGCATGGCAGCAACGGTTTTTTCCCGCGTGAAGGCCACGCGTGCGCAGCACTCCGCGAGATAATCCGTATCTTCGATGGCAGCTTGCGCGCCAGCCAGGGCCACACGATCCAAAGGATAAGAATTGAAACTATCCTTTACGCGCGTCAAACCTTCGATCAAGTCTGCATGCCCCATTGCATATCCCACCCGCAAGCCCGCCAGACCACGGGACTTGGACAAGGTATGCACCACGAGCAGATTGTCATGACGGGCAATCAGCGGCACCGCCGATTCGCCCCCGAAATCCACATACGCCTCGTCGATCACGACCACATGATCCGGGTTGGCAGCGACAATCGCCTCGACATCGGCCAGCGGCAAGGCAATGCCCGTGGGCGCATTGGGGTTGGCGAAAATAATCGGGCCGGCATTATCCTGATAGGCCTGCGGCAACAGGCGCAAGTCGTCCGCCAGGGGCACCCGCACGCTCTGAATGCCATACAGCCCGCAATACACCGGGTAGAAGCTATAGGTGATATCCGGAAAGCGCAGCGGCGCAGGCTGCTGCAGCAACGCCTGGAACGCATGCGCCAGCACCTCATCGGAACCATTGCCGACGAACACCTGCTCCACGTCCAGGCCGTAAGCCTGCGCAATGGACTGCCGCAATGCCAAGCCGGTCGGGTCCGGATACAGGCGCAGGCTGTCGTCACAGGCCGCACGCATGGCAGCCAGGGCACCGGGCGACGGGCCATAGGGCAATTCGTTGGTATTCAGCTTGATGAGACGCTGCTCACGCGGCTGCTCGCCCGGCACATAAGGCTTGAGCTCCCGCGTTTTGCTGCTCCAGAAACGGCTCATTGCTTGCCTTCCACATAAGGATTGTTGGACGACTTGAATTCAATGCGCAGCGGCGTGCCGGCCAGATCGAAGGCCGTGCGGAAACGCGCTTCCAGATAACGCCGATAGGAATCCGGAATGGCGTCGAGCGCGCTGCCGTGCACCACGATCAAGGGCGGATTCTGCCCGCCCTGGTGCGCGTAGCGCATCTTCGGACGGAAAATCCCCTTGCGCGGCGGCTGCTGCTGTTCCACTGCCGCATGCAACTCACGCGTCAGCTTGGGCGTGGACAGCTTGGCAAAGGCCGCCGCATGGGCAGCGTTCACCGATTTCAGCAAAGCCTTGACTCCCTGCCCCTTCAAGGCCGAAATGGTGTGCATACGGGCAAAGGCGAGGAACCGCAGCTTGCGCTCGAATTCGCGCTGAATCCGTTCGCGCTGATCTTCGTCCATGCCGTCCCATTTGTTGATGGCAACGACCAGCGCCCGCCCGGTTTCAAGCACGAAGCCGGCGATGTGCGCATCCTGCTCAGACACTTCCTGCTGCCCGTCTATCATCAGTACCACGACGTTGCTGGCTTCGATGGCCTGCAGGGTCTTGATGACGGAAAACTTCTCGATGGCCTCGAATACCTTGCCGCGCTTGCGCAGGCCGGCGGTGTCTATCAAGGTATAGTCCTTGCCGCCCTGGGAAAATTCGATCTCGATGGCGTCGCGCGTCGTGCCCGGCATGTCAAAGGCAATCACGCGATCTTCGCCAAGCAAGGTATTGATCAGGGTGGATTTACCTACGTTCGGCCGGCCGACAATGGCCAGCTTGATCCGGTGCGCCACCGCACTCGCTTCGCCGTCGGCAGCTTCTTCTTCGGCCTGCAACCGGGCTTCGTCCTCGGCCGCTTCCCGGAATGGCTCCAGTGCTTCCGTAATCAGATCCACCACGCCGTCGCCGTGCGCGGACGAAATGGCATGCGGATGCCCCAGCCCGAGTTCATGGAACTCGGCGATAGCAGCATTTTCCGACATGCCTTCGGCCTTGTTCACCGCCAGCACAATATGCTGGGTGCAGGTGCGCAACAGACGGGCGATGTCCTGATCGTGAGCATTCAGGCCTGCGCGTGCATCCACCAGAAAGACGACAATATCGGCTTCGGCAATGGCCTGGCGGGTTTGTTGCGCCATTTCGCGCAAAATGCCGTCCTTGGCCACGGGCTCGAAACCTCCGGTGTCCACAACCAGGAACGGCACATCCCCCACGCGGCCCTCGCCGTAGTGGCGATCACGGGTCAGTCCGGAAAAATCGGCCACCAACGCGGCGCGCGAGCGCGTCAGACGATTGAACAGGGTCGATTTGCCAACATTGGGGCGCCCGACCAGGGCTACGACAGGTTTGAACGACACGTTATATCAATTCACTGAAAGCAAGGAGAGTTTGCCATTGCCGGTTTGCACCAGCACGCCGGCATAACTGGCCTGCAAAGGAGAAACAATCGCGCCGCCGCCCAGGCTTACACGGCCCAGCAAATGACCATCGGCGCGGTCGAGGAAATGCACATAGCCATCATAATCGCCCACTGCCACGACCCCGCCCTTCACCTGGGGCGCGGTCAGGCCGCGATTACGCAAAGCATCCTGATGCCACAGCGTGGTGCCATCTTCCAGCATGAAACCGAAGACTTCGCTGTTCTGGCTGCTGGCAAACAGCAGGCGGTCATCCACGGAGATACCCGAAGCGCTGGAAAAATCCTTGCTCCAGACGATACGACCGCCTTGCGACACATCGAAACACAGCACCCGGCCTTGATAGGAAGCCGCGCACAGCAACGCACCGACAACCTGCGGCTGGCCGACCACATCCGTCACGCGTTCCAGATCCGTGGCGCCCTTGGGCGTGGCAACCGTGCCTTCCCACTGCACATTGCCGGTGGCGGCATTGATGACCAGCATCTTGCCACCCGGCATGCCGGTGATCAACAGGCCGTCCACCAGAATCATCTGTGTCGGCGCACGCAGCGCCAGCGCCGGGCCCGGACGTTGCACGCTCCAGAGCCGCGCGCCCGTATCGGCATTGAATGCCTGGATACGATAATCGCCGCTGCGCACCACGACATAACCGTCTTCCACCACCGGCGGGATCAAGACTTCGCTGCTGGCCTTGGCGCGCCATTTTTCCTGCCCATCGCCATCGAGGGCGATGATCTCACCGGCCGGTGTCACCACCACGGCGATATTGCCATCGGTACCGACCCCGGCGGACAGCTTGCGCGCCACCCGGTTGCTCCAGATCACACGCCCCGAAGACAGATCCACCTTGGAAACGGTACCGCCAGGTGTGGCAGCATAGACCGCATCGCCACTGATCGCCGGAACGAAACCACTGCCGCCGCCGCTGCCGATATCCACGCTCCATACGGTGGAAATCGTGGCGCCCGGTGTGTAGGACGTCAGCTTGGCCGGCTCATAGCGGTCATCGGAAGACGCGCAGGCGCCCAGCAACAGGCTGGCCGCCAGTGCAGCGGCAAAAGGCAAACGACGGAATTTACGCGGCAGCATCAGGACTGTCCTCCGGACAGGGCATCAATCTTCAGTTTGAGATAACCGATCAGCGGATCGTTTTCCTTCAGACCGGCACGCGCCTGGTTCCAGGCCTTGCCCGCTTCTTCGACCTTGCCCTGTGCGAACAGGATGTCGCCACGGCGGTCTTCGTACAGCGCAGCGAATGCAGCCGGCGGATTGGCCAGCTGGGCCAGGGCTTCATCATATTTGGCCTGATCCAGCAACAGACCTGCCAGACGCAGGCGCGCCACTGGCGCCAGTGCCTGATCGCCGCTGCTGACAGCCACCCACTCCAGCTCGCGGCGTGCGCCGTCGGCATCCTGCAAGGCCATCAGACCATCAGCCGCCACCAGGCCGCCACGTGCGGCATAGCCGCTCCCGGCGAACTCGGTACGCAGGCTTTCGCTGGCAGCGGCGATACGCGCTGCGGAGTCAGGGCCAGGATTCTGAACGGCCAGTTCCAGGGCTTCAAAATAGCCCATGGCTTGCATGCCCTTGCTGTGCTGATACCACTGCCAGCCACGGAAACCGGCAAAGGCGGCAGCGGCAATGAAAACCACCGCCAGCACCATCACGCCATAACGCGACCACCACGCTTTGAGCGAGTCAATTTGTTCCTGTTCGTCCAGATCGTATGCCATGATGCCCTTAAGCTTTGCTTACCAGATATTGCGCCAATTGTTCCCATGCCACCTGCTGCTGCGGCGCTGTATTGCCCTGCTCATCGGCACGCAGCCATTTCACGCTGGCAACGCGGGCCGATACTTCTTCTTCGCCAAGAATCACCGCGGCACGGGCACCGCTGGCATCCGCGCGCTTGAACTGGGCCTTGAAACCGGCAGCACCGGCATGCACGATCACAGACAAGCCGACATCGCGTAAAGTTTCCGCCACACGCGCTGCCGCACGCTGCGAAGCCTCTCCCTGATGCACGACATAGATATCGCACTCGGGCTGATCCTGCGTTCCGGCCTGCCGCCAGAGATCCAGCAGGCGCTCCATGCCAATGGCAAAACCGATCGCCGGTGCAGGCTTGCCGCCCAGCAGGCTGATCAGCCCGTCATAGCGGCCGCCGCCGCAAACCGTGCCTTGTGCGCCCAGCTGGTCGGTGATCCACTCGAACACCGTGCCATTGTAATAATCCAGGCCGCGCACCATGCGAGGATTCAATGTATATGCGATGCCCGCGTCTTCCAGACGCTCTACCACGCCATCAAAATGCGCACGCGACTCATCACCCAGGAAATCGAACAGCTTGGGCGCCGCGTTGGCCATTTCCTGCATGGCAGGATTCTTGGTATCCAGAACACGCAACGGGTTCGAATACATGCGCCGCAGGCCATCCTCGTCGAGAATATCCTTGTGCTGCTCCAGGTGCTTGATCAAGGCATCGCGGTGAGCCGCACGTTCTGCCGGCGCACCCAGCGAATTCAACTCCAGCCGCATGCCCTGCAGGCCCAGAATCTTCCAGAGCCGTGCCAGCATGACAATCAGCTCGGCATCAATATCCGGCCCGGCAAAGCCCAGCGCTTCAACGTCGATCTGGTGGAATTGGCGATAACGGCCGCGCTGGGGACGCTCATGACGAAAGACCGGGCCCAGGGAATACACGCGCTGGGGACGCTCGTACAGCAGATTATGCTCAATCGCAGCGCGCACGACCCCTGCCGTCATTTCCGGACGTAGGGTCAATGAATCGCCGTTGAGGCCGTCGGTGAAGGTGTACATCTCCTTCTCGACGATATCGGTGACCTCGCCGATGCCACGGGTAAACAGGCGCGTCTGCTCCAGCACCGGCGTACGCATATTGCGATAACCGTAGGCATGCAGCCACTGCCTGACTATTTCTTCCAAAGCTTCCCAGCGCCCGCTTGCGTCCGGAAGCAAATCATTCATGCCGCGTATTGCGGAGACTTTCTGAAATGCCTGGGTCATATCGTTTTTCTAAAGGTTGCGTGCCCAGGCCAGCCAGCGGGCCGGGGCACGGCGGCCAGTTTACTTGTTTTCGGACGATGCGGCGGCCTGACCATAACGGCGCTCGACATAATCCTCGACGATCGCCTGAAACTCCTGGGCAATCGTCTCTCCCTTGAGCGTCACGGTACGCTCGCCATCGACGAATACCGGCGCGGAGGGCACTTCGCCCGTCCCCGGCAGGCTGATCCCGATGTCGGCATGGCGACTTTCGCCCGGACCATTCACGACACAGCCCATGACCGCGACATTCATGGTTTCCACGCCAGGGTAGCGCGCCCGCCAGATCGGCATCTGATTGCGCAGATAGCCCTGAATACTGTCAGCCAGCTCCTGGAAGAACGTGCTGCTGGTGCGGCCACAGCCCGGGCAGGCCACGACCATGGGTGTAAAAGCGCGCAAACCCATGCTTTGCAGGATTTCCTGCCCGACGATGACTTCACGCGTGCGGTCACCACCTGGTTCCGGCGTCAGGGAAATACGGATCGTATCGCCGATCCCCTCCTGCAAGAGCACGGACAAGGCGGCTGTCGAAGCCACGATGCCCTTGCTGCCCATGCCGGCTTCGGTCAAACCGAGGTGCAACGGATAATCGCAGCGCGCCGACAGATCACGATAGACCGCGATCAGATCCTGCACATGACTGACCTTGCAAGACAGGATGATGCGGTTGCCCGGCAACCCGATTTCCTCGGCGCGGCGAGCATTGCTGATCGCCGAAATCACCAGCGCATCACGCATGACGGCCTGTGCCTCCCAAGGTGTGGCGCGGCGATTGTTTTCATCCATCATGCGCGCCATCAGCTCGTGATCCAGGCTGCCCCAGTTCACGCCGATACGCACGGGTTTGTCATATTTGCAGGCCACTTCGATCATCTGCACGAAGTTATCGTCCCGCTTCTTGCCGCCGCCCATATTGCCGGGATTAATGCGGTACTTGGACAAAGCCTGGGCGCACTCCGGATACTGCGTCAGCAGCTTGTGACCGTTGTAATGGAAGTCGCCCACCAAGGGCACACTGACGCCCATGCGGTCAAGCTGCTCGCGGATGGCCGGCACTTCTTTCGCCGCCTCCGGCGAATTCACGGTAATCCGAACCATTTCGGAACCGGCCTGCGCCAGCGCCTTGACCTGGATCGCGGTCTCGATGGGATCAGCGGTATCCGTGTTGGTCATGGACTGCACCACGACCGGCGCGCCCCCACCCACCAGCACCTGATGACCATTCCAGGAAACATTGACCTGCCGCGTCACGCGGCGCGCCGCCGGGCCCATCGGATAGGGTTGCGCCGACATTAGGGAGGTTTCGCCTGTTTGCATTGTTTCTCGCTGCATCCAGCGTCAGTTCATTCAAAAACCAGCCAGCCCTGCCAATAGGCCAGCAATGCTGCAGCCAGCGCCACGACCGCCAGCGCCAACAACCACAACACGGTCGATCCACCACGGCGCGCCGGATCGGCAACCAGCGGATCCGCTACCGAAAAAGCACGGGCCAGCCCCACGCCAGGCCGCTCGCCAGGCGCCAGACTATCAAGCAGATCCTGGTCATGCAGGCCAACCTGGCGCGCATAAGCCTTGACCATACCACGCAGCGGCAAGCCCCTGGGCAGCACGTTCCAATGGCCGGACTCCAGCGCCCGCAACTGTGCCACGGAAAAACGGATACGCGCCGAAATTTCCTCCAGGGACAAACCTTGCGCTTCCCGCGCACGCCGCAACGCAGCGCCCGGCATGCCGGCCAGCTCATCCACGACCACAGCACTCATACACGCAACTCCACGATGGGGATTGCCGTCTCGCCCTGGCGGACACGACGTTCCTTGAGACGGGTGCGATCCTTCACATCCCCAGCCAGCTGCCCGCAAGCGGCATCAATATCATCGCCACGGGTCTTGCGTACCGTCACGATGACACCCGCATCCATCAAGCGCTGCGCAAAGGCCTTGACCCGCGCCGCAGAGGAACGCTTCAAGCCCGATTGCGGGAAAGGATTGAAAGGAATCAGATTCAGTTTGCACTTTACCTGACGCGCCACGCGAATCAACTCCCGGGCGTTATCATCAGTGTCATTGACGCCATCGAGCATCACATACTCGAAGGTCACGAAATCACGCGGCGCAAATTCCAGATACCGATTGCAGGCATCCAGCAACTCCGCCAGCGGATACTTCTTGTTGAGCGGCACGAGCCGGTCACGCAGCGCATCATTGGGCGCATGCAGCGATACCGCCAGCGCCACCGGGCAATCCTTCGACAGGCGATCCATCATCGGCACCACGCCGGACGTCGAAACCGTCACGCGCCGCCGAGACAGGCCATAGGCATTGTCGTCCAGCATGAGGCGCAACGCGCCAACCACCTGATCATAATTGAGCAAGGGCTCACCCATGCCCATCATGACCACATTACTGACCACTCGCGTCGGATCCACTTCCGCCGCCCCATCGCCCAAGCGCGCCGTCCCGCGGTCCGCATCGAGAACGCGGCGCACATGCCAGAGCTGGCCGATGATTTCGGCCGTGGTGAGATTGCGATTGAAGCCTTGATAACCGGTGGAACAGAACGGACAGGCGACGGTACAGCCCGCCTGACTGGAAATGCACAGCGTACCCCGATCATCTTCCGGAATGAATACCGTCTCAACGGCATTGTTGCTGCCCACATCAAACAGCCACTTGCGCGTGCCGTCTGAGGAGCGCTGTTCAGTCACGACGCCAGGCGCTGCGATATCGCAGCGGGCATCGAGCTGCTGGCGAAAATCCTTGGCCAGATCACTCATGGCGGAAAATTCGCCAACCCCGCGCTGGTGCACCCAGCGCAGCAGTTGTTTGGCACGAAACGGCTTGCCGCCCCATTGCTCGACCTGCTGGGTCAAGTCCTGGGGCGCCAGGCCAAGCAGATTGATCCGCCCGACCTCTGTTGCCACTGCGCCAGCCACAGGCCGCGCCTCGCGCCCGAACTGGCTTGCGGCCGCCGAACGCTGGGCGCCGGAAACTTCCGGCGTTTCGGATGAAGTGTGGCTAATGCCTGGGCTGGTGGTGCTCATGGTCGCCTCGTGCCTGTCTGCGCCCGCAGGCGTCGGGACAGCACCGGCGCCGGCGAGCAAGTGAAATCAACGGCTGTGGATGTTGATTTCGGGGAAGAAGAAAGCCACTTCGACGGCAGCGGTTTCCGGTGCGTCGGAACCGTGCACGGCGTTGGCATCAATGCTTTCAGCGAAATCGGCGCGGATGGTGCCGGCTTCTGCCTTCTTGGGATCGGTTGCGCCCATCAGTTCACGGTTCTTCAGGATGGCGCCTTCGCCTTCCAGAACTTGCACGAACACGGGACCGGAGATCATGAAATCAACCAGATCCTTGAAGAAAGGACGCTCTTTGTGCACTGCGTAGAAACGCTCGGCGTCGGCGCGCGACAGCTGGGCCAGGCGGCCAGCCACGATCTTCAGACCAGCTTGTTCAAAGCGGGCAATGATCTGGCCGATCACGTTCTTGGCCACTGCGTCGGGCTTGATAATCGACAGGGTGCGTTCGATAGCCATCAGGATACTCCAGGGGGAAGGCGTATTGAAAAATCGGAAAGGGAATCAACAGCGCGCCCGAACCCCGGACTCCTGGCCAGGGCGGCCGTCTGCTACTGCAAGCGCCAGAACTGGCGCCGAAAACCTCGGCCATCCAGGCAGCAACACGGCAGGCATAGATATTCCGGGCTTTTTACAGCAACCCGGCATTCTAACATGCAGCCATGGCGGGATACACCTTAAAATGTTAGATTGCAAGGGCATAAATGGGTTCCCCCTGGGCCTGACGGTGTCGGCAGACACCGCCCCCAGGACGGGCAGGCGCCCCAGCCGTTATCATCTCACGCGATATCGTCCAGGGCCGCCCGGAATGCCGAGCCACCGCACGAACACACTGTTTTTCAGGCCGACGCCGGCCCGCAACGATCCGGCGCCGGCACAGACACCTTCCTTATCGCGCCGCACGACAAGGCGCAATGCTGAAACTGGTATGACCGATTCTTCCACTCCCGACACTGCTTCCCAAAACGAACTGCCCAAGAGTTTCGAACCCGCTGACATCGAAGCCCGCTGGTATGACACCTGGAGCCGCCTGGATCTCTTCCGTTCCGGCCAGCATGTCCACGGCCCGCAAGCGACCGGCAAACCTTACGTGATCCACTTCCCGCCGCCCAACGTCACGGGCACGCTGCACATGGGGCACGCCTTCAACCAGACCATCATGGATGGCCTGGTGCGCTACCATCGCATGCGCGGCTATGACACTGCTTTCATCCCTGGCACCGATCACGCCGGCATTGCCACGCAGATCGTCGTGGAGCGCCAGCTGGACGCCCAGAAAGTGTCGCGTCATGACCTGGGCCGCGAAAAATTCCTGGAAAAAGTCTGGGAATGGAAGCACCAATCCGGCACGACCATTACCAATCAGGTGCGCCGCCTGGGCGCCTCGGCCGATTGGGAGCGCGAGTACTTCACCATGGACGAGCAGATGTCCAAGGGCGTGCTGGAAACCTTTGTGCGCCTGTATCGCGAAGGCCTGATCTACCGCGGCAAACGCCTGGTGAACTGGGATCCCAAGCTGCTGACCGCAGTTTCCGACCTGGAAGTGGTTTCCGAGGAAACCGATGGCCACCTGTGGCACATACTCTACCCCTTTGCCGATGGCCCGCAAACCATCACTGACAAAGAGGGCAACAGCGTGACGCTGACCGGCCTGACCGTCGCCACGACGCGCCCGGAAACCATGCTGGGCGACAACGCCGTGGCCGTCCACCCGGAAGACGAACGCTACCGCCATCTGGTCGGCAAAATGCTGAATCTACCGCTGACCGGACGCCAGATTCCCATCATCGCGGACGATTTCGTCGATCGCGAGTTCGGCACCGGCTGCGTGAAGATCACCGGCGCGCATGACTTCAACGACTACGCCTGCGCCCAACGCCACGGCCTGCCGCTGATTTCCATCCTCACCCCCGACGCCCGCATCAACGACAACGCACCTGCTGCTTTCCGCAGCATGGATCGCTACGACGCCCGCGATGCCATCGTCAAGGCGCTGGAAACCGAAGGCCTGCTGGTTCGTATCGACAGCCACAAGATGATGCAGCCCAAGGGCGACCGTACCGGTGTGGTTCTGGAACCCATGCTGACCGACCAGTGGTTTGTCGCCATGAGCAAGCCTGCCGGCGCAGGCTCCAGCCACGAAGGCAAGAGCATTACCGAAGTCGCGCTGGATGTGGTGCGCAACGGCGATATCAAATTCTTCCAGGACAACTGGACCAACACCTATTACCAGTGGCTGGAAAACATCCAGGACTGGTGCATTTCCCGGCAACTGTGGTGGGGCCATCAGATTCCCGCCTGGTACGCTGAAGATGGCCAACTGTTCGTGGCGCACAGCGAAGAGGAAGCCTACGCCCAGGCTCGCGCCGCCGGCGTGCAAGGCGAGCTGAAGCGCGACCAGGATGTTCTGGACACCTGGTTCTCTTCCGCCCTGGTGCCCTTCACTGCCTTCGGCTGGCCCGAAGACACGCCGGACATCCAGCGCTACCTGCCCTCCAGCGTGCTGGTCACCGGCTTCGACATCATTTTCTTCTGGGTGGCGCGCATGGTCATCATGAGCACCCACCTGACCGGCAAGGTGCCCTTCAATGATGTCTATGTGCATGGCCTGATTCGCGATGCGGATGGCCAGAAGATGAGCAAGTCCAAGGGCAACACCTTGGATCCGGTCGATCTGATCGACGGCATCGACCTGGAAGGCCTGGTTCGGAAACGCACCTACGGTCTGATGAACCCCAAGCAGGCCGGCGACATCGAAAAGAAGACGCGCAAGCAATTCCCGGATGGCATTCCCGCCTACGGCGCTGACGCGCTGCGCTTCACCATGGCCGCTTATGCCACGCTGGGCCGCAATATCAATTTCGACCTGAAACGCTGCGAAGGCTATCGCAACTTCTGCAACAAGCTGTGGAACGCCACGCGCTTCGTGCTGATGCAGACCGAAGGCCATCAGGTCGCACAAGCCGGAGCGCCCGCCAATCGCGCCGCGCTCAGCATTGCCGACCGCTGGATCCTGAGCCGCCTGCAAACCTTGGCTGCCGAAGTCGAAAAAGGCTATGCCGGCTATCGCTTCGACAATATTGCCAATGCCATCTACCAGTTCGCCTGGAACGAGTACTGCGACTGGTATCTGGAGCTCTCGAAAGTCCAGATCCAGCAAGGCACGCCGGAGCAGGCCCAGGCCACCCGCGACACCCTGCTGCATGTGCTCGATAGCCTGCTGCGCATCACGCACCCCATCATGCCCTTCATTACCGAAGAGCTGTGGCAGCGCGTATCCGTCGCCGCCGGCGTGCGCGCCGAGGGCGAAGAAACCAGCATCAGCATCCAGGCCCACCCGCTGGCCGACGACACCCTGCAGGATGCCGAGGCCGAAGCCGCCATCGAAGCGCTCAAGGCCCGTATCGAAGCCGTGCGCGCCCTGCGCGGCGAGATGAACCTGTCACCGGCACAGCGCGTGCCACTGCTGGCAGAAGGCGACGCCGCCACGCTGGAGATCCAGCGCCCCTACCTGGCGTCGCTCGCCAAACTGAGCGGCGTTGAAATCGTCGCGGCCCTGCCCGATCTGGGCGCTCCCGTCCAGGTCGTAGGCGATGCGCGCCTGATGCTGCACGTGGAAATTGACGTCGCCGCAGAGAAAGCGCGTCTGGAAAAAGAGATCGCCCGCCTGGAAGGCGAAATCACCAAGGCGGAAAGCAAGCTTTCCAACGAGAACTTCGTCGCCCGCGCCCCGGCAGCCGTGGTGGAGCAGGAAAAACAGCGCGTCGCGCAATTCCGTGAAACCCTGGACAAAGTACGCGGCCAATACGAGCGCCTGCGCGGCTGAAGGACAAGAACCGCATGAACACCCCGGCAAACGAAACCATCCTCATCATCGGCGGCGGCCATGCTGCCGCGCAACTGTGCGCCAGCCTGTCCCAGGCCGGCCTGGGCGATCGCACCATTCTTGTCTGCGAAGAAGCCCTGCTGCCCTACCATCGCCCACCGCTCTCGAAAGCCTTTCTCAAGGCCCCCGAAGAGCAGCCCATGCCTCATCGGCCGCAAGACTGGTACGAACAGGCTGGCATCCAGGTCATCACAGGCGACGGCGTGGCCGCCATTGACCGCGACCAAAAGCGCGTACGCCTGCAAAGCGGACGGGAGCTGGCCTGGAACCGCCTGGTACTGGCAACCGGCACCCGAGCCCGCACCTTGCCTGAGCTGGATGCATCGCTGAGCAACGTCGCCAGCCTGCGCCATGCCGCAGATGCCGAACGCCTGCGCGCCCTGCTGGCGGACGCGCAACGGGTCGTGATCCTGGGCGGCGGCTTCATCGGCCTGGAAATTGCCGCCACCGCACACGCCCAAGGCAAGCAAGTGACCGTGCTGGAAGCGGCACCGCGCCTGATGGGGCGCGCCGCATCGGCCGAATTGTCTGAGCATGTCCTGCACAGCCATCGCACCAATGGCCTGGATATCCGCACCGGCATCAGTGCCAGCGACTTTGAAATTCAACAAGGCAAAGTGACGTCCCTGAAAGCCGGCGATGAACGTCTGGCGCTGGATGTCCTGGTGCTCGGCATTGGCGCCGTGCCCGAAACCACACTGGCTGAGGCCGCCGGCCTGGCCTGCCATGACGGCATCATCGTGGATGCCCACATGCGCACCAGCGACGCGGACATTCTTGCCATTGGCGACTGCACACGTTTTGATGAACCCTACACCGGCCGCAACCTGCGCCTGGAATCGGTTCAGAACGCCAACGACCAGGCCAAGACTGCCTGCGCCACGCTGGGCGGCACGCCTGCGGCGCACAAAGCGCTGCCCTGGTTCTGGTCTGAACAGGGCAGCCTGCGCCTGCAGATGGCCGGCCTGCCGCCTGCCCCCGGCACCGAAGGCCAATTGATTGTTCGACGCCAGGGCGCCAAGCCCGAGTCTTTCTCGCTATTTCACTATGTGAACGGCCAACTGGTTTGTGTCGAATCGGTCAACGCACCGCTGGATCATGTCACCAGCCGCAAGCTGCTTGAGCTGGGCATCAGCCCCGCGCCAGAAGCCGTGGTGGATGCCCGCATTGCCCTGAAATCCTTCGTGCCCGCGGCCTGACCGTCCCGCCAGCCGCAGAGGCCTGCCATTGCCGTCGGGAATTCACTTTCCGGCGGCATTTTTTCGGGCTGCCACTGCCGGCATCGGCCCGGCTGCCGTCACACCACCCTGCCTTTTCGTTTCCGAGACAAGACACCATGAACCCCAGTTTCCAATCCCTGCAACTGAAATCCGATCTCGGCTTCATGGAAGTCATCGGGCACGTCGTGATCTGGGTCTTGCTGGCCCTCGTCACCTTGGGGCTGGCCCTATTCGTCTTTCCGTACTACATGCAGAAATACATCATCAGCAGAACGTATGCCTATGACGCACAGGGCGCACGCGTCGGCCGCCTGGTCTGCACCATAGACCTGGCCAGCATTATCGGAAACATCATTCTCTGGGCCATCATCAGCATTCTTACGCTGGGCATCGGCTATATCGTATTCAACTATAAAATCTCAGCGCACTGCATGAGCCATACCAAGATCGTCGGCGTCAACGAGCCATAAGGCTGCGCCTGCGCCTCACCGGGCTTCAATGCAACAGGAACGTGCCGCTGGCTGGACTCTCCGAGCCATCTGCCTGGATAAGGGTATAGCCAAGCTCGGCAATATCGCCTTGTGATACAGGAACACGCCCCCCCATCATCACCCCATCTGGGATACGCACTGGCACCCAGGGCAGCAGTCGGCTTTCCTGGCGGCCATCTCGCAAAGTCATCACTACGCGCAACTGGGCAATATCCTCCGGCATGCGTCCAGATAGCGGCCCGCCCAGGACCAACGTCGTACTGCCGAGAAGATTGCTGCGTCCCAAATACAGTGCATCGAACACCCCATCACCTGATGCCGTGCCCGGCTGCGTGTCATACCGGACACCATCCAGCAGAACGGAATAGTCATAATCCAGTGGCACAACCTGGATGTCCTGCATGCCGTAATACTCTCCCATAGCCAGGTCATTGTGATAGGAGTCCACGGCATCACCCTTGCGCAACGAAGGGGGATAAAAAAAAGCGGGAATGACCGTGCTTTCCTGCCCTGCCGCCACTGCCTGCCTGACCAGCGCCTGACGCACCTGTTCCTGCAGCGCCACACGCTGATACGAAAAAATCATGGCTACATACATCAATAATGCCGCCAGCAAGGCGGCAACGATGAACGCCCCGCGCCAACGCAGAAAGCGGCCACTTGGGCCATCCAGCAAAGGCGTATATGCAAAAGCCACCGCTATCAGCATCAAAAAGACCGGCCCGCCCAGTGCACGGCTAGGAAAAGTGGGGGACATCACCATGGAATACGCACTGGCCAATGCACACACGATCACGCCCACCGCTACCCTGCGGCACACCTTCGCGTTCGCGGCACGGCGCCCCAGAATCAGCAGCATGGCCGCCACTCCCCAAAATGGTAGCAACTTGGCCACCGACTTGGGAAATCCCCCTGAAAAAGTGAAACGCAGCACTCGCTCGAAAAACCGGGTCTGATAGAACTCGGCAAAGGCCGGTTGTGCCGCACGTGCCACGTTCCCCGGGCTCAGCAACAGCACACCGAACCCCAGCAGGACAGGAATCAGCAACAGCCACACAGCCCTATCCTTGCGTTGCCAGTGCAAATACAGCGCCCCTGCCAAGGTCGCAGCCACCATCACCCAGCCGGTATTCTCGTTGGAACAACCTGCCAGCACGCCAGTCAGTACCAGCGGCACAAAATAGCGCCACTTCTGCTGCGGCCGGTTGCAATAAAGGCTGAACAGGAAAAGATAGAGAATGGCGAAAAAGACGGGGAACAGATAATTGGCTGCCCCGACGGTCCAGAGCACGGTTTCGCCCAGGATAAGATTGCCCGCCAGATACAGCGCCAGCAAAAAGACCAACAGTTCGGTTTTAGGCGGTGTTCCCAGCCAGACCGCCGGTATCCGCGCAATCATGGCAATGGCAGCAACCGTCGCAAAGGCTTTCAGCGCCGCCGTCACCCACGGACTATCCACATACAAAATCAGCGCGCTGATATAGTCGGCCAGGAAGCGGCCACTCCAATGCGTATAGTGTGTGACATGATTCGCCCACGCCAGCCCCATGTTGGCGTAGCTGAAATCGTCCGAATGCATCGGCGCCAGCCAGGCCAAATAAAACACCATACAAAAAGCGACAGCAAACACTGCCGCCGAGCCCCGCCCCGCTTTCATGCCCATTTCCATGACCTGCC
>NZ_CBCSIQ010000029.1:0-52369 GCF_965139615.1 Kerstersia similis
GGCGTGAGAGGGGGAAACAGGGGCTTGGGTCATGGTCATGCACTCCAGGAAACGGAAGGTTGCTCCAGGGTGAGCCGGAGCTCTGATTGCTGGCCGGGGCCATAGTGGACGCCCAGCGTGGTGATGGCGCCCTGCGAGGCAGGTATCCATGAAGGGTTTTCGCCTGTGCCTGGATTCAAGGCATAGGCAGGAAAGGCGGAGGCCGCCAGCGACAGGCGCAGCGCGTCGCCGGCAGCCAGGGTGGCGCAGGTGGCGTGCATGGCAACGATGACCGCCGTGCCCGGCACGGTTCCGCCAGTGCGCGCATAGCCGTCTGCCAGCACGATGGCGCGGCCGTCCGGCAGCACGCGCGACAAGGTGCAGGCGATATCGAAGTCGGGCAGGTCGGCGCTCAGGTGCAGGCGGGCTTCGATCGGGCCGGCCAGCAAGAGCGGTGCCGTCAGCCTGTCGGTGTCAAAGGTCATGACATCGCCGCGCCTGTCGGTGGGCGTATGGTCCACCGGGCCGGGGGGCGTGCCGTAAGGGCCGCCGACCGAAGGCGCCGGCCGCCAGGGGTCATTGACCAGATAATCGGTGCCGGGTTGCTGTGGCAGCGCCGTGCCGGGGGCGAGCAGGCGGCCTGCACCGATGTGCAATGCCGCAAGACCGTTGCCGGACAGCGCCAGGCGCAGTTCATGCCCAGGCCATTGCGGCAACGTTTTCCAGCTGTGGGCAGCCAGGTCGAACACATGCAGCCCGTTCTCGGTGGCAGCGCTGGCCGGGGCGTCCTTGAGCCAGCGATCGAACCAGCGTACCTGGGCGATATCCATCTGGCTTTCTGCGGCGGGACCGAAGTCCTGGCTGCCGACCTGACGCGTCCAGGGGAAATGCAGCCATGGGCCGATCTCGACGCGCAAGGGCCAGTCTCCCCGCGCCCGCAGGTCTTCCCAGGCCTGCAGTACGGTTTCGTTGTAGCTGTCGTACCAGCCGCCGATGAAAAGCGTGGGGATTTTTTTCGCAGCGATGGCAGGGGCGTGCGCGGCTGCGGAAATGCGTTGCCAGTAGGCATCTTCCGGCGGTGTGTCCAGCCATTTGCCATAGTGGCATAGCGCGGCGTGGCGCCGCATGTACTGTGGCCAGGCCGGGACACTTTCATTCAGCGGCAAGGTTTTCGCGGACGCAGCCAGCTCAGCATAGGCGTCGGCATCGCCGCGCCGCCGCGCCGTCTCCGCCGCCAGCTGGGTGGCCCAGCCCAGGGTGCTTTGCAGGCGCAGCGCACCTTGTTTCCAGGCCCAGCCTTCGCGGGCATCCCAGGGCGTCATGGCCGGGGCGATGGCTTGCAGCGCCGGCCCGGCTTCGATGGCGGCCATGAGCTGGTTGTAGCCCTGGTAGGAAAAACCGTACATGCCCACGCGGCCATTGCTGCCGGGCAGCCTCGCGGCCCAGGCGATGGTATCGGCGCCATCGCTGGCATCGTGCTCGCCGATCAGGAACTCTCCTTCGGAGGTGCCGCGCCCGCGTATGTCCTGAATGACCACGATGTAGCCCTGTGCAGCGTACCAGCTGGGGTGCGCGTAGCAAATGGTGCAGGCAATGCGGCGGCCGTAGGCCTGGCGCATCAGCAGCACCGGATAGGTGCCCGCTTCCGCAGGGCGGTAGATGTCCGCGTCCAGGCGCACGCCATCGCGGGTACGCATGGCAACGGTTTCGGGAGGCAGCGTAGGCAGCATGACGGTGTCTCCTCAGGCGCAGGTCTGCTGGCGCTCGTCCCAGCCGCGCAGTTTGCCGGGGTTGAGCAAGCCCTGGGGATCCAGGCGAGCCTTCAGATCGACAACATCCGGATTGACGCGGCCCTGCTTGCCGTCCTCAACGATGTAAACATGTGGGTTGTTCATGTGCACGCCATGGTCGCGGAAGATCTGCATGATTTCCTGCAGGCGTGCATCGTCGGTATAGCGGACGATCTGCAGGCCGCTGCAGTTCACCGGGCCTTCCTTGGTGCGCAGGAACTCCAGATGGGTCAGCACTTCGCCCTGCAGCAGGGTTTCCAGGGCCATGGCCTGTTCCACGTAGCAGGCCGGGTCGTAGCCGCTCTGGAGGTAAGTGATGCTTTTATCGTGCTTGAAGGCGTTGAGCGTGGTGTGGTTCCAGGTGAATTCGATCAGCGTGTGCGCACCGTTGCGGATGTCGTCCGCCGTCTTGCGATAGGACAGCGTGCCGCCATGGCGTGCCATGATCTCCAGCATGCCGGGCTCCGACGACGGATGCAGCAGCATCAGCGTGGCGTGGCAGCCGGCGGGCAGTTGCAGGGCATCGAGATATTGGGGAATCGGTGCTGCCATGAAGCCGATTTCCTTTTTGATCAGGGCAGGCGCCTGCGCAATTTCGCTGCTGAAGCGCAAGCCCGCCTCGAAACTGTCGAAAGTGGCGATGCATTCCAGCCATTCATAGGCGGGTGCCAGCGCGACTTCCAGTTCCAGCACGATGCCGGTCGTGCCATAGGTGTGGTGCAGCAGCAGGGCTTCGGCGCCGCGCAACTCCAGGATGCGCGGCTCGGCTTCCATGGTCATGACACGCGCGCCCAGCACATTGCCGACGGCGGCAACCGGCCCGTAGGTAATGGAGCCGGCACCGCCGAAGCCTCCGCCATACAGGCCGCCCAGCGTGGCAGTACGGAAGGTGGAGGGCAGCCAGCGCAGCTCGCTGCCATACTGCCGGGCATAGGTATCGAAATCGCTCAGGCGGATGCCAGCCTGGGCGCGGCCAATGCCGTCGCGTACCCAGAGTGGCGTCTGGAAGGCGCTCATGTCCATGATGACGCCGCCATGCAGAGGGGTGGACTGGCCATAGTTGCCTGTTCCGGCGCCGCGCAGTGTCAGCGGGATGCCGGCCCTGGCGCAGACTGAGATCAGGTCGCGGATCTCTGTTTCATTGCGTGGTTTGGCAACGATTTCGCCGCGTTTGCCGGCAAGCTGGCGTTTGAGTACCGGGCTGAACCAGGCAAAGTCGGTGGACAGGCGGCCGACTTTCAGCGGCTCGGTGATCCACTCTATGCCAGGCAGCAGGGCGGGCAGGTCGGCGCAGCTCGTGGGGGAGCCGGAAGCGGAGGTGAGCGATACAGTCATGAAGTTCTCCTGGCGCGGGCAGGCAGCATGGTCAGCGGCCGCTGAACCCGCGAGTGAAAAATGAGAGGTGGCGTGGGCAGGCCGATAGCTGGCGCGGGTCAGGGCTGGCCTTGTTCACTGGTATGCCAGGCTTTGAGTACGCGGTTGGATAGCCAGGCCATCGCACCGAACAGCGCAACGCCCGTGAGGGAAATCAGGAACAGCGCGGCAAACATGCGGGGAATATCAAGCTGGTAACCGGCTTGCAGGATCTGGTAGGCCAGCCCGGAGCCGGTGCCGCCGGTACCGGCGACGAATTCCGCCACCACCGCACCGATCAGCGCCAGGCCGCTGGAGATCCTCAGCCCGCCAAAGAAGTACGGCAGGGCGCTGGGGATGCGCAGGCGGATCAGGCTTTGCAGGCGCGTGGCGCGGTTGAGTTTGAAGAAGCTGGCCAGGTCAGGATCTATACTGCGCAGGCCCAGCGTCGTGTTGGCGATGATGGGAAAGAGAGCCACCAGCGTTGCGCAGATCACCATGGAAAGCGTCGAGTCCTTGACCCAGATGATGATCAAGGGCGCTACGGCAACCACCGGCGTGACCTGCAGCAAAACGGCATAGGGGAACAGCGCGGTTTCTATGGCGCGGCTTTGCACGAACAGAAAGGAAATCAGTACGCCAGCGATGGTGGCGACGATGAAGGCCAGCACGGTGATTTTCAGCGTGACCAGCAGGGCCATGCCCAGCGATTGCCAGTTCGTGATGAGGGTGCCGGCCATGAGCAGCGGTGACGGCACAAGGTAGGGCGGCAGTTCCAGCGCAGACACGCAGGCCTGCCAGATAACCAGCAGCACAACCCCGACAGCGACGGGATAGGCAATGCGCTGATGCGCGTGGAGCGTACGCAAGGAAGCGAAGTGACTCATGATGCGGCCTTTTCGTGAATGGCGCTGGCGTGCAGCAGACTGTCTTGCAGCGTTTTGGCGTACTGGCTGAAACGGGTGCTGACCATGAAGTCCGCAGTGCGAGGAAAGGGCTCTTCGATATCGAAGGTCTCGACCACCCGGCCGGGACGTGCGGCCATGACGACGACCTTGGTAGAGAGAAAGACGGCCTCATGGATGGAGTGCGTGACGAAGACCACGGTCAGCTTGCGCTTGCGCCACAATTCCAGCAGATCCGAATCCAGCTTGTGGCGCGTGATTTCGTCGAGCGCGCCGAAGGGTTCATCCATGAGCAGCAGATCCGGTTCTGTCGCCAGGGCGCGGGCGATGGAAACCCGCATCTGCATGCCGCCGGACAGGGCGCGTGGCAGCGCATCGGCAAAGCCCGACAGGCCAACCATCTCCAGGGCGCCCGCCACGCGTTTGTCGGCGTCCGTTCGTGGTACGCCAGCCAGATCCAGCGGCAGACGGACATTGCTTTGCACCGAGGCCCAGGGCATCAGGGTAGGCGACTGGAAAACGAAGGCCAGGCGCTTGCCGCTGGATTGCAGCTTATCCACCGGTTGCCGCCACAGCAGCAGCCGGCCATCGGATGGCGACAGCAGGCCGGCGATCATTTTCAGCAATGTGCTTTTGCCGCAGCCGGAGGGGCCCAGCAGGGTGATGAACTCGCCCTCGCCGATCTTCATATCCACCGGTTCCAGCGCCCGCGTGCCGTTGGGGTAGGTCTGTTCGGCAGACAGGACTTCGATGGCCGGAATCTCTTCAGGCGCAGCGGAGCCGGCGTGGCGGGGCGTGGTTTCGCCTGATCTGGCAAAGTCGGCGCTGGTTGGCGTGGTGAGGGGCGGGTTCATGGCTGGACTCCGTAGCGGCAGGATCAGGGGGCGGAATGGACGGACTGGATGAGCGTCAGGTCATAGGCCTGTTCCGGTGTCACCTTGGCCGGGTCAAGCAGGCCGACATCAACGAGAAAGTCATAGCTGGCCTGGGCGCGTTCGGGAGTGATGGTGCCTATGCCCTTGGTCGCGGCATCGCCGCCATTGACGATGCCGGTCTCGCGGAGGCGGCCAAGGCTGAAGGCCAGCTGCTCGTCGGTCATGTTGGGGTTTTCCTTTTTGATCAGCGCGTTGCCAGGCGCCGGGTCCTGCAGGTAGCTCGCCCAGCCTTCCGCCGTGGCCGCCAGGAATGCCTCGATCTCTTTGCTGCGGTTCTTCACGGTGTCATCCATGCAGGTCACCGTCGCGGCATAGGCCGGGAAGCCGTAATCGGCGAACATCAGCGTGTTGGCCTTGACGCCCGCTTTCTGCACGGCAAAGGGTTCGGAGGTGAAGTAAGCCTGTTGCGCGACGTTCTTGTCGGCAATAAAGGGCTGGATGTTGTAGGTATAGGGACGCGTTTGGCTATCGGTGAAGCCGTACACCTTTTTCAGCCAGGGCCAGTAGCTTTGATGGGCGTTGCCACCGATCAGGATGGTCTTGTCCTTGAGCTGTTCAAAGGATGTGATGCCGTCGTGGGTAATCAAGGCTTGGGGATCTTTCTGCAGCCAGGCGCCTACGGTTTTGACCGGTACCCCGCTGGCGCGCACCTGCAGCATTTGCAGGTCGCTGGTCCCCATGACGCAATCTGCCTGCCGTCCGGCCATCATTTGCACGATGTTGACTTGCGGGCCACCCATCTTGATGGTGACGTCCAGGCCGTGCTTGTCATAGAGGCCGGTAGCCAAAGCCTGGTACATGCCGCCGTGTTCGGCTTGCGCGTACCAGTTGGTCATGTAGGTGAACTTCGGATTGGCGGCCTGTGCGTGTGCGCCTGTGGCAAGCGCCAGGGCAGACAGCGTCAGGATGCAGGCATGGCGCATGGCGCCGGGCGCGGCGAGACGGAGGGACACGGCATTGCGGCGGGTAGTCATGATGCGGCTCCTGGAGGGCTGAGAGGGGGAACGACAGGGGAAATGAACATGCCGTTGCGCATGACGGCACGAGGGTGGATGCGGGAAGGAAAACCGTGTGCGCTGGCGGCGGGCAGCAAGATGAGATTGGCAGGCGCGCCGGGAGCCAGCGGGGCGGCGCCGCCGTCGATCCAGTCGGCACGGCAGACGCTGTCGGACCAGCGATCGAAGGCGTCCTCCAGCTGGGCGGCCAGCGAGCCGCTGGCAAGCGCGTCCAGGGGGTCGAAACTGCCGCTGGCGCAGAACGGGTCTTCGACGTTATCGCTGGCGAAGAACACCGGGATGCCGCGTGCACGTGCTTCATGCACCAGCGTCAGGCCGCGCAGGCGCGGGGTGTGGCCTGTGCGCGCATCCTGCAGCAGCAGATTGGTGCTTGGCAGGCAGGTCAGCGCAATCGAGGTCTCGGCGACCGCGTCCAGCGCCTGCAGCGCCTGGGTTTCGTCCTGGGCCGCCAGGGCGCAGGCATGGCCGCAGACCACGCGCTGTTCCATACCGGTATGCTTCAGCAGGTGCGCCAGCGTTTGCAGGCCTTGCGCCGCCGGGTTCAGTTCTTCGTCGATATGCAGGTCCAGCGCGAGGCCATGGCGCTGCGCGCTGGTGACCAGGTTGCGCAAGGCGCTTGCATCCCAGTTGCTGGAATGAATGAAGCCGCCCAGGCAGGCCTGTCCATGGTGTTTGGCGACCTGCCGCGCCAGTCGGTCCGCCAGGCTGGCATCGGCATAGAGAGACAGCGGCGCCAGGTTCACGCAGTCGATGCGGATGCGCTCACGCCATTCGGCCGCCAGATCCAGCAGCACTTGCCAGGCCAGGGGCGCCTGGTCGGCCTCCCACCAGTCACAATGGCTGCGCAGGCGTGTCACCCCCGCTTCCCAGGCCCATTGCAAGCCTTGGCTGGCGCGGGTTCGGACATCTTCTTCATCCCAGCTGGCGCGGTCACGCATCATGGCGTCGATGGCACCCAGCAGGCCCGGAAGCTGGTTGCCCGTGCGGTGGCGGGTGAAGGTCTTGTCGAGATGGGTATGGATATCCACCAGGCCGGGCAGGGTCAGCGCGCCTTGCGCGTCATAGTCGCAGCCTGGAGGGCTGGGCCGGTTGGTCGCCGTGCAGCAGAATGCCAGCCCGGCTTCAGGCAGCGGGGGTGTGCCGGCCCGAGCAGGTGTGATGGCGGCAATGCGACCGCCCTCAATGGCAATGTCGCTGAGTCCGCTTGCAGGGCAGCTGGCAGCGCCCAGCCAATTCGGCAGGCGTGCGCGACGCAGGGTCAGGCGAGGCATGTTCATAGATCCAGCACCAGTCGGGAGGAGTGGCTGCCGGCGCAGCAGGGGGCGAGGTATTCGCGCTGTTCGTCAGCGCTCAGGCAGGTATCGTTGTGCTGCGGTTCGCCTTCCAGGTAGCGAGTGACACAGGAGCCGCAGATGCCTTGCTCGCAGACCGTATCCAGTGGCACGCCCGCATGGCGCAACGCATCAGCCATGTTGTCGCCGTCGGCGAGCATGACGCTGCGTTGCTGGCGCGCCAGGAACAATTCCACTGTACGAGGGGCGGCTGCCGGGCGAACCAGGTCTGCTGCGGCCTCAGTGTGAATTGCGGGGGTGGCGATGGCTGGGTCAGGTGCGCCGAAGTGCTCGCTATGGATTCTGCTGGCGGGCAAGTGGGCGCAATGGGCAGCAACCGATGCCATGAATCCGGCAGGGCCGCAGTGGTAGATGTGGGCGTCATCCGGCAGCGCAGACAGGAGATGGGCGAGGGCCGCGTTGGCACTGGCCGCGTCCGGACAGCGGTGTACGCTGACGGCATCGGCCCAGCTGCGGCTGCGCCAGTCCGTCGGCAGCGGCAGGTGCTGCATGTCACGGCAGAATACGGCCAGATGGAAGCGGCCGCCCTGCCGCGCCAGTTCGCTGGCCATGGCGAGTAGCGGTGTGATACCGATGCCGCCGCCCAGCAACAGATGGTAGGAGGCTTCCTGATGCAGTTCGAACAGGTTGCGTGGCGCGGTGGCGCTGAGCCTGGCGCCGGGCACGGCTTCACGATGCAAGGCAAGCGAGCCGCCGCGGCCTTGCGGTTCGCGCTTGACGGCGATCTCGTAGTGGCTGGTTTCAGCCGGGTCGCTGCACAGGGAGTAGGCGCGGGTCAGGCCATTGCCCAGGCGCACGGCAATATGTGCGCCGGCGCGCCACGCGGGCAGCGGCTGGTGGCAGGCGCTGGTCAGGCGAAACAGGCTGATGTCCGGTGTCAAACGCTGCACCTGATGGACGACCAGATCCAGGGGAGTGGATCCGGGGAGGTGGGAGCTTGGCTTGCTGTCCATGTTTTTGACCATTTGGTTTGATCGTTCGATCAGACTCAAGCAATTTGCGTGCCAGCTTGTTAAGCGCCTGTTGCCTGGGGTTTGCCGGCAGCAAGGGGTGCGGGATGCACCAAATCGCAGCAGCGCAGCACCATATCGGTGACGGCTTGCACGATCGGTTCATCGTCAATCGGTTCTTCCGGAGACAGGCCGAGCATGAGTCGAACCTGGATTTCGTAGTCCGCGTAATGCTGCGTGAGCGCCCAGATATGGATGAGCAACAGGTTGGGGTTCATGGAGGGGAGCTTGCCCACCTCTATCCAATGGGCGAGGATGGCGACTTTTTGCTGGATGGAGGCCAGCGCGCGCGGCCAATAGGTGCCGAGATTGGGGCCGCCATCCATCAGTTCGCGTGTAAAGATGCGGCTGAGCGCAGGGTGTTGCAGCGCATGCCGGGTCTTTTGCCGGATGTATTCGCGCAGGATGTAGCCGGGGTCGCCATCCGGATCAAAGATCACATCGGCGGACCAGCTGTTCAAGACGTCATGCAACAGTTCCTGGTACAGCTCCTGTTTGCTGGAGATGTAGTAGTGCAATTGCGGTTTGGAAAGCCCGGCGCGGGCGGCAATATCCTGGGTGGTGGTGCCGCGAAAGCCGCATTGGTCGAAGGCCGCAATGGCAGCGGTACGTATGGTGGCGGCAATCCGGGTGCGATTGGCCTGCTGGCGGGAAATCTTGAGGTCGGCAGTCTGCATGTCTGGTCCTTGAGAGACGGAGGCGGAGCGATGTTGCTGCCCCGTGCATGCAGATAGCCAAGCAAAGGCCATGCCACCTTTGTGGTGCTGGCATGTTGTTTGCTTGTATTCCTTGGCAGCGCCCGGCATCGGGGCGCATGACTCTCCATGGAAAGCCAATATGAAAATCAATGATCCTGCCGTGCTGGCAGATGTTCGTCTGCTGTTCCAGTGCTATGAACGTGCGCTGGTGGAAAACGATGTGGAGACCCTGGACGCGCTGTTCTGGGACAACGCTGCCACGGTGCGTTATGGCGTTGGCGAAACGCTATATGGCATGGAAGAGATCCGCGCTTTTCGCGCAGCCCGTCCGGCAACCGGCCTGGCGCGCACCGTCACGCGGACGCAGATCACGGTGTTTGGCGACCATAGCGCCACGACGCATATCGAGTTCACCCGCGATGGCGTGTCGCGCATTGGCCGGCAAACCCAGACCTGGATCCGTTTTCCCGATGCGGGCTGGAAAGTGGTGTCCGCGCATGTGAGCCTGATGGGAGGATGAGTGCACCGGCCCGAGACGTCCTCTGGGCAGACTGGCGGGCGCGGCCCATGAAAAACGCCGCTGGAATATTCCAGCGGCGCTGAGGCCATCAGGTGGCGGTATGGTGTGACGGCTATCCGGTGCGGATGCCGTCACTGGCCGATCAGGCGGCCTTGGGGCGCCAGCCAAAGCGTGCCAGGGGCAGCAGCGCAATGAAAATGGCGACCAGGGCCGTGATGGCAACATAGTGCGCCGGAGCCAGCGGGTCCTTTTGCAACCAGAGCTGGGTCAGTACGGGCGTCAGGCCACCGAAGATGGCGTAGGCCACGTTATAGGCGAAGCTCAGGCCGGAGAAACGGATGGCCGGCGGGAACGCATGGGTAGATGCGATCGGGGTCGTGGCAATGGCGCCGCAGAACAGGCCCATGAGTGCATATTGCAGGATCAGGTGCGTGGCGTCGATGCCGGGCAGGCTCAGATAGAACCAGTAGGAGGTGATGATCAGGCCGCCCCAGCTGATGATCATGCTGGCTCGGATGCTGATGCGGTCGCACAGCCAGCCGAAGAACACGCAGCCCAGCGTCAGGGTCAGGGTGGCGGCGCAATTGGCCTGCAGCGCCAGGGTGCGCGGGATCGCATAGCGGGCTTGCAGCAGCGTGGGCGTCATCAGGATCAGCACCACGACCGCCGTGGACAAGGACCAGGTCAGGCCGGCAGTGACCATGCATGCCTTGCGATGCTCGCGGATCACCGTCTTGACCGGCATTTCCGTGGCCAGCATGCGCTTGGCGGCCAGCTCCTTGAAGATGGGCGTTTCGCCCAGGAAGCGGCGCAGATAGACCGAGATCAGGCCGAACACGCCGCCCAGGATGAACGGAATGCGCCATGCAAAGTCATTGACTTCTTCAGTGGTGTAGAAGCTGGAAATGGCGATGGACATGATGCTGCCCAGCAGAATGCCGCCAGTGATGCCGGAGGTCAGCGCGCCGACGCCGAACCCGTAATGCTTGCGCGGCACGTGTTCGGCAACGAAGACCCACGCGCCGGGCATTTCACCGCCGATGGCCGCACCTTGCAGCACGCGCATCAAGAGCAGGATCAGCGGTGCGGCGATGCCGATATCTGCATAGGTGGGCGTCAGACCGATGACCAGCGTGGGCAGGGACATCAGGAAAATGGAGAGTGCAAACATGCGTTTGCGGCCCAGGCGGTCGCCGAAGTGGGCGATGATAATGCCGCCCAGGGGGCGCGCCAGGTAACCGGCGGCAAAGATGCCCAGGGTTTGCAGCTGGGACAGCCATTCCGGCATTTCCGGCGGGAAGAACAGATGCCCGATGGTGATGGCGAAGAAAACGAAGATGACGAAGTCGTAGAACTCAAGCGTGCCGCCCAGCGCGGAGAGCGCAAGGGTTTTGTAGTCTTCTTTGTTGAGCGGGCGATTGTCGAGGTCTGAAGGAGTGGTTGAGGCGGAGGTCATGAAAAGTGCTGCAAGTCTGCATCCGTGGAAACAAGGGGGGGAACGCAGCGGACGTTCCTCGGCATATTGAAGGGTGGCAGCCGTCACATTCGTGGCGGGAAAAAGCCCTGTGCGACATCGTAGCGTAAGGACAATGAATCATTTGCATCTCCAGGACACGGCGTCAACTGGAGTTTCCATGCAAAAAAACGCCGCCCATCAGGGCGGCGTCATTTTTTTCCTGCGCAGAGTGGCGGATCAGCCTTCGATCACATCTGCCGGATTTTCTTCCTTGACCGGCTTGACCAGATCCTCGCGTTTCACGCCCAGCCACATGGCGATGGAGGCGGCAACGAAGACCGAGGAATAGATACCGAACCAGATACCGATGGTCAGGGCCAGCGAGAAGTAATGCAGCGAGGGGCCACCGAAGAAGAACATGGCCAGCACCATCATCTGGGTCGAACCGTGGGTAATGATGGTTCGGGAGATGGTCTGGGTGATGGCGCCGTTGATGACTTCCTGGACGCTGGCCTTGCGCTGCTTGCGGAAGTTTTCGCGGATCCGGTCCATGATAACCACGGACTCGTTGACCGAGTAGCCCAGCACGGCCAGGACGCCGGCCAGCACGGGCAGCGAGAACTCCCACTGGAAGAACGCGAAGAAGCCCAGAATGATGACCACATCGTGCAGGTTGGCGATCACGCCGGCGACGGCGAACTTCCACTCGAAGCGAAAGCCCAGGTACACCATGATGCCCAGCACGACGACCAGCAGGGCCATCAGGCCGTTTTCCACCAGTTCCCGGCCCACCTGCGGGCCGACGAATTCCACTCGGCGCAGTTCGACGCTGGGATCGGCGGCCTGCAGGGCAGCCAGTACCGTTTCGCTTTGCGTGGCAGAGGTCTGGCCTTCCGCCAGCGGCAGACGGATCATGACGTCGCGCGAGGTGCCGAAGTTCTGCACCTGGAAATCGCTATAACCCAGGCCGGCCACGGACTTGCGGACATCATCCAGCGGGGCGCTCTGGGTATAGGCCACTTCCAGCACCGTGCCACCGGTGAATTCGATGGAAAGGTGGAATCCTTTGGAAACGATGAAGAAAACCGCGGCAACGAAAGTGACCAGACTGATCAGGTTCAGCACCAGCGCATGGCGCATGAACGGGATAGTGCGGTGTATGCGGAAAAATTCCATGATGCGTCTCAGTCCTTCCCGGGTTTCCAGATGGTGCCGATGGATATCTTGGTGGCCTTGCGGTGCAGGTGGCCGTACCAGAGGTTGACCAGCGCGCGCACGCCCACCACCGATGAGAACATCGAAGTCAGGATGCCCAGGCAGTGCACGACGGCGAAGCCGCGTACCGGGCCGGTGCCGAACGCCAGCAGCGCCAGGCCGACGATCAGCGTGGTCAGGTTGGAGTCAAGAATGGTGCCCCATGCACGCTCGAAGCCCAGGTTGATCGCCTGTTGCGGCGTGGCGCCATTGCGCAGTTCCTCTCGGATCCGCTCATTGATCAGCACGTTGGCGTCAATCGCCATGCCCAGCGTCAGCGCGATAGCGGCGATGCCCGGCAGGGTGAGGGTAGCCTGTAGCATGGACAGCAGCGCCAGCAGCAGCAGCACGTTGAACACCAGGCCGATGGTCGAGAAGATACCGATCAGGTGGTAGTACAGAATGATGAAGACGGCGATGGCCAGGAAGCCATACAGCGTGGCATTGAAGCCTTGCGCGATGTTTTCCGCGCCCAGGCTCGGGCCGATGGTGCGTTCCTCGATGATTTCCATCGGGGCAGCCAGCGCGCCGGCGCGCAGCAGCAGCGCTATATCGGCGGCTTCTTCCGGGCCCATGCTGCCGGAAATCTGCACTTGCCCGCCCGGAATCTCGGAGTTGATGACCGGTGCCGTCACGACCTCGCCCTTGCCCTTTTCGAACAGGAGGATGGCCATGCGCTTGTTGATGTTGTCGCGGGTGATGTCGCGGAAGATGCGCGCGCCCTTGCCGTCGAGCGTCAGGTGGACGGCCGGCAATTGGGTCTGCTGGTCGCGGCCGGGCTGGGCGTCCTGCAGGTTCTCACCGGTCAGCAGCACCTGGCGGCGTACCAGCAGGGGACGGCCGTTGCGGTCTTCGTAGCGCTCCAGCCCGAACGGCACGCGGCCGGCGGCCAGGGCGGACAGGGCCGCCGGGCTGTCATCGACCATGCGGATTTCCAGCGTGGCGGTACGGCCCAGCAATTCCTTGGCGCGTGCCACATCCTGCACGCCCGGCAGCTGCACCACGATACGGTCGCCGCCTTGTTGCTGGATGATGGGCTCGGCCACGCCCAGTTCGTTGATACGGTTGTGCAGCGTCGTGATGTTCTGGCGCAGTGCATTCGTCTGGACGGCGCTGACGGCGGTGGGGCTCAGGACGCCGGCCAGTTGCAGCGGATTGCTGGGGCTGTCGCTGAACTCCAGGTCGGGCAGGCGGCTGCGCAGGGCGCTCAGGGCGCGGTTGCGTGCGTCTTCGTCAGCGAAGGTGGCCGTCACACTGTGGCCGCTGCGTTCCACGCTGGCGTTGGTGATCTTCTGGTCACGCAGCAGACTGCGCACATCCCCGGCCAGCGAGTCGTAACGGGCATTGAGCGCGCCGTTCATATCGACTTGCAGCAGGAAGTGCACACCACCGCGCAGATCCAGCCCCAGGAACATGGGGTGCGCACCCAGTGCACTCAGCCATTGCGGCGAGGCCGACAGCAGGTTGAGGGCAACGGTATAGGAGGGGTTGGCAGGGTCGGGGTTCAGCGTGCGCTCCAGCAGGTCGCGGGCCTGCAGCTGAACATCGGTATTGGCGAAACGCGCGCGCACCGTACCGATCGTGCCGCTTTGTTCGAAACTGGTTCCGGTCGTTTCCAGACCGGCGTCCCGCAACACATTTTCCACCCGGGCCAGCGTATTCTGGTCAACGCGCAGCGTGGCGCGGGCACTGGATATCTGGACGGCGGGAGATTCACCGAAGAAGTTCGGCAGGGTATAGAGCAGGCCAATCACCAGCGCAACGGCGACGGTGATGTACTTCCATATTGGGTAGCGGTTCATTGCCGGTCTGTCTTGAAAAGTCGGATATGGCCCCGGATGAGGCCATATCGGCGGGTATGACGCTTACAGGGACTTAATGGTTCCCTTGGGCAGCACGGTCGTGACTGCAGTTTTCTGCAGCAGGATCTCCACGGGCTTCTCGGCCAGCTCGGCCACTTCCACAGCGACGTAGGCGTCGGTCACGCGGACAACCTTGCCCAGGATGCCGCCGGCGGTCATGACTTCATCGCCCTTGGACAGTGCGGCGACGAGGTTGCGGTGTTCTTTCTGGCGCTTCATCTGAGGGCGGATCATCAGAAAATAGAGGATCACGAACATCAGAATGATGGGCAGCATTCCCATCAGGGCGCCGCCGGTTTCTCCGCCGGGCGCGGCTTGGGCCAGGATAAGGCCGGTCGTTTCAGTTGCGAGCATGAATTCTCCCGTTGATGTTTAGTTATAGATGTTTGAAAAAAGCACCGGCGGGCGGCCGGCAAATTGAAATCCAAACCATTTATTGTAGCGGTACACGAAGGCAAGAGTATGCCAGCACGCCCCAACGTGCCGACATCTCCCTGGCGCAGGCAGCTGCCTGGTGCCGCATACCGTCAATCCACGCCGCGCGCGCGGTCTGCCGCGAATTGCTCGCGCCAGGCCTGGAAGGTTCCGGCCGCAATCGCGTCGCGCATTTCCTGCATGATCTGCAGGTAGAAGTGCAGGTTGTGCAGCGTGTTCAGGCGGGCGCCTGTAATTTCGTTGGCGCGTTGCAAATGGTGCAGATAGGCCCGTGAGAACTGGCGGCAGGTGTGACAGGCGCAATGCATGTCCAGCGGCCGGGTGTCATCGCGATACTTGGCATTGCGGATCTTCACATCGCCATGGCGGGTGAACAGCCAGCCGTTGCGGGCATTACGCGTGGGCATGACGCAATCGAACATATCCACCCCGTTGGCCACACCTTCCACCAGATCTTCCGGGGTGCCTACGCCCATCAGGTAGCGCGGTTTGTGCTGCGGCATGCGCGGTGCGACATGCTGCAGGATGCGGATCATTTCTTCCTTGGGTTCGCCCACAGACAGGCCGCCGATGGCATAGCCATGGAAACCGATATCGGTCAGCCCGGCCAGGGATTCGTCGCGCAGCGATTCGTACATGCCGCCTTGCACGATACCGAACAAGGCATTGGGATTTTCCAGTTGGTCGAAGGCATCCCGGGAGCGGCGGGCCCAGCGCAGCGACATGCGCATCGAGGCGGCGGCTTCGTCCACCGTGGCGGGCCGGCCCTTGATTTCATAAGGAGTGCATTCGTCGAACACCATGGCGATGTCGGAGTTCAGGCCGCGCTGGATGCGCATGGATTCTTCCGGCGTCAGGAACAGCCGGGCGCCGTCGATGGGCGAAGCAAAGCGCACGCCTTCCTCGGTAATCTTGCGCATGCCTTGCAGGCTGAATACCTGGAAGCCGCCGGAGTCGGTCAGGATAGGGCGCTGCCATTGCATGAAGCCGTGCAGGCCACCATGCTTCTGCATGATCTCCACGCCGGGGCGCAGCCACAGGTGAAAGGTATTGCCCAGCACGATCTGGGCACCGATTTCTTCCAGTTCGTGCGGCAGCATCGCCTTGACGCTGCCATAGGTGCCCACGGGCATGAAGATCGGGGTTTCTACGACCCCGTGATTCAGTGTCATGCGGCCACGTCGGGCCAGGCCGTCAGTGGCCAGCAGTTCAAAATTCAGTCCGGTCATTGGGTCACGCTGCGGGGGATTCGATGAACATGGCGTCGCCATAGCTGAAGAAGCGGTAGCGCTCGGCTACGGCATGCGCATAGGCGCGCTGTATGGGTTCCACGCCTGCCAGGGCCGACACCAGCATCAGCAGGGTCGATTGCGGCAGGTGGAAGTTGGTAATCAGGGCATCAATATAGTGGAAACGATAGCCGGGCGTGATGAATAGCCTGGTATCGCCGGTTACGGGCTGCCTGGCAGGCGGCGTCTTGCCGTCGAGCTGGGCGGCGGCCGACTCCAGGGCGCGGACGCTGGTGGTGCCCACGGCGATGACACGGCCGCCGGCGGCGCGTGCCTGCTCGATGGCGGCCAGCGTGGCGGCCGGTACGGTATAGCGCTCGGCGTGCATGACATGATCTTCGATGCGATCAGCGCGTACCGGCTGGAAGGTGCCCGCGCCAACATGCAGGGTCACGAAGGCCCGGGCGACGCCCTGGGCCGCCAAGCGTTCCAGCATGGCCTCATCGAAATGCAGGCCGGCAGTGGGAGCGGCCACGGCGCCCGGTTCGCGGGCATAGACCGTCTGGTAGCGGCTGTCGTCCTCGGCGTCCGGACTGTGCTCGATATAGGGGGGCAGCGGCGTGGCGCCATGCTGGTCGAGCAGCGACAGCGCGTCGTCCGGGAAGCGCAGATGGAACAAAGCGCCGTCTCGTCCCAGAACTTCGGCGTCGAAAGCGTCCGCCAGGCGGATGCCGCTGCCGGGCTTGGGCGACTTGCTGGAGCGGATGTGGGCCAGGACTTCAGTGCCGCTGAGAATGCGTTCGACCAGCACCTCGATCCTGCCGCCGCTGTGCTTGGTGCCGAACAGCCTGGCCTTGATGACCCGGGTATCGTTGAAGATCAGCAGATCGGCAGGACGCAGCAGTGTCGGTAACTGGCTGAAATGCATATCCAGCAGGCTGGATTGTGAATCCAGCCGCAGCAGCCGGCTGGCATCGCGGCGGGCGGCCGGTGCTTGGGCAATCAGTTCCGGAGGCAGCGTATAGTCGTAATCGGAAAGCAGCAGGGGAGTGGACACGGGACGGAGGAATATCTGGCGCGCAAGGCGTGGTGGGCCGGCGCAATACGCCGGCAGGTTCATGCATTTTAGACCTTGCATGAAGGGTTTGTGGGCGAGGACGGGTTTTGGTTATGCTGGCGCAGGCGCGGCACCATGGCGTGCCGCTTCCGGCAGCGGAAAGACCCGGGAAGAACAGCGGAAAGAATATGGCGTTACTGGCGAAAATGTGGTCTGGCAGGGGAATGGCAGCCTGGATGCTGCTGGGCGCGGCATGGCTGTGGACCCCGGCGCAGGCAGCGCTGAAAGGGGTGCCTGCGGACGTCGAGAGCGCCTGGCGTGCGACAGGCTTGCCCGAGGAATCGCTGTCGCTGGTCGTGCGGGAGCTGGCGGGCAAGGAATTGGTCAGCATCAACGGCAATGTGCCGCGCAATCCGGCGTCGGTCATGAAACTGGTGACAACCTGGGCGGCCTTGTCCGAGCTGGGTCCGGCCCATACCTGGCGCACGGCCTTGTTGACCGAGCCGGGCGCGCGTCCGGATGCCCAGGGGAGCCTGCCGGGCGCCTTGTACGTGAAAGCGTCGGGCGACCCCTTGTTCGATGTCCGCGATCTGTGGGCCTTGCTGCGCGAGTTGCGCCTGCGCGGCGTGCAGCATATCGGGCAGGTCGTGGTAGATCGCAGTGTATTCGGGCCGGTGGAGATTGATCCCGGCGCTTTCGATGGCGCCGGCGACCGTCCCTACAACGCCAGCCCGGATGCGCTGGTGGTCGGGTTCGGCGCGTCGCGCCTGTTGTTCATTCCTGATGCGCCGGCGCGCAAATGGCGTGCCACCATGGATCCCCCCCTGCCAGGCGTGCGCCTGGAAGGGGAAGTGGAATGGAGCGACATCCGCTGCCCGGGGGCTCCGGTCGTGCGTACCGAGCCGGTGATTCACCAGGATGGCATCGTGCTGCGGCTCAGCGGCAAGGTGGCGGGGTCTTGCGGCGAATTCAGCCTGTATCGGCTGGCGCTGGGACAGGTTGATTTTGCCCGGCGCACCTTTGAATATCTCTGGCGTTCCATGGGGGGCACCTTTGGCGGCCAATGGCGCGAGGGCCAGGTGCCGCCGGATGCGGTGCTGCTGGCCCAGCACGAGTCGCCGCCCTTGTCGGATGTGATCCGCGTCATCAACAAGCGCAGCAACAATGTCATGGCGCGCATGCTGCTGCTGGCCTTGGGCGCTGAGCGCGGGCGAGGCCCGGCGACGGTGTCGGGCAGCGAACAGGTGGCGCAGGCCGTGCTGGCACGACAAGGTTTGAACATGCCGGAGCTGGTGCTGGACAACGGTGCGGGCCTGTCGCGCCGGGCAGCTGTCTCTGCGAATAGCCTGGTAGCGCTGCTGGAAGTGGCCTGGCGTTCGCCCTGGATGCCGGAATACCTGTCCTCGATGGCGATCGTCGGCGTGGACGGGACGGTCAGGCGGCGCTTGCAGAACAAATCGGCTCAGGGGCGGGCACACCTGAAAACAGGTTCTCTGCGCGATGTCCGGGCAATTGCCGGTTACGTGGCCAGCGCCAGCGGTAAACGCTATATCGTGGTCAGTATCGTGAACCATGCCGAGGCAGACAAAGTGCGTGCTTTCGATGACGCGCTGGTTGCCTGGCTGGCCGAGCGTTGAGAGAGGAAATGGCGGGTGCGGGGCGCATGGCTTGCATTTAGTTCTTGCCAGCGGCCTGGCCTTCCGTTATAGATGCGAGCGCAGATATACGGAGATATTTCATGGCACTTTACGAAGTTCGCCACCCGCTGATTCGTCACAAGCTCGGGTTGATGCGGCGCGCCGATTTGAGCACCAAAAGCTTTCGCGAGCTGTCCCAGGAAGTCGCAGCCCTGCTGACTTATGAAGCTTCGCGTGATATGCCGCTCGAAGCGCATGAGGTTCAGGGCTGGTGCGGCACGGTCAGTGTGGAAAAGCTGGCTGGCAAGAAAGTCACGGTCGTGCCCATCTTGCGCGCCGGTATCGGTATGCTGGATGGCGTACTGACCTTGATCCCAGGGGCGAGAGTGAGCGCGGTGGGCGTGGCGCGCAATGAAGAAACGCTGGAGGCCCACACTTATCTGGAAAAGCTGGCCAGTGATATGGATCAGCGTCTGGCCTTGATCATCGACCCCATGCTGGCGACCGGTGGTTCCATGGTGGCGACCATTGATCTGCTCAAGCGTGCGGGCTGCCGCGATATCCGCGCCCTGGTGCTGGTGGCCGCGCCGGCAGGCATTGAGAAGGTGCAGTCCCGCCATCCCGATGTTGATATCTATACGGCGTCGATAGACCAGGGATTGAACGAGCATGGCTATATCGTGCCAGGCCTGGGCGATGCCGGCGACCGGATCTTCGGCACGCAGCAAAAAAGCAGTTGAAACGCTGCTGAGCGTCTTCAGAGCGGGCCGCTGCGCCAGGGTTGGCGCAGCGGCCCGTTTACGCAGACTGTGCTGCGCGTCTTGCGGCCGCCTGGCCTGTGCCAGGCCAGGGGCAGACGTATGCGGCGTCAGGTCGTGCAGACCACCGGCCTGTCGGCCGCTTGCGGCGTGGGGGCAGGCGATAGCAGTTCGCCAAACCAGGCGTGTTCGCGGGCCAGCGCGGCGACTTCCCCGATCAGCAGCAAGGCGGGGGCATGGATGTCATGCCAGCTGGCGTCCTGCGCCATGCGCGCCAGCGTGGTGGGCAAAACGCGTTGCTTGGGCAAGGAGCCGTTCTCTATCAGCGCACAGGGGGTATCCGCGCTGCGGCCGTGGGCCAGCAGACGCGCGCTCAAAGCTTCCAGTTGGCCCACGCCCATATAAAAGGCCAGGGTCTGGCGTTCTGCCGCGAGGGCCTGCCAATCCAGGGTGTCGTCGGATTTGGCGCAATGCGCGGTAATCAGACGAACGGATTGCGCATGGTCGCGGTGTGTCAGGGGAATGCCGCTGTAGGCAGCACAGGCCAGCGCTGCGGTAATGCCAGGCACGATGTCATAGGGAATGCCATCGGCGCGCAATGCGCTGATTTCTTCGCCGCCGCGGCCGAAAATGAAGGCGTCGCCACCCTTCAGCCTGACCACCTTGCGGCCGGCACGGGCATGTTCCCGCATCAGTGCGTGAATCGTGTCCTGGGTGGCATCATGATTTCCGCCCAGGCGCTTGCCCACGGAAATGCGCGTTGCATCACGGCGCGCCAGCGCGAGGATATCGGCACTGACCAGGCGGTCGTACAGGATGACATCGGCTTCATTCAAGGCGCGCAGGGCCTTGAGCGTCAGCAGGCCGGGGTCGCCGGGGCCGGCGCCAACCAGGGTAACGCTGCCTGGCAGGGGTGCTGAGTCCTGTTCCAGGGCTGCGCTCAGGGTTTGTTCCGCATCGTCAGGCCTGGCCTGGCGCAACAGGGCAGCGACCGGGCCGTCCAGCAGCCAGTCGTAGAACTGGCGCCGGCGCCGCAAGTCCGGAAAGCGTGCGCGGATGCGGTGGCGCTGGCGGGCGGCCAGTTGTGCCAGGCTTCCCAGCGAATGATCCAGCAGGCTTTCCAGACGTTCACGGATACGCCGCGCCAGCACTGGCGCCGTACCGGCAGAGGAAATGGCGATCTGGATCGGTGAGCGATGGACGACGGATGGCACCTGGAAGCTGCAGCGCTGCGGGTCGTCCACCACATTGGTGAAAATGCGTCGGGCTTCGCCTGCGGTTGCGACGGCGGCATTCAGGGCTGCGTCGTCGGTTGCGGCGATCACCAGCCAGCAGTCTTCCAGCCATTCCGGTTCGAAACAGCCGTTGACATGGTGCAGCCTGCCGCTATCGGCCAGGTCGCGCAGTGCCGGCGTCAGCGTAGGCGCGCCCAGCCTGACAGCAGCGCCCGCTTCTAGCAGGGCCTGGGTCTTGCGTTCGGCAACATCGCCGCCACCCACGACCAGAACGGTGCGGTTGCGCAAGTCGGCAAAAATCGGAAACAGCGGCATGGCGGGGCAGGGCGGCAAGGGAGGCAGGCCATTTTGGCACCGGGCTGCTACAGCTGGAATGATTGAAAAATCATGACTTAATGACTTATTGGCATATGCCAGGCGGAAGGCCGGTCGCGGCAGGATAGGGGAGCTCGGGTTGTGGGCGTCTGGCATCATGCAGGCCGGCCTGCGCCATGGCAGGCGTGGGGCGGCAGAGCGGACGGAAAGTGACCGGCAGGCAGGTGGCCGGGAGGGAGCGTTGTTGTTGCCCGCCGGGGTTTTGCGTGGTGGTGCGCGCGGGCGCTCCCAGGTTTGAAACAATTTGTCTGACTTGGCCGGTGCGATGGCTTGCCGGAGCGGCCTGCGCTGCTATTATGACGATATGAGCCGTTTTCACGGCGCGGGTTCGCGGTGGCTACGCTTTGCGGCGGAGGCTGCCGGGCAGCGCAGAAGGATGGCTGGATAATATGTGTTCATCCGCCAGTGATGGCGGCACTTTATTGCCGCGCCCGGGGGGCGCGTTTTCCAGGAGCAGAATCTATGTCTCGTAAATCCGCGGAATCCACCAGGGATGTGTTGATCGACAATGTGAAGTCCACGCTGCATGATGCCGAGGCCTTGTTGCGTGAAGCCGCTGCCAGCAGTGGCGAGAAGGCTGCCGAGCTGCGTGAGCGTGCATTGGTTTCGCTCAAGCGTACCCGCGAAGCGGTGCATGACGCGCAGGACGCCATCGTGACGCAAGGCCGCCGTGCTGCTCGCGCGACGGATGATTACGTACATGACAAGCCCTGGCAAGCTGTTGCGGCTGCCGGCGTGCTGGGCCTGCTGCTGGGTCTGGTTATCGGCCGTCGTTGATCGGCGCCTTCAAACCGGGCGCTACCGGGAAATCCGTATGAATCTGAAAGACTCTCTTACTGCGCTGGGCGCGACGGTGCTGGAAGCCTTCCGGACGCGCCTGGAACTGTTCGGGCTGGAACTGGCAGAAGCCCGGCTGCGTCTGGTCAAGCTGCTGGGCATGTTTTTCGTCGCGGTTTTCCTGCTGGCGCTGGCGGTTCTGCTGTTCTCGCTCTGGTTTGCCATGCTGTTCTGGCAAACCGAATACCGCTATGTCGCGTTGGGTGCCCTGGCAGCCGTTTACGCGCTGATCGGGCTCTTCCTGTTGTACCGCCTGCGGCATGACCTGGTACACGGGGAATCGCCGTTCGCTGCCACCCTGGAAGAGCTGCACCGTGACACCGAGATGCTTAAGCACTTCCGCAGCGAGGTGGATGCAGCTGGCCGGGCCCTGGATCGACAGTCGCACCGGGAGGATCAGGCATGAGCAAGAGAATGTCGGATCGCCAGATGAAAATCGCGCTCTTGCGTACCCAGGCTTCCGTT
Source organism: Kerstersia similis (assembly GCF_965139615.1). Lineage (NCBI taxonomy): Bacteria > Pseudomonadati > Pseudomonadota > Betaproteobacteria > Burkholderiales > Alcaligenaceae > Kerstersia > Kerstersia similis. The sequence goes on from NZ_CBCSIQ010000029.1 coordinate 22,159, forward strand.
GAACGCGAGCTGCTGCTGCAATACGCCGCATCGGCGCGCGATGGCGTGTCGCGGGTGACGGGGCTGGGTAGCAGGATAGGCGGCAGCGGCATAGTTGGCAGCGCTTTGCGTATCTGGATGCTGGCGCTGCGCCATCCTGTCATTACCTCCACGGCTTCCGCCTGGTTGTTGCGCGGGAAGCGTGCTCGCTGGCTGCGCCTGGGTGGCGTTGCCTTGCTGGCTTGGCGCGTGTTCAACTCGCTGGGCGGGCGCCGCTGACCTGCCGGCATCCGTGCCGATAGCAGTGATACCCACGCCTGGCGTATGCGTTCGTCGGGTGTGGGCCAGTATTTCGGTGATCAGTCAGAAGCCCGTACCGGGCAACTTGCTGTAATATAGAACGATTATCTTTTAGTGCTTTTTGGTCAAGCCATGATCGTTCGGTGGACGGAGATAGAAGCCGCTCCTCCGGTATCCGGAATACTGACGGAAATTCTATGAAGAAACTGCTGGTTGCGCTGCTGGGCGTGGCGTTTTGCGCAGGGGCGCAAGCCGCCCCGGAACGTATCGTGTCGCTGGGCGGCACGGTGACCGAGATCATCTATGACCTGGGCCATGGCGATAGCGTCGTGGCCAGCGATATTTCCAGCATCTATCCGCCCGCTGTGCAGTCCTTGCCCCGCGTCGGCTATTACCGTACCGCGCCGGTGGAAGGCATTGCCGCCATGCAGCCGGATCTGATCCTGGCTTCAGAACAGGCCGGTCCGCAGCAAACTTTCAAGCGTCTGAGCGATCTTGGCATCAAGGTCGTGCAGGTTTCGGACGGCCATTCCGTCGAGTCCCTGTTCGAGCGCATCGACAGCGTGGCAGATGCCCTGGACGACCCGGCGGCCGGCAAGGCATTGACCGAGAAGATCCGCACGGACCTGGACGCCAGCCTGGCATTGCCGGAAACCCCCTTGTCCACCCTGTTCATTATGGTGCGTACCAGCAAGCCGTCGGGGGCAGGGAATGGCACGGCAGTCAATGAAGTCATGAAATTGGCCGGCCTGAAAAATGCCATGGCTGAACAGCAAGGTTACAAGACCCTGTCGGCCGAAGGCGTGATCCAGCTTGCCCCCGAGATGATCGTCACCACGACGATGTCGCTGGAAGCGGTGGGCGGCATGGAAAAATTCCTGCAGTTGCCCGGTGTCTCTGCTACACCGGCTGCCAAGGCGGGCCGGGTGCTGGCGCTCGACGATCTGTTGATCATGGGTATGGGGCCGCGCTTGCCCGAGGCCGTGCGCAGCCTCAAGGAAGCCGCAGCAAAACCGGCCAGCGGCAGCAGCAGCGGTTCCTGACGTGGCACTGAGTTCAAGCCGTGCCCAGCGTGTCGGGCTGCTGGGGTTGACTGTATTTACCCTGTTGATTGCAATACTGGCTGCGGTATCCGGGGCGGTTGAAATTCCCCTGATGCGCATCCCGGCCCTGCTGGCCGGTACCCAGGCGCCAGAGGAAACCCTGTGGCGCAATGTGCTGCTGGATATTCGGCTGCCTCGGGTGTTGTTCGCTTTGCTGGCGGGGGCAGCCCTGGCTGTCTCCGGTGCGGTGATGCAGGCGCTGTTTCGCAACCCGCTGGCCGAGCCTGGCCTGGTCGGGATTTCGGCTGGCGGTTCACTGGGTGCTGTCGGGGCCATTGTGTTGACCAATGGCGGCTTCTGGGTGCTGGCGCCTTCTGCCTTTGTCGGCAGTCTGCTGGCAACCATGCTGGCCTATATGCTGGGCCGCCGCTTCCCCGGCGTGGCCGGCCTGCTGCTGGCAGGGATTGCAATCAATGCCGTGGCTGGCAGCATCATCGGTATCTTCACGTTCATCGCCACGGATACCCAGCTGCGCGATCTGACCTTCTGGAGCATGGGCAGTCTGGCGGCGGCTGATTGGAAGTTGCTGTCCTACCTGGCTCCCTGGCTGGTGATCGTGGGCGTCTGGATGCTGTTCCAGTGGCGGGCGCTCAATGCCTTGCTGTTGGGCGAGCGTGAGGCCCAGCACCTGGGTTATGCCCTGAAATCCATCCGTCGGCGCCTGGTGGTAGGAACGGCACTGATTGTCGGGCCGCTGGTTGCCGTGACGGGAGGGATTGCATTCGTCGGTTTGGTGGTGCCACACTTGATCCGCCTGACTTTCGGCGCCGATCACCGCTGGTTGCTGCCGGGCTCGGTCGTGGCGGGTGGCCTGGGCTTGACGCTGGCTGACTGGGTGTCACGCATTGCGGTGATTCCTGCCGAGCTGCCCATCGGGTTGGTGACCAGCCTGATCGGCGGTCCGTTCTTCTTGTGGCTGCTGGCCCGTCGCAAGGGGCTGACATGAGCCTGAGTGCAAATACGATCGCAGTTTCCCGGCGAACGCGCGAAATTCTGTCGGATGTCTCGCTGGACTTGTTGTCCGGCAGTGTTGTCGCCTTGCTGGGTGCCAACGGCGCGGGGAAGTCCACCTTGCTGGGCGCCTTGGCCAATGAACTCTCATACCAGCGCGGGCAGGTCACGCTGGACGGCACCGAGCTGGCGGACGTCGGGCATCATGGCCTGGCGCGCCGTCGAGCCGTGCTGCCACAGCATTCCTCGCTGTCCTTTGATATGCCGGTGGATCAGGTGGTGGCCATGGGCGCCTATCCTTTTCCTGAGGTCGAACCAGTAGTTGTCGAGTCGGAAATCCGTCGTGCCCTGGCCTGTGTCGAGTGCGAGGGGTTTCTGGGGCGGCGCTACGGGGAGCTTTCCGGTGGCGAGCAGCAACGGGTGCAAAGCGCTCGGGTCTTGCTGCAATGCCTGGTAGGCCGCACTGTGGGCGATGCCCGTTATCTGATGCTGGATGAACCTACCGCCAGCCTGGACCCGCGTCACCAGCAGGGCTTGTTGCGCGCAGTGACCCAACTGGCGGCGACAGAGCGTCTCGGGGTGCTGGCCATCTTGCATGACGTCAATCTGGCGGCGCGCTGGTGTGACCGTATCGCCTTGCTGGCGCAAGGCCGGCTGATTGCATGCGGTTCGCCGGCAGAGGTACTGACCGAAGCCAATCTGGCCGAGGTCTATGACATGCCTGTCCGGGTATTGCCGCACCCTTTGGCGCCTGAGCGGCCCTTGGTCTGTTTTGATCTGGACTGACAGCGGCTGCGCTGGCGCCCTGTCCCTCTGGAACAGGGCGGTCCAGTGATGGCCGGCACGGGCTGGTGTTGTTACAGCCCGAGCGTTTCCCACATGGCATCGACCCGGTCTTGCACCGATTTGTCCATGGTGATCGGACGGCCCCACTCCCGGCTGGTTTCTCCTGGCCACTTGTTGGTGGCATCGAAGCCCATCTTGCCACCCAAGCCCGAGACCGGCGAAGCAAAGTCCAGGTAGTCGATCGGCGTGTTTTCCACTGGAACCGCATCGCGCACCGGATCCATCCGCGTCGTCATGGCCCAGACCACTTCTTTCCAGTCACGGATGTTGATGTCCTCATCGACCACGATGATGAACTTCGTGTACATGAACTGGCGCAGAATGCTCCAGATGCCGAACATTACGCGCTTGGCATGACCAGCGTATTGCTTGCGGATCGAAACGATGGCCAGACGGTAGCTGCAACCCTCGGGGGGCAGATAGAAATCGGTGATTTCCGGCAGTTGCCGGCGCAGCAGCGGCACGAAGACTTCATTGAGTGCGACGCCGAGCACGGCAGGTTCGTCTGGCGGTTTGCCGGTGTAGGTCGTGTGGTAAATCGGATCGCGGCGCATGGTGATGCGATCGACGGTAAAGACCGGAAACCAGTCCTGTTCGTTGTAATAGCCGGTATGGTCTCCATAAGGGCCTTCCAGCGCCATTTCATAACCGCTGTCCGGTGGCGGCGGGGCGCCTTCGGGCACGGTTGGCGCAATGGCGCGTGGGTCGCTGCTGGGCAGCAGATGGCCTTCCAGAATGATTTCCGCGCGGGCCGGAACCGACAGCTTGCTGCCTAGCGCCGACGCGACCTCGGTGCGGCCACCGCGCAGCAGTCCGGCGAACTGGTATTCCGACAGGCTGTCCGGCACTGGCGTGACGGCACCCAGGATGGTGGCAGGGTCGGCGCCCAATGCCACGGCCACCGGGAACGGCTGCCCAGGATTGGCCAGTTGGTGATCACGGAAATCCAGCGCGCCGCCGCGGTGCGACAGCCAGCGCATGATGAGCTTGTTGCGCCCCAGCAGTTGCTGGCGGTAGATGCCGAGGTTCTGGCGTTTGGAACGCGGGCCTTGGGTGATGACCAGGCCCCAGGTCAGCAGCGGGGCGGCATCGCCGGGCCAGCAGTGCTGCAAGGGCAGCTGGTTCAGATCGACATCATTGCCTTCCAGCACAATTTCCTGGCAGGCAGGACTACGTACATTGCTCGGGCGCATATCCCAGAGCGCGGCCTTGAGCATGCCGACTTTGGCGAACGTGTCGCGCAGGCCGCGGGGCGGTTCGGGTTCGCGCAGGGATGCCAACAGCTCCCCCGTCTCGCGCAGGGCCGACACATCTTCGGCGCCCATGCCCCAGGCGACGCGCTGCGGCGTGCCGAACAGATTGGCCAGGACAGGCATGGAAGCCTGGGCGCCGTTGTGGCGGGCGTTTTCGAACAAAAGCGCCGGGCCGCCCTGGCGCAGCACGCGGTCGCCGATTTCGGTCATTTCCAGGTGCGTGGATACCGGCGCACTGATGCGCCGCAGCGCATCGCGCTGTTCTAGCTGGGCAATGAAATCCCTGAGGTCGCGATACTTCAAGATGACTCCTGACGAAACGAAGCCGATTGTAAAAAACGTTTCCTGCCGGCTCCCTTTGCCTTTGCGGGCGGGGAGCTCGGGTGAAAGAGGTTAACATCCGGGCTTGATTGGTATGTTATTGATGGAGTGTAACCATGTCCGCAGATCCTGAATCCGGGAGCTGGCGGCGGTATGCGAAGAGCGCGTACGGTTCATTGGGGGCGCTGACTCGGGTCGGTACCCGCTATCTGGGGCTCGGCGTATTGGTCGCTGGCCTGTTGACAGCCTTGTTGCCTGATGTGCGCCAGCAGATGGTGCGTATTCAGCAGGCTGTGCTGGCGGAGATCTATCCGCTGGAATCCGAATCCTTTGCGAATGCCTCGGTTCAGACCTTGGGCCAGAATGCACCCGTTGCTGGCGGTACGCAAGGATTGGCGGCGTTGAACCACGTTTCCCTGCCTCTGGAAATCATGCGCGAGCTGGGCGTCAGTATTGGACAGGTCGATGCCCTGCGCAGCTATATCGCACGCAAGTACCGTGTTGCCTATGATGCAACGGGCGGTGTCGTGGCCACCAGTTTCCGCGTGGCCCATGAGAAGGAACTCGATCCGCTGCTGTTGCTGGCGGTGATCGCCATCGAGTCGCGTTACAACCCGCTGGCCGAAAGCTCGGTTGGTGCGCAGGGACTGATGCAGGTGATGACCCGAGTGCACCGTGACAAGCTGGATCCGTTTGGTGGTCCGTCGCAAGCGCTCAATCCCGTTGTGAATATCAATGTCGGCAGCATGATTCTGTCTGACTGTATTCGCCGCCGAGGTTCGGTGCAGGGAGGGCTGGCCTGTTATGTCGGCGCGACCGGTCCGTCCGATGGCGGTTATGGCGCGCGTGTTCTGGCCGAGCGCCGCCGGCTGGCACTGGCCGCCGGCATTCCGCTGGTGCGCTGAAGCCGGCAGGCCTTTGGCGGCCTGATCCCGCTTGGCACCGTGGCCGGCGGGCGGCCACGGTGTGTGTTTGTGCCGGCTTCCTGGCGTCCGCTTGCTTGTAGCTGGCCAGGCAGGCTCAGCGACCAAGCATCTTGCCCATGCGGGCAACAGCTTCTTCCAGTTTTTCGGTGGCCGTTGCATAGGAGAAGCGCATGCTGCGGGCTCCGTGCGCCGGTCCGAAGTCATGCCCCGGTACGGCGGCAATGCCGGCCTCATTCAGCAGGCGCTGCGAGAAGACCGCGCTATCGCTGGCGTGTGCGCTGATATCCGCATAGATATAGAAGGCCCCGTCAGGCCGGGCATCCACGCGCAGGCCCAGCTGCTCGAAAGCGGGCAGCAGAAAGTCGCGCCGCGCCTGGAATATTTTGCGGCGTTCTTCGTAAATGGCCAGGGATGCGGGTTCAAAACATGCCAGCGCGGCATATTGTGCGAGGGCTGGCGGGCAGATCATCAAGTTGGATGCCAGTTTCTCCACCACTTCAACCAAAGGTTCCGGCACGATCATCCAGCCCAGGCGCCAGCCGGTCATATGGAAGTATTTGGAAAAGCTGTTCAGGATGATCAGCTCATCATCCAGGGCCAGGGCCGAGCGCGGCGTCTGTTCGTAAGACAAGCCCAGATAGATTTCATCGACGATGGAAAAGCCGCCGCGGGCACGCACGGCTTGCAGCAACTCGGCCAGGGCCGCATGTGAAATGGAGGTGCCGGTGGGGTTGCTGGGCGACGCCACCAGAATGCCGCGCGTCTGTGCGCGCCAGTGGGCCGCGATGCTTGCGGCCGACAGTTGATAGCGTTCGCTTGCCTGGCACGGGATCAGGCGCGAAATGCCGCCAGCGCAACTGATGAAGTTGCGGTTGGCAGGATAGCAGGGGTCGGGCATCAGAATTTCATCGCCCGGATTGATGAGCGTGAGCGCAGCCAGCAGCAAAGCGCCGGATGCGCCCTGGGTGACGACAACGCGCGCGGGATCCACGGGGGCGCCCAGCTGTTCGCCGTAGTAGCGCGCAATGGCTTCGCGCAGAGCGGGGATACCCAGTGTGGGGGTATAGCCGCTCAAACCGTCGCGGGCGGCGCGCGCCAAGGCATCCAGCACGGGTTCCGGGGCGGTGAAATCGGGTTCACCGATGCCCAGGCTGATGATGTCCGCACCGGCTGCCTGGCGTGCCAGGGCCTGTTTGAAAATTTCCATGGCCTGAAATGGCTGGACATCCAGGGTGCGCTGCGCGGGGGAGGGGGATGGCATGAGAGTCCTGAGCGGAATGGGCATATCCGGCAGCGGAACCTGCCGGTCAAAAACAGGATTGTAGTAAGCCATGGCAGGGCAGGCCAGCCCGGGTGCCAAGATTGCTTTGCATGCGCAGCGTGGCGGAATGCGGCGTTTTCCGCGTTAAGGGGCTAGAATGGCCTCCCGTATATCCCTATCATCAACACGGTTTTCGGATTCGCCATGGTTAACGATACTCTGCGTCAGACTGCACTCGATTATCACGAGAAAGGTCGTCCCGGCAAATTGTCGGTTGTGCCGACCAAGCAATTGAGCAATCAGCGTGATATGGCTCTGGCCTATTCACCGGGTGTAGCGGTGCCCTGCGAAGAGATCGTGGCCGACCCCGACAATGCGTTTCGCTATACCGGCAAGGGCAACCTGGTCGGCGTGATTACCAACGGTTCCGCCGTGCTTGGGCTGGGCAATATCGGCGCGCTGGCGTCCAAGCCGGTCATGGAAGGCAAGGCCGTGCTGTTCAAGAAATTCGCCGGCATTGATGTGTTTGATATTGAAATCAAGGAGTCCGATCCGCAGAAGCTGATCGACATCATTGCCAGCCTGGAGCCTACCTTTGGCGGCATCAATCTGGAAGATATCAAGGCGCCGGAGTGCTTCACGGTAGAGCGGACGCTGCGTGAGCGCATGAACATTCCGGTGTTCCACGACGACCAGCATGGCACGGCCATCTGCGTGGCGGCAGCCATCATCAATGGCCTGCGCGTGGTGGAAAAGGACATCAAGGATATCAAGCTGGTGGCGTCCGGGGCAGGTGCTGCCGCCCTTGCCTGTCTGGATCTGCTGGTGGAACTGGGCCTGCCGCGTGAGCATATCTGGGTCACGGATATTGTCGGCGTGGTCTATGAAGGCCGCACCGAACTGATGGATGAGAACAAGGCGCGCTATGCGCAGGCGACCGATGCCCGGACGCTGGCCGATGTCATTGGCGGGGCCGATGTGTTCCTCGGTGCGTCGGCCGGCGGCGTGCTCAAGCAGGATATGGTCAAGGCCATGGCGGCCCGGCCGCTGATTCTGGCGCTGGCCAATCCGCAGCCGGAAATCCTGCCCGAAGAGGCGCATGCGGCGCGTGATGATGTAGTGATTGCAACCGGCCGCTCGGATTATCCCAACCAGGTCAATAACGTGCTGTGCTTCCCGTACATCTTCCGCGGTGCGCTGGATGTCGGCGCAACCACGATCACGCTGGAGATGGAAAAGGCAGCGGTTTACGCCATCGCCGATCTGGCCAAGGAAGAGCAGGATGAAACCGTTGCAGCGGCCTACGGGTCGTACGGCACATCGTTTGGCCCGGAATACTTCATTCCCAAGCCCTTTGATCCGCGCTTGCTGGTGCGCATCGCCCCGGCGGTAGCCCGGGCAGCCATGGAAGGCGGTGTGGCGCGGCGTCCGATTGCCGACATGGCCAGCTACGTGGCGCAACTGCAGCAGTTCGTCTATCACTCCGGCGCCTTCATGCGTCCCGCATTCGCGGAGGCCAAGCGCCTGGTGGCCGAAGGTGGCAAAGTGCGCATCGTGTTCGCAGAAGGCGAGGACGAACGGGTCTTGCGTGCTGTCCAGGTGGTCGTGGATGAAAAGCTGGCCAAGCCCATTCTGGTCGGCCGCCCCAACGTATTGGCCAGCCGGATTGAAAAATTCGGCCTGCGCCTGCGTCTGGGCGTGGATGTGGAAGTCACCAATCCCGAGTTTGACGAGCGCTTCAACCGCTACTGGAGCACCTACTGGGACCTCATGAGCCGGCGCGGCATTTCCAAGGAAATGGCACGGGTGGAAATGCGCCGTCGCCTGACGCTGATCGGCGCCATGATGGTGCGCCTGGGCGATGCCGACGGGATGGTCTGCGGCACGGTCGGTTCCTATGGCAATCACCTGCAACTGATCGACGAAGTGATAGGCAAGCGACCCGGCGCCAATACCTACGCGGCCATGAACATCCTGCTGCTGGAGTCGCGTGCGCTGGCGCTGGTCGATACGCACGTCAATGATGATCCTACCGCCGAGCAGATCGCGGAGTTCACCATTGCGGCAGCCGAGGAAATGCGCCGGCTGAAGTTGGTGCCCAAGGTGGCCTTGCTGTCGCGCTCGAACTTCGGTGGGGGCGGTGCGCGTTCGGGTGAAAAGATGCGTGCGGCGCTGGCCTTGCTGCGTGAGCGTGCGCCGGATCTGGAGGTCGATGGGGAAATGCATGGCGATTGCGCGCTGGACGAAAGCCTGCGCATGCGCATTCTGCCGTCCTCGACCTTGTCGGGCGAAGCCAACCTGCTGGTCTGCCCCAATGTCGATGCCGGCAATATCGCCTACAACCTGTTGAAAACGGCGGCGGGCGGCAATATCGCCATCGGCCCCTTCCTGCTGGGCGCCAATGCGCCGGTCAATGTGTTGACCTCCAGCGCGACGGTACGCCGCATCGTCAACATGACCGCGCTGACGGTAGTGGATGCCAATAGCGGGCGCTGATTGCCCCCTGGTTTTTCCGCCGTGCTGATGATGGCGCCATTCCTGTGACGGGGATGGCGCCATTTTTGATTCGGGAGGACGATGAGATCGTCCGGGGGGCGGGAACCTTGGCTGCCTGGAAAGGTCTGGATATGCAATGATGGGGTATCGTGACAACGAAATGCACGGGAAATGGAACGGCGGGAAAAAAATCCGGTATTCTTCGCCCGCGCGGTCTGGCGCAGCCATGACAGCCTGCCGCATCCGGCGCTTCGTTTGCTCTGCCCATGGTGGTGGAACTTGGCCGAAGCCAACCGGGGCAGCCGTGTCTCCAGGTGAGGCAGGCAGGTGGCCCGTCCCCCGCGTATTGCCGGGAATACCCGGGAATTGATTGGATTACGCTATGCCGATACGATGCGGCCTAGCGAGACTGTTACTGCGTTGTTCAGGGAGACGCAAACATGAGTTCGACCCCTTCAAACGGTCTGGCGCAGGCGCTTCAGCGCGGGGGTGCCATTGATCTGGACCAGGTGGATGCCGCCGGCCTGGAAGCCGCCGCGTCCGCACAGGGCCTGGGTTTCTTTATTGCAGATTGCGACCGGGCGCGCAGCCGTTCGGCGGTATTGCGTGCCATCGCCAAGGCCGTGGATTTTCCCGTGTTCTTCGGCAACGATATGGACAGCCTTTACGACTGCCTGGCAGACACGGTGCAGGAACAGCGCCAGGGCGTGCTGTTGTATTTGCGCCGCCTGCATTCCGGCGATCCGGCGCTGGAAGGCGATGCGCGGGAAATCCAGATTGTCTGCGAGAACGTGGCCGAGGCCGTGGCGGACACCGGCAAGGTTTTTGCCTTTGTCATCGAGCATGCCGGGCGTCATCCCGAGCCGGAGCCAGGGCTGGCGCAATCCTGGAGCGCTCAGGCTGGCGGCGACGAAGAATAAATCATCAGGTGGCCGGCATCTTGCACAAATGGGTCGGGCCACACGGATTTTTCGTTTTCAACAAATGTCAGTTCCCTGTCCCTGGGGCCTGGCGAGCGTTACAATAGCGTGAAAGGCACTGTCTCATGGCAGTGCCACTTCGGGTTCATTCTTCTCGTGACCGCATCATGCTCCGTCAACGCACCATCAAAAATGTCGTACGTACCGCTGGCGTTGGCCTGCACTCAGGCCTGCGGGTAGAACTCGTCATGCGTCCGGCGGCACCCGATACCGGCATCGTCTTTCACCGCGTCGATTTGCCGGAAGTTGTCGATCTTCCCGCGCTGGCCGATCAGGTGGGTGATACCCGGCTGGCTTCTGTGTTGCAGCAGGGCAACGTACGGGTCTCCACAGTGGAACATATCATGTCGGCGCTGGCAGGTCTGGGCATCGACAATATCCACATCGACCTGACGGCGGAAGAAGTCCCCATCATGGATGGCAGCGCCGGTACCTTCGTGTACTTGTTGCGTTCGGCAGGCATCGAAGAACAGAAAGCGCCCAAGAAATTCCTGCGCGTGCTCAAGACGGTCGAAGTCCGTGAAGGCGAGGGCCGCAATGAAAAGTGGGCGCGCCTGGAGCCGTACAACGGTTTCTCCATGGCGTTTTCCATTGATTTCCACCATCCGGCCATCGACGCGACGGCAGGGTTTGCGGAAATCGACTTCGCCACCCATTCCTACACCCGCGAAATCGCGCGTGCACGCACCTTCGGTTTCGTCAATGAGGTTGAAGCGCTGCGCGCGGTCGGCCTGGCGCGTGGCGGCAGCCTGGACAACGCCATCGTGATGGACGAGTACCGTGTGCTCAACAACGATGGCCTGCGCTATGACGATGAGTTCGTCAAACACAAGATTCTCGACGCGATTGGCGATCTTTACCTGATCGGCAAGCCGCTGATGGCGCGCTATGTCGCCTGCAAGTCCGGCCACGCCCTGAACAACCGGATTTCTCGTGCCCTGCTCGAACAGCAGGATGCCTGGGAAATCGTGACCTTCGAGGAAGAGCAAGCGGAAGCGGCGCCGGTGTTTCAGCGCGCCTGGAAGCTGGCCTGAATTCATGGCAGTTTGCCGGCCAGCCTGAGTGGAGCCGCACAGGCGCTGGCGCTGCTGAAAAAAGCCCCTTGTTGTCTGGCAGCTGCCAGGCGACAAGGGGCTTTTTGCTCAATATTTCGCTTGTTCAGCGGGTGGAATCGTCCGGATTCCCGGGGGCGTGATGGCGCAATAGGCGGGCCACGGCATCGGCCAGCGGGCCGGGTTGCAGATCCTGGTGCAGCTCGGAAAAGGCTTGCAAGGCAGACGCATCCAGCGGATGTGCCGTTGGTTTGGGACGCTGCCATTGAGACTTCAATTGTCGCAAATCTGCTTGAATCCTGATGCTAATTTCGGTAAGGTTCCAGCCTTGAGCGCACAGCGTCCTGCTGATCGAGGGCGCCAATTGCCGCAGTTTCGCCGCATGCGCGGCGCTGGGAACGGCCAGCAGCAGCCGGTTCTGTTCGGCACGCGCCACCTCGCATACCGCTCCCAGAGCGGTCGGCAGTATCTTTTGCAGCGCCTCCTGTATCTGAAGATGGTGCTTGGCAATGGCCATGATGTTGGAGCCACCAGGGCTGGCATCCAGCCAGTGTTGTATCCGGCTGTCAGTCGTACGGGAACGCATGGTCTTGGCGGTGGTCATACCGTGGCTGCAAGGTTCAAGGGAAGTCTTTGATGAAGATTATGATAGTTCACCGCAGCGGCGGTGAAGTGACGCGGCGGGTTCTGGGCGGTCTGCCTGTGACCTTGCTGCTGGCGGCCGGGCTGGTCGCGGCAGCGGCGCTGGGAGCGCTGGGCATGCGTTACTGGGATGTACGTGGCGGCGTGCCGCGTGAACGTATTATGCCGCCTGAGCAGATTTTGCGCGATTCCGCCTTTCTGCGCGACAACGTAGGCATGCTGGCAGGCAAGGTTGGCGATCTGCAGGCGCGGTTGGCCACGCTGGATGGGTTGGGCCGACGCCTGGCCAACCGCGCTGGCCTGCGCGTGCCGGACGGCGAGTTTCATTCTGGCGCCACGGGTGGTGCCTTGAGCCCGGTGGATGGTGTCATGGATGACACGGATGGCGCTGCCGCCGCGCAGCGCTATAGTGCCGAAGACATCGGCCGCCTGCTGGATGAATTGCAACGCAAGCTCGAAGAGCAATCAGGCATGTACACCGTGCTGGATGCCGCGCTGACGCGCCAGGGCGCCGACATGGCGCGCATGCCCACGCGCCAGCCGCTGGCGGAAAAATACCCTTACCTGTCCTCTTCCTATGGTTGGCGCCGCAACCCGGTGACGGGGCGGATGTCCATGCATGAAGGCCTGGATTTCGCTGCGCCCTCGGGAACGCCCATCGTGGCGGCCTCCGGTGGGGTGGTCGTGGAATCCGGCTACCACAGCGCTTATGGCAACATGGTTGAAATCGACCACGGCGATGGCCTGATCACCCGCTACGCGCATGCGCGCAAGCTGCTGGTGAAAAATGGCGATCTGGTGGCGCCGGGCCAGCAAATAGCGGAAGTCGGTTCGACGGGCCGCTCGACCGGGCCACATTTGCATTTCGAAGTCCGCATGGCCGGGCAGGCGTTGGACCCCAAGCTGTTTCTGGCTGCGAATGCATCTCAAAGCACTTTGGCGGGTATTTTGGACGAAGCCGGGAATAAGTCGTCCCGACTGCGTTAAACTGGGCTGTTTCCTTGTGCGGCGAGTCCGCTAACTGTGACCCCACTCGCATGCTTTCTCTGCTGAAAAAAATCGTTGGCAGCCGTAATGATCGGCTGCTCAAGCAGTATCGGCGCCAAGTGGCGCAAATCAATGCGCTGGAAGATTCCATCAAGGCGCTGTCTGATGAAGCGCTGGCGGCCAAAACCCCAGAGTTCAAAAAGCGGCTGGCCGATGGTGCCAAGCTGGACGACCTGCTGCCCGAGGCTTTCGCCGTCGTGCGTGAAGTCGGCCGCCGTGTGTTCGGCATGCGCCACTTCGATGTGCAATTGATGGGCGGTATGGCCTTGCATGACGGCAAGATCGCCGAAATGCGTACTGGCGAAGGCAAGACGCTGATGGCGACCTTGCCGGTCTATTTGAATGCCCTGGCTGGCCAGGGCGTGCATGTCGTGACGGTCAACGACTACCTGGCGCGGCGTGATGCCGCGCAGATGGCGCGCCTTTACAATTTTCTCGGTCTGACGGTGGGGGTCGTTGTGCCCCAGCAGGACAACGAAGAAAAGCGTGCGGCCTATCGTGCCGACATCACTTACGGCACGAACAACGAATTCGGTTTCGACTACCTGCGCGACAACATGGAATATCGCGCCGATGACAAGCGCCAGCGCAAGCTGTTCTTCGCCATCGTTGACGAAGTCGATTCCATCCTGATCGACGAAGCGCGTACGCCGCTGATCATTTCCGGCCCGGCCGAAGATCATACCCAGATGTATGTGGGCATGAATGCGGTGCCGCCGCTGCTCAAGCGCATGGCCTCCGAGCCCAAGGCGCACGAGCCGGAACCCGAAGGCGATTTCTGGGTGGACGAGAAGAGCCACCAGGTGTATCTGTCCGAGAGCGGCCACGAACATTCCGAACAGATCCTGGCGCGCCTGGGCCTGTTGCCCGAAGGCGAATCGCTGTATGACCCGCGCCACATCACGCTGATGCATCACCTGATGGCGGCGTTGCGTGCGCACAACCTGTTCCATCGCGACCAGCACTATGTCGTGCAGGATGGCGAAGTGGTCATCGTCGATGAGTTCACCGGCCGCCTGATGGTTGGCCGGCGCTGGTCCGACGGCTTGCACCAGGCGGTGGAAGCCAAGGAAGGCGTGAAGATCCAGAACGAGAACCAGACGCTGGCCTCGATCACCTTCCAGAACTACTTCCGCATGTACGACAAGCTGGGCGGCATGACGGGGACGGCAGATACCGAAGCCTACGAATTCCAGCAGATCTACGGCCTGGAAACGGTGATCATCCCGACCAACCGGCCGATGATCCGCAAGGACCAGAACGACCAGGTCTTCAAGACCAACGAAGAAAAGTACAACGCCATCATCGCGGATATCCGCGATTGCCATGAGCGTGGCCAGCCCGTGCTGGTCGGTACGACCAGCATTGAAAACTCCGAGCTGATTTCCGAGCGCCTGCAGGCCGCTGGCCTGCCGCACAGCGTGCTGAACGCCAAGCAGCACGCCCGCGAAGCAGAAATCGTTGCTGAAGCCGGCAAGCCGGGCCACATCACCATCGCTACCAACATGGCGGGCCGTGGTACCGATATCGTATTGGGCGGCAGCATCGAAAAGCAGATCGGCCTGATCCAGCTGGATGACAGCCTGCCCGAAGCCGCCAAGGCCGAGCAGATTGCTGCCGTGCGCGCCGAATGGGAGCCGCTCAACCGCCAGGTGAAGGAAGCCGGTGGCCTGCGCATCATCGGTACCGAACGCCATGAGTCCCGCCGTATCGACAACCAGCTGCGTGGCCGTGCGGGCCGCCAGGGTGATCCGGGTTCGTCGCGTTTCTACCTGTCGCTGGAAGATCCGCTGATGCGTATCTTCGCCGGCGAGCGTGTGCGCGCCATCATGGAACGCCTGCGCCTGCCGGAAGGCGAGCCCATCGAAGCCGGCATGGTGTCGCGCTCCATCGAGACGGCGCAACGCAAGGTCGAGGCGCGCAACTTCGACATCCGCAAGCAACTGCTCGAATACGACGACGTTTCCAACGATCAGCGCAAGGTGATCTACGCCCAGCGCAATGAGGTGCTGGAGTCCGGTTCGTTGACCGAGATGGTCGATAATCTGCGCGACGCAACCTTCCAGGAACTGGTCAGCCGCTATGTGCCGCATGGCACGTTGGAAGAGCAGTGGGATGTGGCAGGCCTGCAGAATGTGCTCGAAGCCGAGTGGCAGCTGCAATTGCCGCTGACCGACAAGCTCGAAAAGCAATCGGATTACGGCGAGGAAGAAATCCTGGCCGATGTCCTGGAAGCGGCGCGCACCGTCTATCACGGCAAGATCGAACGTGTGGGGGCCGAGAGCTGGGAGCAGTTCGAGCGTTCCATTTTGCTGCAGGCCATGGATTTGCAGTGGCGTGTGCACCTGTCTGCGCTGGATCACCTGCGCCAGGGGATTCACCTGCGGGGTTATGCGCAGAAGAATCCGAAGCAGGAGTACAAGCGCGAAGCGTTTGAACTGTTCTCCGATATGCTGGATCGTGTGCGCAATGAAGTCGTCAAGGTATTGATGACGGTGCGTATCCAGTCGCCGGAACAGGTTGAACAAGTCGCCCAGACCGAGCCGGATGCCCAGGTGCGCAATGCGCAGTATCAGGCCGGTGGCGAAACGGTGGATGAGGCAGCACCGGCTGCTGGCGAAACCATGCCGGTGGTGGGGCGCAACGACCCGTGCCCGTGCGGTAGCGGCAAGAAGTACAAGCAATGCCACGGCAAACTGGTTTGATGCCTGTGCAGTGACTGGAGTGTGAGTGTGTTCAGTGGCGCCTTGGGCGCTGCTGGATGGAAAGGCGTGAAAGGGGCAAATGCCCGTTTCACGCCTTTTTTTACTGGTCTGGCGTGTTGGCCTTGCGTGGATTCAGGCCGTTTTGTTCGCGGGTGCCAAACGCCAGCGAGCCTAGGCCCTCCAGCTCATGCTGGGCGTGGCTGGCATGCCGGCAAAGGGGAGGGGGCGGGGCAGAGGGCCGATGCCGATGAGAGGCGCTGGGGGCCTCTCAAGGGCATGACGGGCAGGGTGTGGATGACATGTTGCGGAGGCAGACACTGCGGGCAATGGCTGCCTGTGATGCGCGGGTGTCAGACCAGGAAAATCGTCGCCAGCCCCAGGAAGATGAAAAATCCGAGACTGTCTGTTGCGAAGGTCAGGAGCACGGAAGAGCCCAGTGCCGGGTCTTTGCCGAAACGGGCGCGCACCATGGGCACGAGCACCCCGACGCCAGCCCCGACAAGCATATTGCAGACCATGGCGCCCATCATGACCAGGGCAATGGAAATCTCGCCGGAGATGAACCACGCGAATCCGCCGGCCACCAGGCTGCCGCAGAGGCCGACCAGCAGGGTGACGCTGAGTTCCTTTTTGATCAGCCGCCAGACGTTGTCGGGCGTGACGCGGCCGACGGCAAGCGCACGGATGATCATGGTCATGGTCTGGTTGCCCGAGTTGCCGCCGATACCGGCGACGATGGACATCAGGAAGGCCAGGATCACGATATGGCTGACCGTATCCTCGAAGCGCGATGCCACGATGGAGGCGATGGCGGCCGTACAGAGGTTGAGCAGCAGCCATGGCGCCCGGTTGCGCATGGCGGCGCGCATGGGGGCGAAGATGTCTTCTTCCTGCATCCCGGCGCGTGACAGGGCTTGTTCGTCAGAGTCTTCGCGGATGACGTCCACGACATCCGCGATGGTCACGCGGCCAATGAGCCGGCCCTGGTCGTCGGTGACTGGGGCGGAAACCAGATCATAGCGCTCGAAGGCGCCAGCGGCTTCGGCGTCGGAGTCCGTTGGGCTGAGCGCCAGGAAATCCGGGCTCATGACATCGCGCACATCGGTTTCGGGTTCGGACACGAGCAGCCGGGTCAGCGGTAGCGTGCCCTGCAGGCGATCCTGGCGGTCAACGACAAAAATCTGGTCCGTGTGATCGGGCAGTTCGCCCAGGCGGCGCAGATAGCGCAGCACGACCTCCAGGGTGACGTCCTCGCGCACGCGCACCATTTCGAAGTCCATGATCGCGCCGACGCTATCCTCGGGATAGCCCATGGCGGTCAGCAGGCGGGCACGCTCTTCGTCCGTCAGTCCCTTCTGCACTTCAGCGACCACATCCGGGGGCAGGTCGGGGGCGATGTCGGCCAGCTCGTCGGCATCCATGTCGCTGGTCGCGGCAACGAGGTCCTGGCGATCCATCGCTTCAATCAGCGATTCCCGGACCCAGTCGTCCACTTCCAGCAGCACATCCGCATCATGGCTGTGATCCACCAGCCCCCAGATGATCTGCCGTTCATCCTTGGGCAAGGACTCCAGGATGAACGCAATATCCGCCGGGTGCAGTTCGTCCACCAGCTGCTTGATTTCTGCATCATGCTGCCGGTGCAGCAGATTCTCCATCAGGCCGGCACGGTCGTTTTCCGCATATTGGCGATGCGCCAGTTCGGACACCAGCTGCTGCCGGCGCAACAGGTCCTGTACCTGGCGCAGGGCAAGCTGGGCGTCCTCCGGATCCAGGCGGCGCGGCGCGGGGGGCGTACTGGTGGCTGTCGTCATTGATGGGGTTCCTGCTACGCGGGTTCAGGCCGTGGGCAGCTTGCGCTTCTTGCCAGCTTCGTCCATGGCGACATAGGTTAACGTCGCTTCCGTGACCTTGACGATATCGCCGATGAGGCGCCGTTGTGCGAAAACATCGACGCGCACGGTCACGGAAGTGGTGCCGATCCGGGTGATTTCGGCATAAAAGGCGAGCAGATCGCCAACCCCGACGGGCTGGCGGAATTGCATGGCATTGATGGCCACGGTGCCGACGCGCCCTTGGGCGAGCTGTGCCGCCACAATGGCGCCGGCCACGTCGATATGGGACATGATCCAGCCGCCGAATACATCGCCGTAGTAATTGGCGTCAGCCGGCATGGGGACGACGCGCAGGGTAGCGTGCTTGCCTTCGGGCCAGTCGGGCAGGGTTTCTACGCCGGGATTGGGCGCTGCCGGATGCTGGGAGGGGGTGATGCTCATGATGCCAGAAGTCCTTCTCGACTTGTTTGAAAAATGGTGGCGATTATGCAGGAACGGTCTGTCTCCGACGAGGGCTGCGCAAAGACCGGGAAGGGTGCTTGCGCCCGAAACGGGGGCGGCGGCCGGTATGGCCTGCACGGGTCACGCCATGGCATGCGCGGCCTGTCATGCCTGCAGGATGCGATGCTTTGCGGGAAAACCGTGATGATAGCCCCCATGGACGTTTCGGGGCGAGCGGAACCGTGCATCCGGGAGGTGGTGCGGCTTGTCGTTGCGGCGGGCCGGTGAGCCATTCATTGCTGGGTTCCGGTCCGCCGCCGCTGCAAGCTCAGGCTTGCGCCGCAGGCGTCAGCCGTTGCTGTGCCAGCGCGACCCAGGCCGAAGCGCCGACAGGGATGAGGTCATCGTTGAAGTCATAGCTGTCGTTGTGCAGCAGGCAAGGGCCTTCACCGTGGCCTCCGCTGCGGTGGCTGCCATCGCCGGCGCCGAGCCAGAAATAGCATCCTGGCCGGGCGCGCAGCATGTAGGCGAAATCCTCGGACGCCATGGATGGCCTGACGGCATCGTTGACCTTGGCCGCGCCGGCAATGCTCTTGAGCGCCTGGGCGCAGAATGCGGCTTCGCCCGGATCGTTGATGGTGGCGGGGTAGGTGCGGTGGAATTTCAGCCGTCCGACGCAATTGAAGGCGGCGGCGATCTGCTCCGTGATGGTCTGCATGCGTTGCTCGACCATGTCCGTCATGCTGTCGGCATAGGTGCGCACGGTGCCGCTTACCACGGCATGCGTAGGAATGATGTTGTCCGCGCTGCCGGTATGGATCTGGGTAATGCTCAGCACGGCGGTATCCAGCGGGTTGCGGTTGCGCGAGATGATGGTTTGCAGGGCCTGGGCGATCTGCACGGCAGGCATGATCGGATCCACGCCCAGGTGCGGCATGGCGGCATGGGTGCCCTTGCCGTCGATGTGGATCTGGAACTCGGCACAGGAGGCCATGATGGGGCCGGCGCACACGCCGAATTCGCCTGCCGGCAGGCCGGGCCAGTTATGCATGCCGAAGACCGCTTCCACAGGAAAACGCTCGAACAGGCCATCCTCCATCATGCGTCGGGCGCCGGCGCCGCCTTCTTCGGCGGGTTGGAAAATGACGTGCACAATCCCGTCGAAATCGCGTGTCTGCGCCAGGTAGCGGGTGGCAGCCAGCAGCATGGTGGTGTGGCCATCGTGGCCGCAGGCATGCATGCGGCCGGCGTAAGTGCTGGCGTGGCCGAACTGGTTGGCTTCCTGCATGGGCAGTGCGTCGATATCGGCACGCAGGCCGATGGCGCGGGTGCTGTTGCCGCGTTTGCCGCGAATGGTGCCGACTACCCCTGTGCTGGCCAGGCCGCTGGTGGTTTCCACGCCCCATTGTTGCAGCAGTGACTGGATCAGCGCCGAGGTGCGCCTTTCTTCGTAGCTCAGTTCAGGATGGGCATGGATGTCCCGGCGGATATCGCGGAATTCACCGTGCCAGTCTTTTAGCTCGGGAATGATGTTCATGGCTGTTCCTGGTTGCATGCGCCGGGCCCGCTGGCCGGGTTGGCATGGTCGAGATGGGGGGCGACAAGCGCCTGCAGGCTGCGCGCGACGGCTTTGTTCCCAGCTACGATATTACCGCTGCGGGCCCAGGGCTCGCGTCCGTACATATCGTCGGCCAGCCCGCCAGCCTCACGCACCAGCAAGGTGCCCGCTGCCACATCCCAGGGGGCCAGGCCCATTTCCCAGTAGCCATCGAAACGGCCGCAGGCGGTCCAGGCCAGATCCAGCGCAGCGGCGCCGATGCGGCGGATGCCGCGAGTGGCATGGATGGCGTCGTGCAGCATGGGCATGTACTGCGCTTCGAAAGAAAAGTCCCGGAACGGGAAACCGGTGGCCAGCACCGACTGCTCCAGGGACGGCGAACGTGACACGTTGATGCGCCGCCCGTTGAGCCATGCACCTATGCCTTGCACTGCGGTGAACAGCTCTTCGCGGTTGGGGTCATAGACCACGGCAACAATCGGATTTTCCTGGTTGCCTGTCTCCGTGTCGTCATGGGCGATCAGCGCAATGGAAACGGCATAGTGGGGAATGCCGTGCAGGTAGTTGGTCGTGCCATCCAGCGGGTCTATGCACCAGGTGGCCTTGCCTTCCGGGCGGCCGCCGGTTTCTTCGGCAACGATGCCGAAATCCGGCGTCCGCTCGCGCAGCACGCTGATGATGGCGGCTTCGGCTTCCCGGTCCGCTTGGGATACCAGGTCGTTCTGGGCCTTGTGGTCAATGACCAGATCGCTGCGGCGGTGTGAATAGGCCTGCAGGATCGCGGCGCCTGCATGAGCGGCGCTAACCGCAGTGTCTATGGCTTCGCTCAGGGCGCGCAGCGAGAGGAGATCCGGCAGGTCGGGAAAAGAGGTCTTCATGCTTCACTCATCCAGGAAAGGCGGCCGGCGCGGTGGCTGGCAGTAATATTCATTATTCCATGCGGAAGTCTATCCCTTTTACATGTCTTCTTCGTATCAAGCATTAAAGTCGGCCCGGCCGGACCTGGATTCAGCCGGTCTGCCCTACAGTTCCGACTATGGCGATATCTACCATGCCGCACAAGGCTCGCTGGCTCAGGCGCGGCATGTCTTTCTGGCAGGGAATGGCTTGCCCCGGCGCTGGGCCGGGCGCGAGCGCTTTGTCGTGTGTGAAACGGGGTTTGGCCTGGGCGGCAACTTTCTGGCGCTGTGGCAGGCCTGGCGCGCCGATCCGTCGCGCTGCCGGCGTTTGCATGTCGTGTCTCTGGAAGCGCACCCCTTCACCCATGACGGTTTGGCAGCCATGTGGCGCGCCAGCCTGGCGCCCGAGTTAAGAGCGCTGGCGAACGAGTTGCTGGCCCAATGGCCGGAGCCATTGCCTGGGTTGCACCGGCTGGAATTCGAAGCGGGTGCGCTGACGTTGACACTGGGTTTCGGGCAGGCTTTGGTCTTGGCACCGCGCCTGGAAGCGCGTGTGGATGCCTATTTTTTTGATGGATTTTCTCCGGCGCGCAACCCGGAAATGTGGTCGCCCCATTTGTTCCGGCGCCTTGCGCGAATGGCTGCGCCGGATGCGACACTGGCAACCTGGTGCAGCGCCGGCCATGTGCGCCGGGCCATGGAAGATGCCGGTTTCCTGGTCGAGCGCCGGCCGGGGCTGCATGGCAAACGGCATATGGTCGCAGGCGTGCGCCGGGCGCTGCGCACACCGGGCAAGGCGCATTTGCCTCAGCCTCATCAGGGGGCGCGTACTGCCTTGATCATCGGCGGCGGGCCGGCGGGCGCTGGCATGGCTCATGCGTTGGCCTTGCGTGGCTGGCAGGCAAGCGTCGTGGATCCTGCGCCGGTTCTGGCCGGTGGGGTGCACCAAGGGCATGTGGCGGCTGCCTGCGTTCCGCTGATTGCGCGTGATGACAATCCGCGTGCCCGGCTGGCGCGTGCGGGCAACCTGAGAACCTGGGCGCGCTGGTCCGGTTTGGGGGAGGCGGCAGCGCCATTGCGCTGTGGCGCACTGCAAATGCAACGGCTGGAAGGCCGGGCCGGAGACCCCAGGGAAGCCTTGGCTGCCTTGGCGTTTCCGGAAACCTGGGTGCGCTGGATGGAACAGGAGGAAGCCAGTGAACGCGCCGGCTTGCACGTGAGCCAGGGCGGGGTGTATTTCGCATCAGGCATGTTGGTGCGCCCACCGGAATTGCTGGGCGCCTTGTTGCGCACACCGGGCATTGTCCCGGTGCAGGCTAGTGTTGCCGGGTTGCAGCACACCCAGCAGGGCTGGCAGGCCATGGGGCAGGACGGGCAGATACTGGCGGAAGGCGCCATCCTGGTCATGGCCGGCGCGGCGGCATCATGGCCTTTGCTACAGCAGGCCGGATTGACAGAGCAGGCTGCGCCACGGTTGGCGGGCCTGCAGCCGACGGGCGGGGCGATTGCCGCCTGGCCGTCGGCAAGACTGGGTGGCGGCCCGGCGTGCGTCTTGGGCGCCGAAGGCTATGTGCTGCCCGCGTTGGAAGGCCGCTGTGTGCTGGGCAGCACCTATGAAGAAGACGGCGCCGCCTGGGACAGGCTGGCGCGGCGTCGCGCCATTGCGGAAAAAATGCCGGCCATGCTGGCTGATGCACGCCTGGGCGTATCGGATGGAACGGAAACCTGGTGGATGGGGGATTGGTCCGGCTGGCGGGCGGTCGTCCCTGGCCGCCTGCCGGTCTTCGGGCCAGTGCCGCAGCTGCCGGATGCCTGGGTCGCGACCGCATTCGGATCTCGCGGATTTTCGTGGGCGGCCCTGGCAGGCGATGTGCTGGCAGCGCATCTGGAGGGCGAGCCTTTGCCCCTGGAACGCGATCTGCTGGAAACTATCAGGCCCTGATTGCGCAAGTGGCAGCAATCGGAACGGGTGGAATCCCGCAGCCAGGGAAGGTTTCAGCGGAAGATTGGACCATCACGGCGCGCCCAAGGTAACTGTATGTATCAGTGGCGGATTCTGTACCTCGCGGCGGGGCGAGTGACGCTTAGTGCTGGAGATCATGAGCTTTTCCTCGGGAAACCGGAGAGGAAAAGGGCAAGGCGGACTGAAAAAAGGCCAGGATTTTAGTTCGAAAATATCGGAGTGAGTTTATTTCGCCGCGCAAATCCGTCAGAATAGTGGCTTTTGAAGCTATTTAGGCCTTCGGGCGAATGGTCGGGTGCGCGGAATCCCTCCCGGGAGGCCGCGTGCGGCCGTTTGCGCGTGGCCGGGGGATGCTCAGTGCCGTCAACGTACGACTCCGTCCATACGATACAACTGGATCATCTCGAAACCAGTCAGTCGTCTGCCAACCGCATCGAGTTTGATGCGGGGGCGGGCAATGTGCTGGTGATCGAGCCGCATGCACCGGGCGTATTTCGTCTGCGTGCCGGGCCGCAGGAAAAGATCACCAGTGATAAACCTCGCACTCAGCGTGCGCGTGCCGTGGCGGAAATGCTGCTGGCACGCGAGGAAGCGGTCGGGGAAATGGAGGTCCAGACCGACAGCGATGCCGGTATCTGGCGTTTGCAACAAGGCGAGGTCGAGCTGGAAGTTGCGCACCACCCATGGCGCCTGGTGCTGCGCCGTGGCGACCGTGTGCTGCTGAATGCGGACTCCGCTCAGCAAGGCAGCTGGCATGGTGCCGCTGGCGACGACGAGCCCTACTGGGCGCTTGCCTTCGGGCTGGAAGCGGGCGAGGCCGTCTATGGCCTGGGGGAAACTGCGGGCGACCTGGATCGCCGCGGTGAAACCATTGTGTCCGACGATCCGACTCACCGCGCGCTGCCGCTTGCCTGGAGCGTGCGAGGCTGGGGCGTTTACGTCAACAGCGTCGAGCGCGTCGTGCATGCCGTGGGTGACGATGAGTTCCCGGATGACTACCGCATCGGTATCGACAGCGGGGTCTTGGACTTATTCCTGTTTGCGGGCGAGCCGGGTGAAATTCTCAATCAATACACTCAGCTGACAGGCCGTGCGGGCCAGCCCAGCCTGTGGGCCATGGGGACCTGGCTGCAAACGCCGGACACCCTGTCCGTCACTGAATCGGCTGAACTGGCGACAGAATTCCGTGAGCATGGCATGGGCTTGGATGTCGTCCAGCTGCCTGAGCCGGCGGCGTGTCTGGTGCGCGAAGGCAAGCTCAACCTGGAATGGGACGCGCAGCGTTTCCCTGACCCCAAGCAAGCCCTCGCGCTATTCAAACAGCGCGATCTGCATGTCAGCGCCAGTGTATTTCCTGGTGTGCTGGCGGGTTCGGAAGCTTTCACAGAGCTGGAAGACCGTGGTTGGCTGCTGGCGGAAGACTCGGGTGACGCCAAGGTGTTTCCCGGTATCGCGGCGACCAGCGGGCAAGCCTATGCGCTGCTGGATCTGACCAACAAGGATGTGTACGCCCAGTGGCGTGACCGTCATCATCAATTGTTCCAGGATGGCTTGGAGGCACCTTATTGCAGTGTGCCTGCGAACCTGGAAGATGGCCTGGTTTCGCGTGGGGACGACAGCGGTGCCGCGCTGCGCACGCTCTACCCCCTGCTGGCGCGCCGCTCGCTGTTTGATGCGGTGGCCGGCCACAAGATTCCGCCTGAAGGTGTCGCGCCGGGCACCGACCTGTTCCCGGCGGCGCAACGTCTGCCGTGGCAAGCTGCGCCGGAAGTCCCCAACAACTGGGCGGGGCTGGCCTTCAGCCTGCGCACCGCGCTGGCCTTGGGTGACAGCGCCATCCCGCTGCAAATGCACGCGCTGGGCAACGTCCGCGCGCCGCTGGATGCCGTCACGCCGGAACTCTATGTTCGTTGGCTCACGGCGTTGACCTTCTCCGGCAACTTCATTTTCCAGGGCGTGCAAGGGCTGTTGCCCTGGCAATTCGGAGAAGAAGCCGAAGCCGCCGCGCAAGTCTGGATGCGCTGGCGCTATCGGCTGATTCCCTACGTGCTGGGCGCCATCGAAGACGCAGCGCGCACCGGCCTGCCGGTACAACGCTCCATGGCCTTGTCCTTCCCGAACGATGAGCGTGCGCAGCAATGGCAAACCCAATACCTTCTGGGGCCGGCGCTATTGGTAGCGCCCATCCTTGAACCTGGTAAAACCCAGACGATCTATCTGCCTGAAGGCGAAGCCTGGTGGGATCTGAACACTGGCTGGCGTTACGAAGGCGGCACGGTTCTGACCATGGAATGCGGCCTGGATCAATACCCGGTATTTGGCCGCGAAGGCCACATGCTCTGTCTGGGGCCGGCAACGCTGCACACCGGAGAATTCAACTCCGCTCGTCTGCTGGACGAAGTGTGGATGTTCGGCATGCCGGTCAACAACCCTGTCGTCATGCGCAACAAAATCCGCGTCATGCAAATGCAGGGCTCGAGCTACATCAAGGGCCTGGAAGGCCTGCGCATCCTGCCCTCGCAAGGCCTGGAAGTCAAACGCCGAGGTGCGGAAGTTCGCATCTCTCGGGCGCGATAGGGCTGCTGACAAGGCTGCTGGCGTGACAACCGCAAAAACTTGTCGCGCCAGCTTGCTGGCATCCGCAGGAACAGGCCAGAAAAAGGAAGGTCTCAAAGGAAGACTCTTTTTTGTACTTTTTCAGCCGGTTTTTTGACACACAGCTTCATTTGCGTCATAATTTATAGCTTCACAGGTTTTTGATCGCCGGTGAAGCCAGCAGTACAGGGGTCTTTAGCTCAGTCGGTAGAGCAGCGGACTTTTAATCCGTTGGTCGAGGGTTCGAGTCCCTCAGGACCCACCAGAATTTCTTTTTTAGATCAAAGGCTTGCTGATTCGTCGGCAGGCCTTTTTTCTTTGCGTCGGTACAAAATTTGCGCTGCGGTACAGTTTCGGTACAGTGGCCCTACGCAGACACTGTACCGAAGCACCATGGCCACCCTCGTAAAGACACCCTCAGGCACATGGAAAGCCGTCATCCGTCGCGCCGGCTTTCCCACCACCATCAAGACATTCCGCCTGAAGCGCGATGCGGAAGACTGGGCGCGGCGCACCGAAGATGAAATGGTGCGCGGCCTGTTCATCCAGCGTGCGCCAGCGGAGCGGCAAACTTTCGCCACCGCCATGCAGCGCTATCTGGACGAAGTGACGCCCACCAAGCGGCCCATGACGCAGAATGCCGAGCGTAAACGCTCGACGGCCCTGGTCAACTTCTTTGGCAAGTATTCGCTGGCAGCGATCACGCCCGACATGGTGGCCACCTTCCGCGACCGGCGCTTGTCGGGCGAAGATCGTTGTGTGGATGGCGTGCCGCAGCCTCGCGCTTCCAACACTGTGCGTCTGGAACTGGCACTGATGGGGCATCTGTATAACGTCGCCATCAAGGAATGGGGCTTGGGGCTGGCCTACAACCCGGTAGCCAACGTGCGCCGCCCATCGCCAGGAGCCGGGCGCAACCGGCGGCTGTCGCCAGCCGAAGAAACCGCGCTGCTAGAAGCCGTGGATGCGCATTCGAACCCCATGCTGCGCTGGATCGTGCGCATTGCCATTGAAACCGGCATGCGCTCGTCGGAAATCACCTCTTTGAAACGTGCACAGGTCGATCTGTCACGCCGGGAGGTGCGGCTTCTGGAAACTAAGAACACCCAGCCGCGCACTGTGCCACTGACCGCCCAGGCGGCGCAGGTATTCCGTGAAGCGTTGACGCATCCCGTGCGCCCGCTGGACACCGACCTGATTTTCTACGGAGAACCGGGAAAGGACGGCAAACGCAGGCCGTACAACTTCAACAAGGTGTGGCTGGGCATCAAGGCGCGTTTGGGCATCGAAGGGCTGCGCTTTCACGACCTGCGGCACGAAGCGGTCAGCCGCTTGGTGGAAGCAGGTTTGAGCGACCAGGAAGTGGCGGCGATCAGCGGCCACAAATCCATGCAGATGCTCAAGCGCTGCACCCACTTGCGGGCCGAGGATCTGGTGGACAAACTGGATGCGATCAAGCCGCGCAAGGTGCGGGCGTGATGACGATGGGGCGGCATGTCGTCGCGCCGCCCTGGTTGAATGAAAGGAGCAAGGCTGTGCAGATACCGTGCCATCCAGGGGAAATCTTGCGTGAAGACGTGATAGCGGCGTTGGGCTTGTCCGTGACCGATGCTGCCTGCCGTTTTGGTATCGAGGTTTCCGCATTGCAGGCCGTACTGGATGGCCGCGCGGCAGTGGATGCCGACTTGGCGCAGCGGTTGGAAACTGCGGGGTTCAGTACCGCCAGAACTTGGTTGGCGATGCAGGCCAATCATGATCTGCGGCGCAAGCAGCAGCGTGCGTAGAGCGCGGGTGCTCAGAGTTTGTCTATGACTTCCGCAGGCTTGGCGTTGCAGGCCCGGCACCAATCCAGAAACTCGACCAGATCAATGTATTGTTCGCCGCGTTCCACCTTGGAAACGTAGCTTTGCCCACGGCCCAATTTCTGGGCAAGCTCCACCTGCGTCAGATTCGCGTGTTTGCGAGTCTCACGGAGCAGGTTGCGGATTGCCTCGTAGGCGGGACCATAGAGCATCTTTCGATGCTATAGTCCGCTTTTGAATATTCGAATTTAGACTATTTATGGGTTCGGGCAGTGCGATTGTGTGCCGCCTGAGCCGGGTCGAGGCAGGGAAATGAACACCAAACTCATCGTCATTCTTGTGGCCGCCATCGTGGCGGTGTCGGTCGTGGTGATCAATGTGGGCGGCAGCGGCAAAGCCGACAGCAAACCGTCCGCAGAAGAAAGTTCGCTGCCAGCGACGAAAGGCTTTACACATACGACTCCGCATAACAGCGCTCGGGATAAGGGATACTGAGTGATTGTCTGGAGTTTGTCAGGCACAGGTTCCAGGCATCCCGTCGAGTTGACTGACGCATCAGGGTTCGCGTACCGCTTTGGCCATCAAAACCCGCATCTGTTCCGCCAGTGCTTGCATCTCACGCAGTATCGCTTCGGGATTGATCTCCGATGCGCCGTCTTTGTCATCCTCTGAAAGCCAACGTTTCAACAGGCTGCCCGCCTGACGCACATCAGCGCCCAGCCTGACCATCTCGTCCACCACATCCTTGTCCAACACTGACGGAATGGGTGTGTTCAAAGCTAATGCCCGCAGGCACTTGGAATGAGACATCTCCGAACGGCTGGCCAAGCTGCTGATGGCGGTCTTTTCCTCTGGCGTGAGGTACACGTCCACGCAATTGCCTCGTGGGCGTCCACCGCGTTTCTTTTTTGGTGCAGCTGTCTTCTGTTCATCCATCACATTCTCCTGTTGTTAGGTTGAAAGAGCGGTAGCTCTCGTTCGCCTCGCAGAGCAAGACCTGTTGAGCGGCCCGCGAATCAGGGGGGTGTTGGATCGGTGCAGGCCTCGCTTGTACCGGTGCAACACACATCTTGCCGTCACTTTTCACGCGAACATGCGCGATTCTTTGGCTAGGCTGGTTGAAATCGCGCATGTTCGCGTTCCCTCGCATAAAGTCGCATTCCGTCGCGTTGAATCGCATTGCCTCGCGTTCTTTCACGCGTCGTCGCGTTTGATCGCATATGGCTGAGGGTTTTCAGGGCGTGCTTGTTGCGGCACCCGTCGCCCAGCGGTTCTGACGCCTTGGCGGTGAGGAACTTCGGCCCAGAGGCCGAAGCTTGTGCTTCGATTCGTGGTCATGCAGAGCGACGGCCAGAGGGCGGGCCGGTTGTCTCTCGGTCGGTGGGTGCCGAAGCGTTGCCGCGCAGCATCCCCGTGATCTGCGCAAGGTGAGCTGTAGCAATGCTGCTATCAGTCGATTTCCCGGCCTTTGCTGCGTCTTCCCCGCGTTCGGCATGGGCAGGTGACGGTATGCCGAGATAAGGCCTGAAATCGCCCTTTTGGTGCTTCTTTATCAGCGCACGCAGGAACCGCATCGGCGTGGTCTTGATGGCTCCTGGTTTGCGCATCGCGCCCGCCACTTCATCCAGCAGTAACTGCGCAGCGTCTGGCGCAGCGTCTGGCGCAATGCCACGCAGCAAAACAGCCGCCTCGGCGGACTCGTTTGCGTTGAACCGATCCGGCATCCTCAACCGCCTGTTATCCACAGCTTGTTTCGGTACTACATCTTCAATAGATAGTTCAGTTGGTAGTTCATGGGGTGACACAGCTATGTCACCGGGGGGGTGACATAGCTGTGTCACCCCGTCCCTGACAATTTGACGGGGGGCTGGTGACAAATTGACAGGGGGTTGAGGGGTGTTTTCAGAGGGTTTGTTTTCAGACGGCTCAATCAGTAACTGATAACCGTTGGAAGTTTGTCCCGCGTTTTTATCGCGCCAGCGTGCCTCGATCTTCAGCCATCCATTGGCCTCAAACCGCTTCAAAGTGCGCTGCACCGTGCGTTCCGACACGCAGCATTGCTCGGCCAGTAAGCGAATGCTGGGAAAGCAACCTCCCTTGGTATCAGTCATCTTTACCAGCACCAGCAGGATCAGTTTTTCGACGGGCTTGATGCGCAATGACAAAGCCCAGTCAAACCTGGTGAACATCAGGCACCTGCCTGGCTGAGATAACTGGCGATGTCGGCGGTGCGGAAATACACCCTGCGCCCGATCTTCACGTGGGCCTGCCGGATTTGCAGCGCATAGGGCTGCGAAGTGCGCAGCGCCACCCGCAAACCGTCCGGGCTGCGGTGCAGCAGTTCTGCCAACTGCGGCAGGCTCAGTAGTGGGCCGTACATCTGGTGCAGGTTGGTTTCCAGTGCCTGGGTGCTGTGTGGGGTATTCACATTCGACTCCTTCCAAAAGAATTCAGTAGGTACTAAAGTTATTCGAAACTTCAGGCTTTGAAAGGATTGAAATATGACAGCTAGATTGACAGGGCTGGGTTGAACAAAAACATGGCACCAAAAGGGAAAAATCAGATCGTGGTGTGGGACGGCTGCCCGGAGCTGGTGAGGGCGGCGGTGGTGGCGTTCGAGCAGGCCTGCACGCCGTCTTACACCATGGCTTCGCGGCGGTATTCGATCTGGAGCAAAGTGCGTGAGTATCTGGATGTGCCGGTGGCGCAGGCTTTGGATGCCTTGGGGCAGGCAGAGCTGCTGGCCGGGCCGTTTTCGCATTGGTTAGAGATGGGATTGGAGCGCGGGGAGCGCAAGCGACTGTGGCGGCTGAGTATGGCGCACAGAGCTAAGGTACACAGCGCATTAGCAAGGCAGCATCCACCTGATCCGCGTTTGGCGGCCCTGTTAGAGACGCTTTACGAAATCGGGGTATTTGTGTCGCTGCGCCGGGCGCGTAAGTCAGTGGGCGTCAAAGCTGAAAAAGCCGCTGAAGTCGTCAATCATGGCCGCAAGGTATCGCCGGATTATCCGTTTTGTGAGCTGTGCTGGCGGGAGACGATGCGTGCAGTAGCTGAGGCGTCAGAGGATGAGGGGCGTAAGGCCAATGCGTGGAAGTTCAGTGGTCGGTTCTGTGTAGAGCACAACCCTTCTGTTTGAATCGTCCCGGGAATCGAGGAGGCTGTTTGGTTAAAGTAACGCGTTGATCGGCACAGATTCAGATTGAGTCCGATAGTAGGCCTCCTCCGCCTGCGCAGGAGGAATATACCCGATGGA
>NZ_CBCSIQ010000030.1:0-52228 GCF_965139615.1 Kerstersia similis
GGTATCCTGGGGCGGGGCGTGTGCGTGACAGGCACAGGATTCATGCCCGTGGTGCGGCGGCACCGGATCCAGGCCACCCTGCGACCAGGGATTGCAACGGCCTATGCGGCGAGCGGCCAGCCACAGGCCTTTGAGGGCGCCGTGGGTTTCAATCGCTTCGATGGCATAGGCGGAACAGCTGGGAGTGAAGCGGCATTGCCGGCCGATCCAGGGGCTCAGGAAGAAACGGTAGAACCTGATCGGTGCAATCAGGAGTTTCTTGAGCATGGCAAGGCTCGTTGGAAATGCGCTTCGGCTTCGGCGCGCACCTGTCGTTTCAGTTCGCTCAGCGATACCAGCGGGGCCTTGCCGTGCAGCCGCATGACAAAATCGCGCGGCGGCAGTTGCAGGCGCAGCTGGCGGAAGGTGTCGCGCACGACCCGTTTGATGGTGTTGCGCGTGACGGCCCGCGCTGCGTGGCGCTTGGGTATCACCAGCCCGAGCCGGCTATGGCCGGCTGCGTTATCCACTGACGTCAGGACGAGCAAAGCCCCCCGCGCCACCCGTCTGCCCTTGAGCGCCGGAGCGAACTCTTCAGGGCTGTGCAGTCTGGCTGAGGGGGGAAAGCTGGCGGAAGACTCCGCTGCGAACTGAGCTGGCGCGGGCGCTACCGCCCGGACTGGCACGGCCGGGGCCGCTGCGCAGTCAGCACCGCGAGGCGCGCCGGCCAGGCCGGCGTGCGTCACCTTAGACGGCGAGGCGCTTGCGGCCGCGGGCACGGCGGGCATTGATGACAGCGCGGCCAGCACGCGTCTTCATGCGGACACGGAAACCGTGGGTGCGCTTACGGCGGGTAACGGAAGGCTGGAAGGTGCGTTTCATGGTCGGAACCTAAAAAGAGCAGCGGCCGGATTGAAGGCAAACACCCATGAAAACCGGCAGTCTGGAAAATGGAATTCGGAAAAGCCCACTATTTCAGCAAAGAATGCGTGGGAAGTCAATGGGTTGCTCGCCCTTGCGGTTGGCGATGTTGTTCGTGTGATGTGGCATGTGATGCGAAGCCTGTCCAGACGCATGAAATTTCCGGCGGCAGGAGCCGTGCTGGCTTGAATCCAGGATGGTATTGATCTTATCTTGCCCAGTAACGGCTTTCAAATGCGTTTTTCGTTATTGGCGCTTGTTTCCAACACAGAAAATTGCTCCAGCCGATGACATGGAAAAGTCTGCAAAACAGAAAAAATGATGGCAGGACGATAGGTTACGTGTTAGAGCCACGGGCTCTGCAAACGCCCGGACAGGTTGGGGTGCGACACGCCGGAAAATCAGGGCCAGAAACCTTATCCAAAGGAAAACCACTGCCCTATGCACATCCTCCTGTGGATAACTTCGTCGTGACGCGCTAGAATCGAGGTTTGGATCGCAAATGAAATGAACGAATTCTGGCAGACCTGTGTCCAGCGCCTGGAGCAGGACCTCCCCCCTCAGCAGATCAGTGCATGGATACGCCCTCTTGCGCCTATCGCGTTCGAGGAAGAGACATCCCTGCTGCGTATTGCCGCGCCTAACCGCTTCAAGCTGGACTGGGTCCGCAAGAACTTTTCCACACAGATCGAAAGCCTGGCCAGCGACTGGTTCCAGCGCCCTGTGCAGGTGCAGTTCGAGCTGGCGACCAACACCGCTCGTGCTCCTCTGGCTGCGCGGCCATCCGCGCCTGCTCCCGCCCCGGCCGGCATGGGCCATGCCGCTGCGCCGCAAGCTGCACCTGCGCCGGTAGCGCCGCCGCCGGTGGTGGAAACGGTGGATCCCGCCTATGAGCGCTCGCGCCTCAATACCGAACTGACCTTCGACAACTTCGTGACTGGTAAAGCCAACCAGCTGGCGCGTGCCGCTGCACTGCAGGTCGCGGAGAACCCGGGAGTGTCCTACAACCCGCTGTTCCTGTATGGCGGCGTCGGCCTGGGCAAGACCCACTTGATACACGCCATCGGCAATGCCATGGTGCAGGCCGGCACGGGCGTGCGGGTGCGCTACGTGCATGCCGACCAATACGTGTCGGACGTCGTGAAGGCCTACCAGCGCAAGGCGTTTGATGAATTCAAGCGCTATTACCACTCGCTGGACCTGCTGCTGATCGACGATATCCAATTCTTCTCCGGCAAGAACCGCACGCAGGAAGAGTTCTTCTACGCCTTCGAGGCAATGGTGGCCAAGCGCAAGCAGATCATCATTACCAGCGATACGTATCCGAAGGAACTCTCCGGCATCGAAGACCGCCTGATTTCGCGTTTCGATTCCGGCCTGACCGTCGCCATCGAACCGCCGGAACTGGAAATGCGCGTTGCGATCCTGCTGCGCAAGGCCGATACCGAAGGCATGCGCATGCCCGAGGAAGTGGCGTTCTTCATTGCCAAGCATCTGCGCAGCAATGTGCGCGAACTCGAAGGCGCGCTGCGCAAGGTGCTGGCCTATGCGCGTTTCCACGGCCGTGAAGTCCTGACGGTGGAAATCTGCAAGGACGCCCTGAAGGATCTGCTGTCCGTGTCCAACGGGCAGATCACGGTGGAAAACATCCAGAAAACCGTAGCAGATTATTACAAGATCAAAGTGGCAGACATGTATTCCAAGCGTCGTCCTGCCAATATCGCCATGCCGCGCCAGGTTGCGATGTACCTGGCCAAGGAGCTGACCCAGAAGAGCCTGCCGGAGATCGGTGATCTGTTCGGTGGTCGGGATCACACCACTGTCTTGCATGCAGTGCGTAAAATCTCGGAAGCCCGCACAAAACAGGCCGAACTCAATCACACCCTGCACGTATTGGAACAAACTCTGAAAGGATGATCATGCAACTGGTCCAGACATCGCGCGACACCCTGCTCAAGCCGCTGTCCGTGGTGGCCGGCATCGTCGAGCGCCGCCACACTTTGCCCATTCTTGCGAACATCCTGCTGCGCAAGGAAGGCGAGCGCGTCTCCTTCATCGCCACCGATCTGGAAGTGCAGATTACGACCCATGCCGATTTCGGCGTCGGTCCGGAAACGGCTGCAACGACGGTAGCCGCTCGCAAGCTGGTCGATATCCTGCGCGCCCTGCCGGGCAGCGATGAAGTCCGCTTCACCCAGAAAGACAACAAACTGACGGTTCAGGCCGCCAAGAGCCGTTTTGCCCTGCAAACGCTGGCCGCAACCGAATACCCCACGCTGGCGCAGCCGGAGAAGTGGGATGTCTCCCTGAGCCTGCCGCAAAAGACCCTGCGCCACCTGTTCAACATGGTGCATTTCGCCATGGCCCAGCAGGACATCCGCTATTACCTGAACGGCATGCTGCTGGTGTTCGAACCGGGCCAGGTACGCGCCGTCGCTACCGATGGCCACCGCCTGGCGCACTGTGCCACGGGCGCCGATGGCATCGAAGCGCGCCAGGAAGTCATCGTGCCGCGCAAGACGGTGCTGGAAATGCAGCGCCTGCTCGATGACAGCGATACGCCGGTTCAGGTGGATGTTGCCGCCGGACAGATCCGTTTCCGCTTTGGCGCGATCGAATTGGTATCGAAGCTGGTGGAAGGCAAATTCCCCGATTTCACCCGTGTGATCCCCACCTCCTACACGCGCCACTTCACGGTCAACCGCGAATTGCTGCTGGGCAGCCTGCAGCGTGCCGCCATCCTGACAACCGACAAGTTCAAGGGTGTGCGCCTGCAGTTGAGCGACAACCTGCTGAAGATTTCGGCCACCAATGCCGAGCAGGAAGAGGCCCAGGAAGAATTGGATGTCGATTACACACATGAGGCGCTGGATGTCGGCTTCAACGTGACCTACCTGCTGGACGTGCTGTCCAACGTGAAGACCGAGACCGTGCGCTGGTCCGTCATGCCGGATTCCAATGCTTCGGCCCTGATCACGCTGCCTGACGACGAGCAGTTCAAGTACGTCGTCATGCCCATGCGCATCTAGGCGCGACAGGAACGGCGCGCGCCCATGAGGCGCTGCGCGTTCCCCTGCCCTGCGCCCTGGCCGGCGAGCACTCGCCGGCTGCAATTTCCTTGTATTCGAGACTATGTCAGATCAACAGCAGAATTCCGCCAACAACGCCGGCTACGGTTCCGACTCGATCAAGATGCTCAAAGGCCTGGAGGCCGTGCGCAAGCGCCCGGGCATGTATATCGGCGATACCTCCGACGGCACAGGCTTGCACCATATGGTGTTCGAGGTGGTGGACAACGCCATCGACGAAGCATTGGCGGGCTATTGCGATGACATCGTCGTCACCATTCATTCGGACAACTCGATTTCCGTGTCCGATAACGGCCGCGGCATCCCGACGGATATCCACAAGGACGATGAATACGGCCGAAGCGCCGCTGAAATCGTCATGACTGAGCTGCATGCCGGCGGCAAGTTCGACCAGAACTCCTATAAGGTGTCCGGCGGCCTGCACGGTGTCGGCGTGTCCTGCGTGAACGCCTTATCCGAGTGGCTGCGCCTGACGATCTGCCGCGACGGCAAGCGCCACGAAATCGAATTCCGCCGTGGCGAACGCGTGGCCCCGCTGGCCGTGGTCGGTGATACCGACCAGCGCGGCACGACGGTGCGCTACCTGGCCGACAAGGAAATCTTCAATAACATCGAGTACACCTACGAGATCCTGTCGCGCCGCCTGCGCGAGCTGTCGTTCCTGAATAACGGCGTAAAGATCCGCCTGGTGGATGAGCGCCAGGGCAAGGAAGAAAACTTCGCTTTCTCGGGCGGGGTGCAGGGTTTCGTGCAGTACATCAACCGCAGCAAGACGGTGCTGCACCCGACGGTGTTCGCCGTGTCCACGGAGTCGGCAGCCGGTGGCACGCTGGTGGGCGTGGATGTCGCCATGCAATGGAACGACAGCTACACCGAGACCGTGCTGTGCTTCACCAATAACATTCCGCAGCGTGATGGCGGTTCGCACCTGACCGGCCTGCGCGCCGCAATGACGCGCGTCATCAATAAATACATTGCCGACAACGAGCTGGCCAAGAAAGCCAAGGTCGATACCACCGGCGACGATATGCGCGAAGGCCTGGCCTGCGTGCTGTCGGTGAAAGTGCCTGAGCCCAAGTTCAGCAGCCAGACCAAGGACAAACTGGTCTCCAGCGAAGTACGCCCTGCCGTGGAAGATGCCGTGGCACGCGAACTGGAAACCTGGCTGCTGGAGCATCCGGCAGACGCCAAGGCGTTGTGCGGCAAGATCATCGAAGCCGCCCGCGCCCGCGAAGCGGCCCGCAAGGCGCGCGAAATGACGCGCCGCAAGAGCGTGCTGGAAGGCGCTGGCCTGCCCGGCAAGCTGGCCGATTGCCAGGAAAAAGACCCCTCGCTGTGCGAACTCTACCTGGTGGAGGGCGACTCCGCAGGCGGCTCGGCCAAACAGGGCCGCGACCGCAAGTTCCAGGCCGTGCTGCCGCTGCGCGGCAAGGTGCTGAACGTGGAAAAGGCGCGTTTCGACCGCCTGATCGCCAGTGAGCAAATCGCTACGCTGATCACTGCGCTGGGCACCAGCATCGGCCCCGATTTCAACGTCGATAAGCTGCGCTATCACCGCATCATCATCATGACCGACGCGGACGTCGATGGCGCGCACATCCGTACGCTGCTGCTGACGCTGTTCTATCGCCAGATGCCCGAGCTGGTGGCGCGTGGTCACGTCTATATCGCCCAGCCGCCGCTCTACAAGGTGAAGGTTGGCCGTGACGAGCGCTACCTGAAGGACGATATCGAGGAAGCCCAGTTCATGCTGCAGCTGGCGCTGCGCGACGCCGAGCTGATTCCTTCTGCTGGCGCCGCCCCCATTGCCGGTGCAGCATTGGAAAACCTGGCCAACCAGTACGTGCTGGCCGATACCGTGATCGCCCGCCTGTCGCGCCGCTTTGACGAAGCCACGCTGTCGGCCATCGCCGAAGGCGTGAGCATCAACCTGGCGGACGAAGCCCAGGCACAGGCTTCGGCACAGCGCTTGCAAAAGGCGTTGTTGGATCCGCGTGATCCGGAAGCGGTGTCGGTCGTGGCTGACAAGGATGCGGAAAGCGGCCGCTCGCGCCTGCAGGTGCTGCGCCGCCACCATGGCAATGTGCGCGTCAGCGTGCTGGATGGCGATTTCCTGGCAGGCAGCGATTATGCGGCGCTGGCGCGTGCCGGCCAGACCTTCCTGGGTCTGGTGGGCGACGGCGGCGTGATTGCGCGCGGCACGGGCGAAAAACGCAAGGAAGCGCCTGTCGATGACTTCCGCGATGTCATGCAGTGGCTGCGTTCCGAGGCCGAGCGCGGCCTGAGCAAGCAGCGCTACAAGGGTCTGGGTGAAATGAACCCCGAGCAACTGTGGGAAACGACCATGGACCCGACGGTACGCCGCCTGTTGCGCGTGGAAATCGAAGACGCCATCGCCGCAGACGAAATCTTCACCACCCTGATGGGCGACAACGTCGAACCGCGCCGCGACTTCATCGAGAAGCATGCGCTGATGGCAGGGAATATCGACATCTGATTCCCGGGCCATGCCGGGGTCGGTGTTCTGCCGG
The DNA here is from genome assembly GCF_965139615.1 of Kerstersia similis. Taxonomy (NCBI): domain Bacteria; kingdom Pseudomonadati; phylum Pseudomonadota; class Betaproteobacteria; order Burkholderiales; family Alcaligenaceae; genus Kerstersia; species Kerstersia similis. The sequence goes on from NZ_CBCSIQ010000030.1 coordinate 6,521, forward strand.
CCCTGCATCCCGGTTGCTCGCGGATACGTCCCCACGCCCCCCTTGAGATGCTTGGTCTCAAGGGGGGTTGTCATTGGGGGTGAGGCATGCGGCGGCAGGCACATGGACAGACAGGGTGGCCGTCCCCAAAGGCGCCTGGGCTGCGTTTATGATCATGGAGAAATCTCTCCACGCCGGCAGAAAGGACACCAGACATGACAGCAGTGCTTAATGAACAAGGCCAGCCGCTGGGCCGCGAAATTCCCGATTGGCAGCCCCGTCCCCTGCCAGCGGGACAAGTGCTGGAAGGGCAGTATTGCCGCCTGGAGCCTGTGGATGCCGGACGCCATGCCGAAAGCCTGTCGCAAGCCTATGCCGCTGCCGGGCCGGGCGCCTGGACTTACCTGCCGGCGGATCCGCCCAGCACCCCCGAGGACGTCAGTACCTGGTTGCAACGCCTGGCCAATGCAGGCACCGAACGCTATTACGCCATTGTCGATCCCGCCAGCGGCCAGGCGCTGGGCAGTGTTGCACTGATGCGGATGGATCCGGCCAATGGCGTGATCGAGGTGGGTGCGGTCGCCTATTCTCCCGCGCTGCGCCGTACCCGTGCCGCCACCGAAGCGCAGTACCTGCTGATGCGCCATGTCTTTGAAGACCTGGGCTATCGCCGTTATGAATGGAAGTGCAACGCGTTGAACCAGCCTTCCCGCGCGGCTGCGCTGCGTCTGGGCTTCACCTTCGAAGGGATTTTCCGGCAGGCTGCGGTCCAGCGCGGGCGTAGCCGCGACACCGCCTGGTTTTCTGTCCTGGATGGGGAATGGCCACTGCTGTCCCGGGCGTTCCAGGCCTGGCTGGACCCCGCTAATTTCGATGCTGCCGGCCGCCAGCGGCATTCGCTGGAAGCCTTGCGCACGGCGAATGCCGGCACCGCCGCAGAAATGTAACTTATACGTAAAAAGTCCCGGTTGCCCTGGTGTGAACGGGTATTTTTACGGCTTCCTCGTTTCTTCCCGGGCAGCGCCATGGCGCTGCCGTGGCATGCCGCTGCATGCCATGCGGTTATTCGCCAGTGCCGGGACGAGTCTTCTTTATCCCGACGCCACGGGCGCCGTGGCGAGGTGTGTTCCGCACCGCGCCCATCTCGCCTGGGCGCCACTTCTTTACCGCCTGGCGGCTACGGTATGACGACCCGAATTTCCCTCCCTGCTTTCTCCTTCGCCCCCGGATTGCGGCTGACGGCCATTTCCAGGCCCGCCGCATGGCTCGCCGCCTGCCTGTGGCTCGGGATGGGCTGGAACCATGCTGCCCATGCCAATGGCAATTGGTATGCAGGGTGCAGCCGCGAAGGGGAAGCCAACTATTGCTATCGCCCCTATGCCGAAGGCCTGGCGGCGGTGCAGCTGGGGAGTTTGGACGAGAGCCTGCCTGCCTGGGGATACCTGAATGCCGCAGGGGAACTGGCCATTGCCCCGGCTTTCGAGGATGCCGCCTCGTTCCAGAATGGCCTGGCGGCAGTGGCGCGTGACAATCAGTGGGGCTATATCGACAGCACGGGCGCCTGGGTGATCGCCCCCGCATTCGAGCAGGCAACCGGTTTCAACGCCGAAGGCACGGCTATCGTGGAAGCCAATGGCCGCGTTCTGCTGATAGACCGGTCCGGGAAGACCATCAAGACGTTCCCGCTGGGTGTACGCAGCCGGGGTTTCCGCCCAGGGCAGGCGCTGGCCATGGCGGAACAGGAAACTGCCCCGCTGGCCTGGAATATTGCATCGGGCAAGCTGCTGTCTGCGCCTGATGCGGTCGGCGCGCTGGAAGTCGGCTACTCCCGTGATGCCTGGAACAGCAAACAATGGCTGGCCGCGCAGACCCGGCAATCAGATTACCGCGGCAAATGGGGCCTGATGAAACTGGACGGCAGCTGGCTGGCGACGCCGGATGCCTTGCAATCCGTACTGGCGCCGATCTCCGATGGCCAGCGTGCCGCGGTCAGCCGGGAGGCCGGGTATCAATGGCAACTGGTCGATCTGCAAGGCAATATCCTCAAGGAGGGTACCTATGCCAAGCTGGATATTCTTGCGCCCGGCTACTGGCTGGGCGTCAATGACCAGAGCACCGAGCTGCTGGGCCCCGACCTGCAGCCCCTGGGCCATTGGTCCGGGCGCGAATTGCACGTGCAGCGCGGCGCCGATTGGGGGTTTGCCGTAGTCAATGATGGCAAGGTGATCCATATCCTGAACGATGGCCAGCCGCTGGTCACCCTCTCGCTGGCGCACAGTTCCGTCCGGGTATTCGACGGGCGTATCTGGGTGTTCGATAAAAGCCCGGATGGCGATGATGGCTATGGCCTGGGCGAAGCGGGTGTGCTGGCGCAGATCTATGACCGGCAAGGCCAGGCGCTGCTGGCGCAGGCGCAGTCCACAAGCGCCGGGGCAACAGCGCGGACGACCGATGCGGCCGATACCAGCGCTGCCGAGTCCGGCCAGCTGGAGACCGCCGAGCCTGCCGCCGTAGTCCGCCAGCCGGCAAGCCGTAAACAACTGGATGGCTATTCTGTCCGCATCCTGGCGGATGCCCGTGTGCGTTCGCCCGATGCCGATCGCTCGCTCTGGCCCCTGGCCATTCTCAAGCCCAGGCAGTACGACAGCCCGCTGACACCGGCCATCCTCACGGTTGGTGGCGAGATAGTCAGTGCTTCGGACTGGCGTGATGTGCAGGCCAGCGAGAACGGCGGCCCCTTGATCGTGACACTGCAAAACCAGCTGACGGGTGCATTGGATGCGCAAGGCAACTGGCTGGTGCAGCCGGAATTCCGTGATATCGAAGCATTCCAGGGCGCCTATGCCCGCGCGCTGCCCGCCGATAGCAGGCAAGGCTGGCGCAGTGCCGTGGTGATCGACCAGCAAGGCCGGCGTGTCGAGCTGCCCGCCAAGGTTGCCAGTGCATTGGCCCGTGTCGAACACGGCTTGGCGGTCTATCGCGCCGAAAGTGCTGGCGGCCAGGAACGCATGTTCCTCTGGGACATCGCAGCCGGGCGTGACGTCAGCCCTGAAGGTTTCCAGGAGCTGTATGCGTTCAGCGATGGCTACGCCAGTGCGCAGCAGAAAGGCAAATGGGGGCTGTTGAACGCTCGCGGCAACTGGATCGTTCCCCCGTCCCGGCAGTATTCTCCTTCCGTGCGGACGCTGCCCGGCGGGCTGCTGCAAGTCAGCGAGGACGGCGACTCGTCGCAGCATCGGCTTTACCGGCTGGATGGCCGCCAGGTCGGGCCACTCTTGAACCGGGAAATCAGCGATCTGGGCCGGGGGCAATTCCAGGTGACGCTGGCCGACAACAATGCCGTCGGCATTCTCGATACCGCGACCGGGAAAGTCACCCTCTTGCCTGACCGCTCCACCCATAATCTGACAGCCGGCAGCGACAAAATCTGGCTGCTGGCGCGTGGCGATTATCGCCAGGGGGCCATAGATGCCCGTGGCAACTGGCGCATCCTGCCGTCCCTGTCCGAATTCAATCCCTTCTTCGTCCAGCCTTCGGGACTGGCGCGTGCCGTCGGCACCGGCAAGGGCTTTCTGGTGGACGAACAGGGGCGCAGAGTTCTGCCCGCCCTGGGGGATGCGCGCCCACTGAAGGGCATGGATCGGTTTGTGCAGTATGACCGGGACGGCGAGAGCCTGCTGGTGGATCGCAATGGCAAGGAAATCGCCCGTGTCGTGGGCCCCTACAGCCTGGAAGCCGATCAGGCCTCGGAAGGCCTGCTACCTTACAGTGAGCGCGGCAACAGCAAATATGGTTTCCTGGATGCCGATGGCCGGCGTGTCATCGGCGCCTATTTCGACAAGCTGGGCGCCATGAAAGATGGCCGTGCCGTGGCTTTGCGCCGGGAACGGGCCGGCAAGGCCTTCGGGTATATCGACCACAGCGGCCGCTACGCCATCCTGCCTGAATTTACTTGGGCCACTGACTTCAGCGAAGGCCGGGCGCTGGTGCTGCGCGACCGCCTGGTGCAGTACATAGACACGACCGGCGCTGTCACTGCCTACATCGGCATACTCTGCCGGCACGTTGCCGTCATTGCACCGGACGACCGCGTGCTATGGCCAGCAGCCGATAAATTGCAGTGTCTGGAAAAGGATGAGAAAGATGGCGCCCCCGTTGGGGATGCACCGCCACCGGAGCCTGTGCCTGTACCGGCAGCCGTGCCTGTACCCGCTGTACCCGCCGCTCCTGCCCTTGGATCCTGAAAGCCAGCCCATCCGCGCCCCTTCACCGGCTGAAAATTGCTGTGTGCCGCCCGCAGGCCGACGCACGCCAGACTGAGATAACAGACATGTCATACCGGATTTCCTTCGCCACTTTCCTGCTATGCGCATTGGGTGCCGCCCCGGCGCAAGCGCAGCAGAGTTCTTCCGCATCGTGTGTGCGTCCAGTCCCGGAGCATGTCTCTGCCCAGCGCACGAACCTGGATCAAATCGCCGGAGAGAACCGTTGCATCCAGGACTTGAGCGAAGGCATGGCCGCGGTCATTCTGCATACGCCCAGCCAGGATGGCTACCGCGATGCCGATATTGCGGACGGTCTGGCAGGTCATCGCTGGGGCTATATCGACGCGCAAGGCGAACTGGCCATCGAACCCAGGTATGAGGATGCCCGGCCGTTTCGTCATGGCCTGGCCGCCGTACGCGAAAACGGCCTGTGGGGCTACATCGATAAGAGCGGCCAATGGGCACTGCCGCCCCAGTGGGAACAGGCCGGCGACTTCAGCCTGGCTGGCGTCGCCGTCGTCCGGGAAAATGGCCGTACGGGCCTGATCGACACGGCTGGCGCAAGCGTGACGCCGCCAGGGCTGGGCCGCAGCGTCTCTACCATCGAGCTCGATGGCGGCAGTCCGACACGTGCCATCATCGGCTACCGGCGGGAATATCTGTCCCCGACAGGGGTACGCCGTTATGTGGACGGGCAGCAGCGCGTGCTGTCGCAGCTGGGCAACGGGCCGTTCTATGTTGCGACCCGCGATGGTGAGCACCAGGGCCTGCTGGATGCCGACTGGCGTTGGGTGCTGCGCCCTGAGTACGATGAGATCATCGCCGCGCTGCCGGATGGCATGGGCGCCGCACGCAAAGGAGAGGACTGGTATTTCCTGGATAGCCAGACCGGCAAGGCCGGCAGCGAGCGCTACCGCCACCTGGAAACCCTGCGCGATGCCTTCTGGCTGGCCTTGCCGGCCACGGATGCAGATAGCGCCCTGGGCAGCAACATCAACTACCAGTTGCTCAATGCCCAGGGCAAGGTGCTGCAGCCGGTCATTTCACGGAACGATCTGGGCAATCTGAATTTCGCCGGCAACACACTGGTTTATCGCACGCCCGATGCACTAACCATCTATCCCATGGGCGGGGAGGAGGCGCTGGAACTGCCTGCCACCTGGCAGCAGCGGGAAACCTATGGGCAATATCTGCTTTTCTACGACGAAAACGAGGCGCTTGCCGGTGTTGTGACTCCCACAGGCCAGCTGCAGAAGATCGCCAGCGCAGACCTGTTGTCCGGCACCCGTGAGGTGGATGTGCAGGCCGACAGGCTATGGCTGTTCGGCGCCCAGCAACGGGTCATCAACGTCATCGATGCGCAAGGCAGGCGATTGCTGAATGACACGGCGCGCGAAACCCTGGCGAACAGCAGCTACCGCCTGCTGCCGCTGAACCTGGAAAATGCGCCGCTGGCCATCATCACGACCGGCTATTGCCATTGCGAGGAAGGCGGCGCCGGACTGGTATTGCACGACGGCAGGCCCGTGCGCCATCCCGACTGGACGGAAGTTGTCCTGCTGCATGAAGAAGCCGATCTGGAGACGCTGGAAAACGCCGATGCGCTCCGCTTTGCGGCCGTCAGCGAGAACGGCATGATCATGCTGGATGCGCAGGGCAATCCGGTGAATATGGAACCTTTGCAGCATATTTCCCCCTTCCGCCATGGCTATGCGCTGGGCTACGCCAAGGGCGTGGCCTACCTGCTCAAGCCGGATGGCACGCGCCAGGAACTGCCGGACTATTTCGATGTGCGTATCGTTGGCCCCAATCGTATGGCGATCGTCATGGAAGCGGCTGAGGGTGCGCTGTGGGGGTTGGACGAAATTCCCTATTATCGTGAGTTGGTGCCGCCGCAATTCCTGGAGATCGGCGATTTCCAGGATGGCTTGGCGCCCGCCCGCCATGCCAAAGGCACCTGGGGCCTGATTGATGCACAAGGCGCATGGGCGGTGCAGCCCGAGTATGACGAAGTCGCCCAGGAACGTTCGGGCTACTGGTTGCTGCGACGCAAGACCGATAACAGCAATTTCAGCTATGAATGGCCCACCGTCGTTGTCAGCCGGGCAGGCAAGATACTGACGCCTCCATTGCGTTCGCTGCAGGTGCAGGAGTATGGCAATGGCTATGCCATGGTGGGCAACAGCCAGGAATCCTGGATCGTCGGCCCGGATGGATCGGCCTTTCCTGCGGGCGCCGCCTACATCAGCCAGATCGGAGACTGGCTGGAAGTTCGCCGGGATTCTGAAGCCGGTGTGCTGGATAGCCAGGGTAATTGGGTGATCCCGCCAGCACCGGTATTCCTGAGCCAGGTTCGTGACCAACGCATCATGCGCCGGGCGCCGGACGGCAGTGAATTGCTCGACGCTACCGGCAAGCGGGTGGCCAGCCTGGGTGACAGCGATTGGCAGTGGCTGCCCGGTTCGCGCTATCTCGCCGGCCTGGGGTATGACGATGAACGCGAGCCCGTTACGCGGTTTGCCGACGCCAATGGCAAGATACTGGCGACCGTCAAGGGCCACGCGCTGGGCTTCGATGGCGAGCGGGTCCTGACGATCAGCCGGGATGGCGCTTATCGCTGGCTGGACAGGACGGGCCAGCCCGTCGGGGAAGGCCATCATGCGCTTGGCATGTTGCATGACGGACTGGCCGGTGCCCTGGGCCCGGATGGCAAGCACGCCGGTTATGTGGACAAGCAGAGCCTGTATCGCATTCCGCCCACCTATCTGGCGGTCAGCAGGTTCCAGAATGGCAGGGCAGTGGCTTCTACCGGGCAGGCGTCCTATCTGCTCGATACCTCGGGGCGCCCGCTGGCCTGGGTGGCCGATGAATGTGGCATGCGTGTATTGCGCAATGCCGCAGGCAAGGCCATCTGGCCGGCTGAGCAAAGCCTGTCCTATTGCTATTGAGGCATGTGGCCGGGGAGTTGCCCACAGCCGGCTGTGGACAACTCCCCGGCCAGGCGGGATGCGCTGGGGATGCGAGGCCTTATGGAGACAGCTGAAACAAGTGCTCGTTGTGTTTAACAACCTGAAAGCGGAGAATCTGACATACTGGAAGTGATGATTGTTCTAGACCTTTCAAGGAGAACGACATGATCCGTAAAGGTATTTTTCGTTTGGGCGCCGTCGTCATGCTGATGGGAACACTGGCGGCATGTTCCACCTGGGATGGCATGAGCAGCCGGGAGAAAAGCGCGGTAGGCGGAGCGGCCATCGGTGGTGCCGCAGGTGCTGTCATCAGTGATGGCGGCCTGCTGGGAACCGTAGGTGGCGCTGCGATTGGCGGCGTGGTCGGCGATCAGGTCGGCAAGCACAACGAGAAGAAGTAGGCGGCAAGGCCGCAAGCCGGTTCCCAGCCTTTTACCGCGACTTGAACACCCGCTCAGGCATTGCCTGGGCGGGTGTTTTCATTTCTGGCGCAACACGCTTGACCTTGCCATTATGGGAAGGTTCATGATTTCAACCATCACGTACACCCGTGGCCAAGCATGCGGCTGACGCCGCGTTTATCCGAGGAGTATTGCCATGACAGAGTTCCAGGTTCCGCGTATGAAATGTGGCGGTTGCGCAGGTACGATTACTGCCGCAATCAAGGCGGTTGATCCCCAGGCCGTAGTGGAAACCGACCCGGCCAGCAAACGCGTCAGCGTGCAAAGCACGGTCAGCGAAGACGCGCTGCGCGCTGCGCTCGAAAATGCAGGCTATCCAGCGCAATAAATTGCGGGCCCGGCCCCTACCCCTTCAGACACTGTCAATCGGGTGTCTGAAGGGGATTTAAAGGCTTTGGTGGCGGAACGGCAGATGGAATCTGCCGTTCATGTGGCCGAGGAGGGCTGATGGCCCGGTTTTTATCCGCGCATGGCTGGCACGCGACCGATCAGGCGCCGCGCAAGGCGGACTGGAAGGTATTTCGCAATGCCGCCACTTGTTTGCGGATTTCCACCAGCCTGCCGTCCAGTTGCGCAATGCCATCTTCCTGTTCAGCCAGCATGGCAGCGTAGCGTTGCCCCAGTGTGCTGTCTGCCGGTACGGCCGCGAGGTTTTCCCGGATACGGCCCTGATTGGCCACGGCCTCTTCGCGCGCCGCCAGGGCCTGCTGTTCTTCAGCTTGCGCCGCATGCCATTGTTGGCGGATCTCTGCCAGCGTCTTCAGGCGTGCCGCCGTCGCTGCGTCGGGAATACGGCCAGACCAGGCCAGCAAGGTTTCCGTGTCGGCATCGAGCAGTGCGATCTGTTCTGCCCATACCCGCTCTGCCGTCGCTTCCACCGTTTTGCTGGTGCCCGCCGGCAGTTCAGTCTTGAGGCGGTAGTTCGCCGCAGTCTGGCCGGCCAGCGCAGGCGAAGAAACGGTCCAGCCGGATTGGCGCGGATGTTCTATCACGACGGTACGTGCACCGTCGCTGGCGCCCTGGATTTCGTATCGGGTGCGCAGGCGGTCGATATGGCGTGCCGTCAGCACGCCATTATCCAGGTTGACCGCCGCAATTTTTTCTTCCGGTTGGGTTTCGGTACGCACAGTGACCTTGCGGTCTTCGGCAAACAGCAACAAACGGCTTTCTCCCGGCGGAATGCCGGCAAGCTCTGCATCGCCGGCATGAGCGCCTTGCGTGTCATAGACCGTCACCAGGCCGGGCGGCAGTGTCGAGTTCGTATCGTTTTTCAGTTCCAGGCCGCTGATGGGATGCCGCTTGCCTGGCCGGTAAATCGCCAGCATTTCGGCCTGAATCGGCGCATCCAGCAAGGGCAGCGCCAAAGAAGCACCTTTGGCGGCATCCACTTTGCCGGGCAAGGTGAAACTGACATGGCTCAGGCTTTCCTGTGCCGGTGCACCATTGAGCTGCGCACCCATGCTGTCCGTGGCCGCCATGGCAATCGGGGCAGGCATGGGCGGCGCCGCCCGGCGTTTTGCGCTGGCCGTGGCGGCCATGGCCTCGAATGAACGTTCCGCAAGGTTATCCACAGCCGGCCTATCGCTCGCACCCACCATGACCGGCACCTCGGGGCGTTGATTCCAGTACTGTTCATACAAACGCTGGCTCAAGACCACAGGCGCACCGGAAGTCAGCGTGACCTGGACTTGCTTCCAGTCTTCCCCGGTGGCGTTTTCAAGAATGGCCCAGGCTTGCAAGCGCGCCTGTTTACTGCCATCCGGCTGCAAGCGGTAGGACGTTTTCCAGACGGGCGCCGCCACGACATAGGACAGATCGATAGCGCGTGCCTGACCCGGCTTCAGGGTCAAGGCAAGCGTGCGGTTGTCGTTCAGCTTCTGTCGCGCAATGAGCTGACTGACCTGTTGCAGCTGTTCACGCACTTTCTCGTCCTGAACAGCCAGGACGCTGTCCGCGCCCAGCTTCAGGCTTTGTATCTGCCCGCGCGGGTCCAGTACGGACAGCAGATATTCCTGTTGCCGTGGCGCATGATCGCCAGCGCTTGCAGTCTCAACGACGACGCCCAGCACGGTACCTTCGACGCTACGTCCGCCGGAAGTCGCCTGTACCGGTATGCCTTGCAAAGCGGCAGCCAGGCGCGGAACGGAAACCAGGTCTGCTGCCGTGAAGGGCAAGGCCCGGAATGTTTCTTCGCTGGTGCTCAAACCATCCAGCGCAATACTGGACAAGCCGCCCTGGCTATCCTTGACCAGCAGGCTTTTCAGAATGTCATCCACCTGTGACAAGGGAATTTCCATGCTGGCATGGCCTTGTTCATCGACAGGAATGCGACGCTGTATTTCGGCGACGCCACCCGATGACAGCGTGATGGCACGTATGCCGGACGCAAGTTCGCTGTGTGCCTGCGCATGAACACTGGTCGCGAGCAGGGACGCCAGCACAGCCAGCCCCGCGTGTTGCACCCAGGCCGGTGCCTGGGCAATGACAGTGGCAATGCCGTTATCAGGGAAAACAGGGCGCACAGGTTTCTGCATGGCGGAAGGTTCCATTCGGAGTCGTATCGGACAGGTCAGCAGGCAGCTCGGAAAACCGAAAGACATTACCACCGATGGGTGGCCGTGATCGGTAAGGGCTTGCAACGTCTGTGTACGACTGCAAGGGCAGCGGTAACAAATGGCGGAAGGCATATTGACGTCCGTATATCAGGGCGGAAACCGCCGTGCGGTGGGCGTTAGCGGTTTTTTTCAATATGTTTGTATCTTTTATATATATAAAGACTAGTAATGGATAAGCCCTGTGGGTAAGTCCCGTTTTTCGGGAAAACCCTTATCCGTCAATCGATTGCAGCCTCTTTTTGCTGTGCACAGTTTTTGTACGGTTCCGGGATGGAAAGTGGACAGAAAAACGAGGCGGCGCTGATCGATGGTTTGTGCACCATCGATTCACAGCTTATGCACCGGAATTCCCGCTGTGCCAGCCACTGCGGGCCTGTCACGGGCTTCTGGTGTCCGTGCCGTCGCGCTGGCGGGTCGAATTCGATGGTGTCAGTTCCATGTTCAGCAGCAGGTTGCGCGCCCAGGCCAGCATGGGTTTATGGGCGTGGCGGCGGCTCCAGTGCAAGGCGACATTGAAGTGCCGCAAGGGCAGCTTGGGATCGATGATGGCGCAGTGGTCGTATTCCGATAAGGCGCGGGCGATTTCATGCGGCATGATGACAGCCAGATCGGTATTGCGCATGATGCCGGGCAGCGCCAGAAAGTTCGAGGCCATCAGCCTGACCCGATGGGTCAGTTTCAATACCTGGAGGATGCGCAAGGTTTCCGTATGCGACCGGACAGCGACGAACTCCAGGTTGGGCAGGCGTTCCTGCCAGTCTGCCGGCGTGTGGCATACGCTGCATAGCGGATGATTGCGGCGCAGCAGCAGGCGATAGCGGTCCACCAGGAAGTCCTGGGTTTCGGTGCCCGAGACTTCTGGCAGAAAGCCGAGCGCGAAGTGCAGGCGCCCGTCATCCAGCGCCTCGGTGATGCTGGCTTGTGGATAAGTGCGTGCTTCGACCCGCATGCCTGGTGCGTGTCGGTGCAGGCTGGCCATGATGGAGGGCAGGAAACGGGCTTCGCCGATGTCGGTCAGGTGCAGGTTCAGGCATTCGGTGGAGGATGCCGGATCGAAACTTTCGCCGTCGCGAACCGCGGCCTCCAGCAACGCCAGGCCGCTTTGTACGGATTGCGCCAGCCGGTTGGCGCGCTCGGTGGGCCGGACGCCTCCGCTGATCCGCTCGAACAGCGGGTCGCGCAGCAGCAGGCGCAGGCGGGTAAGCGCCTGGCTGGTTGAAGGTTGCGACAGGCCGAGTTGCAGTGCTGCGCGGCTCACGCTGCGGGTTCGATAGATGGCATCGAAGACGCGCAGCAGGTTCAGATCTATGTCGTTGATATTGGGCATACCAATATTAGATATTAGTCTCATGTTATTGAGCAATAAGCGGCTGCTGCCTAGACTGGCTCCAATCAACCTATGGAGCGACCGATTGCCATGCACAGCCACTCATCCCCCGATTCCCCGCGCCCGACCGTCCGTGATGCGGTGTTTCGCCTGTTCCGCGAATTCGGCATAGACACTGTATTCGGTAATCCCGGTTCGACGGAACTGGCGATGTTCCGTGATTTCCCTGAAGACTTCCGTTATGTCCTGGGCCTGCAGGAATCCGTGGTGGTCGGCATGGCGGACGGCTATGCACAGGCCAGTGGCAACGCGGCGCTGGTGAATCTGCACTCGGCGGTGGGAGTGGGGCATGCCATGGGCAATATTTTCACGGCATTCCGCAACCAGACGCCGATGGTGATCACCGTCGGCCAGCAAGCCCGTTCCATGCTGCCCTTCGATCCGTTCCTGGGCGCCACACAGCCGACGCTGATGCCTCAGCCTTATGTGAAATGGGCGTGTGAGCCGGCCCGGGGCGCAGATGTGCCCTGGGCCATGGCGCGTGCCTACCGGATTGCCATGCAGGCGCCACGCGGCCCGGTGCTGGTGTCCGTGCCGGCGGATGATTGGGACCGGCCTTCCGAATGGGTGCCGCCGCGCCATGTGTCGCCCGCGCGGGCGCCGGTGGCAACGGATATTGTCAGGCTGAGCCAGGCGCTGGATGCCGCGCGGTGCGTGAAGATCGTGGTGGGCGCAGGCGTGGACCGAGATCATGCGGTGGACAAGCTCGTTACCCTGGCGCAGCGTCACCAGGCACAGGTTTATGTCGCACCGATGTCGGCGCGTTGTAGTTTCCCCGAACGCCATCCGTTGTTTGCCGGGTTCCTGCCGGCCATTCGCGAGCAAATCGTGGATCGGCTCCAGGGCGCGGATCTGGTACTGGTGCTGGGCGCGCCGGCATTCAGCTATCACGTTGAAGGCAATGGCCCGCATATTCCGGCAGAGGCAAGCCTGTGGCAGGTGGTGGACAATCCCGATGTATCGGCCTGGACGCCGCTGGGCAATGCCATCGTATCCAGCCTGGATCTGGCGCTCGACGCCCTGCTGGCGCAGTCGGCGCCGCCGGCGCGCGCGGTGCCGGCAATGCTCCCGACTGCGCCCGAGGCCGAACCCAGCCTGCCGTTGTCCACGGCCTATGCGTTGCAGGCTCTGGACCGGGCACGTCCGGAAGGGATTGCTGTGGTGGAAGAGGCGCCGGGCGCGCGCGGCTTGATCCAGCGCTACTTGCCGATGCCGGGTGCCAACAGTTTCTACACCATGGCCAGCGGCGGCCTGGGCTACAGCATGCCCGCCAGCGTCGGCGTGGCCCTGGCGCAGCGCAAGGCAGGACGCCATGACCGCGTCATTGCGCTGATCGGTGATGGTTCCAGCATGTATTCCATCCAGGCGCTCTGGACGGCAGCGCAGCTGCAGCTGCCCATCAGTTTCATCATCCTCAATAACCGCCGCTATGCCGCATTGCAGGACTTCGCGCCGGTCTTTGATTATCCGCCGGGCGTGAAGCCCGAAGGGACGGATCTGCCGGATCTGGATTTCGTCCTGCTGGCGCAGGGCCAGGGGCTGACGCAGGCCAGCCGGGTGGAGACCGCCGAGGCATTGACGCAGGCTTTGCCAGGCCTGTTGTCGGCCCAGGGCCCCAACCTGCTGGAAATCATCGTGAAGTAAGCCCTGCGGGCAGGGCAGCGCGAGCGCTGCCCTGCCTTTGAGTCTTGGAGAAGGAGCGAAGCATGAAAATAACGATCTTGGGCGCTGGCGCCATGGGCGCGTTGTTCGGAGGCCAGTTGGCCGAAGCCGGTCATGATGTGACCCTGCTGGATGTGGATGACGCGCGTATCCAGGCGATTCAGGCGGATGGCCTGACACTGGAAACGGGCAGCGGCCACCGTACGGTGCGCCTGCCCATCATGCGCCCGGAAGCGGCCAGTGGCGCGCCGGACTGGCTGTTGGTGTTTACCAAGTCCGTTCATACGGATGCCGCCCTGGCGGGTGTGCGTCACCTGATCGGGCCGCAAACGCATTTGCTCAGCCTGCAAAATGGCCTGGGCAATGCCGAGAAGCTGGCTCAGGTGGTGGATGGAAGCCGCGTGGCCCATGGCATGACCACTGTGCCCGCCGATGTCGCCGCGCCGGGCGTGGTGCGCTCCCACGGGCGTGGCTATGTGCGTTTCATGATGGCCGACGGCAGCGTCAACCCTTCGCTGGAAGCTTTGGCGGAAGCGATGCGGGAGGCCGGCGTGGATTGCAATGTGACGCCGGATGTCCTGGTGGATATCTGGGAAAAAGTTGCCTTCAACGCCGCCATGAACAGCATGTGCGCGTTGGCGGGCTGCCCGGTGGATGGGTTGGCTGCCCTGCCCGAAGGCGTGGCGCTGGTGCATGAAACGGCGGCCGAGGTGCTGGCCGTGGCGCGCGCGCTGGGCGTGGGCGTCAATGAGCCGCGCGTTGCGGCATTGATGGATCATGCCATGGCACACCACACCGGCCATCAGCCGTCCATGCTGCAGGACAGGCTGGCGGGGCGTCCGACGGAAATTGATGCCATCAACGGCGCGGTTTGCCGGGCGGCGCACAAGCTGGCGGTGCCGGTGCCGCGCAATGAAACCCTGTGGACTTTGATGCGGCTGGCGGATCAGCACACGGCAGCACAGGCGGCAGCGGCACGGCACTGATCGCCTGCGGCTGGACGAAAAAAAATAAAGAGGAGACCCACATGGCCGAAACCATGGTGGATGACGACAGCGGCGTCGCTGTCGAAATGGGCCGGGCCGGCAGAGCCCTGCTTTGGGTGTGCAAGCTGCTGGCCGCAATCGGCGGGTTGATGTTTGTGGTGCTGGTCGTGGTTTCGGTGGTTTCCATCGTGGGCCGCAAGCTGTTTTCGGCACCCGTGCCGGGGGACATGGAAATCCTGCAACTGGTGGCGGCTGCCGCCGCAGCGAATTTCTTTGCCTACTGTCATCTGATCCATGGCGACCTGAAGGTGGATCTGTTTACGGCAGCGCTGCCGCGCCGCTGGATTCATTTGCTGGAAACCCTGGGGTCTCTGGCGGTGGCGGCGTTCGGCGCCCTGTTGGCCTGGCGTATTGGCGCAGGTGCCGTCTCTACCCTGGAATCGGGGGAAACATCGGCCATCCTGGCCTGGCCCGTGGGCTGGTTCCAGGCCGCCATGGTGCCGGGTTTTGCGCTGCTGGCGTTGTCCGGGCTGTATCTGGCGGGCCGCAACCTGTCCGCCTGCCTGTCGCAAGGGGAAGGAAAATGAGCGGGATCAGCACCGGTATGTGGATTTTCGCGGGTGTGTTCCTGCTGATGGGCTTGCGCATACCGATCGGTGTCGCCATGTTCATCGGCGGTTCGCTGGGCTACGTGTACCTGCTCGACTGGAACACCCTGCCCTGGCTCAACATGCTGAAGTCGATCCCGTTTGCCCGGTTGTCGAATTACGACCTGGTGGTGATTCCGCTATTCCTGCTGATGGGGCAGTTCGCCATTCATGGCGGCCTGAGCCGGAACCTGTTTGGCTGCGTGGCGGCGTTTATCGGGCATCGTCGCGGCGGTATGGCGATGGCTGCGCTGGGCGCCAGTACCGGCTTTGGCGCGATCTGCGGTTCTTCGGTCGCCACGGCGGCAACGATGAGCCAGGTGGCCTTGCCCGAGCTGCGCCGCTACGGCTATGACGGCGGTTTTGCCACCGGCACGCTGGCCGCTGGCGGCACACTGGGCATCCTGATTCCCCCTTCGGTGCCGCTGATCATCTATGCCATCCTGACCCAGGAGTCGATTGGCAAGCTGTTCGTCGCCAGCATTGCACCGGCCATCGTGGCGCTGGCTGGCTACTTCCTGGTCATTTTGCTGCAGGTCTATCGCCGCCCCGAGATCGGCCCTGCCGGCCCGCGTGTGTCCTGGCCCAACCGCATGCGCGCCTTGTTGGATGTGCTGCCGGTGGCGCTGGTGTTCCTCGTGGTGATTGTCGGGATCTACGGCGGTTGGGCCACGCCCACGGAAGCCGCGGCCATCGGCGCGGGGGCCTGCGGCCTGCTGGCCGTCTTGCTGGGTGGCTTGCGCTGGCGCGGGCTGTTGCGCTGCGTACTGGGAACGGCATCCGGTTCGGCCATGATTCTGTTGGTGCTGCTGGGCGCAGATGTACTCAATACCGCCCTGGCGCTGTCGCAGATGCCGGCGGAACTGGCGGACTGGGTGCTGAGCAGCGGCGCGCAGCCCTGGGTGGTGCTGGCGATGATTCTGGTGATCTATGTCGTGCTCGGGTGCGTCATGGATTCGCTGGCGATGATCCTGCTGACCGTGCCTATTTTCTATCCCATCATCATGGGGCTGGACTTTGGCATGCCGGATGCGGACAAGTCGATCTGGTTCGGCATCCTGGCGCTGATGGTGGTTGAAATCGGCCTGGTCACGCCGCCTGTGGGCATGAATGTGTTCATCGTCAACCGCATGGCCAAGGGCGTGACCCTGATGGAAACCTACCGTGGCGTCATGCCATTCCTGATGACCGATCTGTTGCGCATCATTCTGCTGGCCGCTGTGCCGGGGATTACGCTGGCCTTGGTGCATGGCATGGGCGGGTAGCGCCGTCCGCCTTCGCCCGGCGCGCGGCTGCCGCTGCCGCTGCCTGCCGGGACGCGCAGTACAGAAAAATATATTCACAAAGAGGAGACTTACCATGAGGACTTTGCAATGCTTGCTCGCTGCCGCCGCACTGGCGACCGCCCTGCCGGCCGCGGCCGCCAAGCCTGTCGTGTTGCGCGTGCATCACTTCCTGGCGTCGAATTCCAATGCTCAGGTCAATATCATTGAACCTTGGTGCAAACGCATCGAGGAACAGTCCGAGCAGCGCATGCGTTGCCAGATCTACCCGGCGGCGCAGCTGGGGGGCACACCGGCGCAGTTTTTCGATCAGGCGCGCGATGGCGTCGTGGATATCGTGTGGACGATTCCTACCTACGCGTCGGGCCGTTTCACCAAGACCGAAGTATTCGAGCTGCCCTGGATCACCGATAACGCAGAGGCAGGCAGCAAGGCATTCTGGCGCTATGTAGAGGAGCATGCCCAGGATGAGTACAAGGGCGTCAAGCCTTTGTTCGTGCACCTGCATGACGGGACGCTGCTGCATTTCGCCGGCAAGGAACCCAGGACCCTGGAAGACCTCAAGGGCTTGAAGGTGCGGGTGCCGACGCGCATCAATTCCACCATGATCGGCCTGCTGGGCGCTGTGCCGGTGCAGATGCCGCTGCCGCAGGTGCCGGAATCCGTGGCCAAGGGCGTGATCGATGGCGCCACGGTTCCCTGGGAAGGCATGCCGGCGATCAAGCTGAGCGAGGTGGCCAAGTGGCACCTGGATGTGCCCGAAGGGATGCCGCGCATGTCCAATACCACCTTTCTTTTTGGCATGAATCAGGCGAAGTACGACAGCCTGCCGGATGATCTGAAGGCGGTGATCGATGCCAACAGCGGCCTGGATGCATCCGGCTGGGCGGGGCGCGCCGGGTTCGATGAACAGTTGCAGCGTTTCCAGGACGAAGCGCTGGGCTACGGTGGCACCATTCATCACATCACACCGGAGGAGTACGAGCGCTGGGTGGCGGCGACGGCGCCCATCGTGGACGAGTGGAAGAAGGAAGTGGCCGCCAAGGGCGCGGACGGGCAAGTGCTGTATGACGCCGCCCGTGCCCTGGTGACGGAGTACTCCCAGCCTCAGGCGGGTGGGCAGCAGTAAAACCGTTCATTTCAGTCGTGAGTCCCGGCGCCAGCGGCCATCGGCCGCAGGTCCCGGGCAGAATAGCCGATAAAAAACAATAGGCCCGGAGACGGGCCGAGGAGACGAAATGCGTATTTCCCCACTGGCGCTGCTGTTCCCTGCCTTGCTGGCTGTCGGTGCCGTGCAGGCGGCTGATAAACCCATCACGCTGCGCGTGCAGCATCCCTTGCCTTCCACCTCCAGCGCGCAGAAAAACCTGATCGAGCCGTGGTGTGCGAAGGTGCGTGAAGAATCCAACAACCGTCTGCAATGCCAGATCTATCCGGCGATGCAATTGGGCGGCACGCCTGCGCAACTGATAGACCAGGTGCGCGATGGCGTGGTGGATGTGATCTGGACGACGGCGACCTACGCTTCGGGCCGCTATACGAAGTCCGAAGTGTTCGAGTTGCCGTGGATTACACGTTCCGCCGAGGCCAGCAGCAAAGCGCTGTGGAGCTATGTGCAGGACAACGCCATGGATGAATTCAAGGGCGTGCGGCCGGTATTCCTGCACTTGCATGAAGGCGCCCTGCTGCACTTTGCCGATGGCAAGAAACCGGAACAGTTGGAAGACCTGAAGTCGCTCAAGCTGCGTGCGCCGACCCGGTTGAATTCCCGCAGCATCGAAGCGCTGGGTGCGACGCCGGTGCAGATGCCGATGGCTGCCGTGCCGGAATCCATGGCCAAGAAAGTGATCGATGGCATTCTGGTTCCCTGGGAGAGCGCACCGGCGATCCGCCTGCAGGAACTGGCGAAATACCATGTGGATGTGCCTGCCGGCCAGCCGCGCCTGTCCAATACCATTTTCCTGTTCGGCATGAACCCGGCGAAGTACGACAGCCTGCCGGATGACCTGAAGGCAGTGATCGATGCCAATAGCGGCCTGGATGCATCCGGCTGGGCGGGGCGGACGGCATTCGATGACCTGAGCGGGGGCTATCGCGATCAGATTGTCGCCGCTGGTGGCGAGATACATTATCTGCCGCAGGCCGAGTATGAGCGCTGGGTGGCTGCTACCGAACCCGTGCAGGAAACCTGGTTCAAGGAGGTGGCAGCCAAGGGGGGCGATGGCCCTGCCCTGCTGCGCCAGGCCCGTGAATTGGTCGAGCGTTACGAGGCTGAACGTCAATGAATATTGCCGCGCTGAGGGAAAAGGCCAGACGGCGGTTGCCGCGCGCCATCTTCGATTACGTGGATGGCGGCGCAGAGGATGAGCAGACGCTGGCAGACAATATGGCGTCGTTTGCCGGTTGGCGCTTTGTGCCCAGCCGTTTGACGGATCTGCGCACGCTGTATCCGGAAACCCAGCTGCTGGGTGGGCCGGCGGCCTTTCCGGCAGCGGTGGCGCCGACCGGGCTCAACGGTTTGCTGTGGCCGAATGGTGACATTGCCCTGGCGCGAGCGGCGCAGCGCGCCGGCATTCCTTTCATGCTGTCCACGGCTTCCAATGCGCCACTGGAGGATGTGGCGCGTCATGCGGGCGGAAGGCTCTGGTTCCAGCTGTATGTGGTGGAGCAGGAACTGGCGTTGTCCCTGGTGCGGCGTGCCCGCGAGGCAGATTATGAGTGCCTGGCCGTGACGGTGGATGTCGTGGCCAATGGCAAGCGCGAGCGGGATATACGCAATGGCTTTCGCATGCCGCCGCGCTATACCCCCACCATGGTGCTGGATGGTTTGTTGCATCCGCGTTGGACCTGGAATTACTTGCGTCACGGTATGCCTGCGCTGGGGAATTTCCAGACGCCGGAAGCACAGTCGCCACAGGCCCGGGCTGCGCTGTTGCGGCGCTCCATGGATGCCGGGTTTTCCTGGCAGGCGCTGGAGGCGGTGCGTCAGGCCTGGCCCCGGAAGCTGATCGTGAAAGGCGTGCTGGATCCGCAAGACGTGTTGCGTTGCCGGGCGATGGGGGTGGATGCGGTGGTGCTGTCCAATCATGGTGGGCGCCAGCTCGATAGCGCCTGGACCGGCATGGAGGCGCTGGCTGCCCTGCAGGGGATGGATTTGCAGGGTTGTGAGGTGATGGTCGATGGCGGGGTGCGGCGCGGTTCGCATCTGGCCAAGGCGGTGGCCTTGGGTGCTGGTGGTGTGCTGCTGGGGCGTGCGGCGCTCTATGGCCTGGCCAGCGGCGGAGAGTCGGGCGCGCTGGAAGCCTTGGAGATCCTGCGTGACGAGTATCTGGGCACGCTGACACATCTTGGCTGTGAGGGCACGGCTGCGTTGGATGCCGGTTTTTTGGCACCGGGCTCTTGATAGGCGTGCTGCCTGGGCCGGGCGCCGGGGCGCCTGGCTGCGGTTTTGGCCCTGAGGGTTTGGGCGCCCTGCCCGGTCTTGCGACGGTGCTCAGGTTTCAGGGTTCAGGCTTCACTGGGCGGTATTCGCCTGCGGCGGCAGGTTTGGCGATGTGTCGGGCGGCGTGGCCAGCGACGTCGCCACGGGCGTCAGCAGGCCGTTTGCGCCGGCAGTTTCCGCGAGGGCTTGCAGATGCGGGGAAGCTGCCAGGCGGCCGGGCAGCAGGTAATTGCCTGGCATGAGTGGAATCGCCAGCGGTGTGAACTCCACTTCCAGATCCAGCCCTGCTTCCTGCCAGGCTTGCCAGACCAGGGTGGTGCAGTAGGTGCCGGCGGGGTCGGCCAGACGGAATGGTTTGCCCAGGTCGGACCGGGCGGCTGCAACCGCCCGCTCGCGTTGTGCCGGCGCCGCGTTGCCGACGTGGTACACGACATGACGGCGCGAGAGTTTGGGGTCGGTGAAGAATGCCAGCGGGTCGATGACGACACCGTCGGGCCGACCTGGGACTTCCGAGGGCGTGGCGTGTATGACTTGCCAGTTGCCGGGCTCGCCCAGGAGCATGCCGACATGGCTGAAGCCGCCGCCATCGACGGTCATCACGGCATCGCTGACCGCTTCTGTGCCTTCACGGAATATCAGGTCGCCGGCTTTGGCGCCGTCCGGCAAGGCATCGCTGCCGGCGGCAATGGCCGCGGCAGAAAGCAAGGCGCCCGCGAGTGACAGGCACAGGCGGGCGGCTCGAGTGACCGTGGCGTAGCGCAGCACGGCTTTATTTCAGGCTGATCTTCCAGTCACTGCCTTCCTTGACCAGGTTGTTGTTGGCAGTGGAGTCTTTGCCGTTGCCGAAGACGAGTTTGGAACGAACCATGGCGGTGTTCTTGGTTTCGTCGATGGTGACTTCAATGATTTCGACTTTCTTCAGGCCGTCATTGGCAGCAACGCGTTGTTGCATTTCACCGACGATCATCTGGATCTTGCCTTTGGCCATGGTCATTTCGGAAGCGGGGACTTCTGCCAACGCGATTTGCTTGGTGGCCAGCTCGACGTCACCCTTGGCTGCGGCCTTGTAGAAGGTTTCGACAACGGATTCGGGCTTGCCGCCAGAGCAGGCGGTCAGCATGAGGGCGAAGAACAGGGCAAAGAATGCGGACAGGCGTGAGCGAAGCATGACAGGAATCCTGTGAAATCATGAATGAGAGTTATTTTCAGGCCGGCCCATTGTAGCGCTGGCAAGCGGAATGCGCGTTCCGCCTGCGTTTCAGGGCTGGCCGGGGCAAGGTATTGTAGGTTTACGAGCCCCGGCCCATGCATCTGGCAAGGTATCAAGTCGAAACAGATGGATTTCGTGCGTGGCTCACGGTGCACTGTGCGGTGGATGCATGGACGACGGCGGCCGATCGCGTGGTTGCCGCCGCGCCCTCATGAGAGCGTCCTGCAGGGGTCAGTGGCGGGTGTTCCAGAGGAGGATTTTCCAGCTACCGTCCTGCTGGTGGAGCCGCATGTCTTCGAGATTGGTCTTGCCATTCTTGAAGATGAGCGTTACCTGCATGTTGGCTTGCGTGCCCTGGTGCGTCAGCGTGCTTTGCAGGATCTGTACATTTTCCAGGCCCTGATTGGCCTGGATGGCGGTATGCATTTCCTCGATGGCGGTACGCTGCTTGTTGCGTTCCGTGGAGTCTCGAGGATGGATGACCTGTTCCAGCGCCAGGGCCGTGTCGCCATCCGCGATGGCCCGGTAGAACAGCTGAACCGTACCCTGGGGCGTGTCGTTGGTGTAGCTCATACAGGCCGAGAGCAGTGTGGCGAGTATGAGCAACCAGCCGGCAGTCAGGCGGATGGGATGCATGGCTTCTCCTGAAAGTCATGAAGCGGGTCTGGACGAGTTGCCGCAAAGCGTGTGGCAAGCGGTGCCGCACGACTTGAGTATGCATGGCTGCAATCCGGCCCCGCAATGCTTGAGATTCCGGAGTGACAACGGATAGGAATCGCGGTAAGTGCTGGTCGCGGGGGGCTCAGACGTGTTGCAGGCGTTCCAGGGCTTGTTCCAGGGTGGGCGTTTTTTTGGCAAAGCAGAAACGGACAATGCCGTGGTTCGAGGCCGCGGCCTGAGGATCCTGGTAGAACGCGGAGACCGGAATCAGCGTGACGCCATGTTCGCGCGTGAGCCAGATGGCGAAGTCGGCTTCGTTCAGGTCGGATATCTGGTCATATCGGGCCAGCAGGAAGAAGGTGCCGGCGCTGGGAAGTGGCTGAAAGCGCGTCTGTGCCAAACCCTGGGCGAGGAAGTCCCGCTTTTCCTGGTAGAAGGCGTTCAGGCCGTTGTAGGTGTCGGGACGACCGACGAAGTCGGCATACGCATGCTGCATGGGGGTGGGCGATGCGAACACCATGAATTGGTGCACCTTGCGGAACTCCAGGGTGAGCGCGGCTGGCGCCAGGCAGTAGCCCAGCTTCCAGCCGGTCGTGTGATACGTCTTGCCGAACGACGACACAATGAAGGAGCGCGCCGCCAGGGCGGGCCGCGTTGCCATGCTCAGATGGGGGCGGCCATCGAACAGGATGTGTTCATAGACCTCGTCGGAAAGAATCAGCAGGTCGTGCTGGCTGAGCAGGGATTCCAGGGCATCCAGATCGCTGCTTTCCAGCACTGTCGCCGTCGGATTGTGCGGCGAGTTGATGATGATGAGCCGGGTGCGCGGCGTAATGGCCGCGCGGATGGCGTCCCAATCAAAGCGGAAATAGGGGTCGCTTTCGGTAGGCGCGCGCATGGCGACGGCGACGGGGGTGGCGCCGGCCAGGCGGATGGCAGGACGATAGGAGTCATAGCCGGGTTCGATGACGATGACCTCATCCCCAGTACCGGCAGCACAGAAAATTGCCGCCATCAGGGCTTGCGTGGCGCCGCTGGTGACGGTGACTTCCGTGTTGGCGTCGTAAGTGTGGCCGTACAGGGCAGCGGCTTTGGCCGCGATGGCGGCGCGCAGGGCTGGCAGGCCGGGCATGGGAGGGTATTGATTCATGCCGTTGGCCATGGCTTCGCTGACTTTCCGGCATAGCGCCGGGTCGGGGTCGAAGTCCGGAAAGCCCTGGCCCAGGTTGATGGCACCGGTTTCGACGGCGAGCTGGCTCATGGTGGTGAAAATGGTGGTGCCGACGTCAGGCAGCTTTGACTGGATCATGGTGCAGGTCATCAAAGGGGGCCCGCTGCAGCGGCAGCAGGGCTTCCCGGTAAAGAGAGTAAAGGGTGGGACTGGCGGGCGCAGGCGGCAAGCCGGAGAGGCAGGCAAGACAGCCATGGCCAGATTGCCATCATAAACAGTCTGCTTATGACTGGTAGTAATGCCGGTATGACTGTCAGGGTGGATTGACCGGGACGGCCGCCGGGCGTGGTGTTTCGGTGGTGTGTCGCTGTGGTGTTTGGTGGCAGCTGGCGGCGGCACTCAGGCAGTGCCCGCCAGCGTACAGGGCGCATTGACCAGGGCAAAGAGCTGGCTGCGGAAATTGATATTCAAGCGCAGGAACGCCCGGTTGCGATAGGTTTTGACGGTGGTTTCCTTGATGCCCAGCGTGGCGCCTATGCCTGCGTGGGTCAGGCCGCGCAGTAGCAGCAGGCAGACTTCCAGTTCCTGGTCCGTCAGTTGTGGCGCTGCGCGCAGCAGCGTAGTGCGCCAGCTTTCGGTGGGCGCCTGTTGCCGTTGCAGGGCCAGGTGGCCGCGCACCAGCTGCAGCAGTGCCGGAGTGAGCTGTTCGAAGGCCTGGATTTCATGATCGCTGAAATAGCCTGCATCGCGGTGGCGGTAGAGATTCAGCATCAGAGGGGTGCCGTTGTCGTCCCAGGACAGGCTGCATAAACGTTCGCTCATGTCGTGGCGTTGATAAATCTCCTGGCGATAGGGCGAAAAACGGATGTCTTCGGCCAGCAGGTGGCCGATCAGCGGGCGTTCCATGGGTTGATGGCTTTGCATGCGGCTGGCCAGTTCGTCATGGCTGTGGAAGCGTTGGGAGTAATCATCCCAGCAGCGCCATACCAGCCGGCTGTCGTGGTGGCGTGAGCCCGCCAGCAACAGGCTGGGATGCTGGGGAGAAATGCGCAGCACGTTGAAGTGCTGGGACTTGACCCAGTACGACAGGCTGTCGAGCAGGGACGCCGGGAATTGCTCGCTGCCCATGGCGCGGGTCAGGTTGACGATGCGTTGCAGGTCGGGCTGGGGCGAGGCGTTGGAAGTGTTCCAGATGCTGATCATGGCTGACGCTCTCGATTCGGTGATAGCCCTATTCTCCGCGCAATGGTGCCGCCTGCCAATCAAGGTTTGTCCTGCTTTGTGGCCGGTCTGGCCCGGTTTTGCACGGCTTGGGGCCGAGACGCGGCTGGCCTTGTCCTCTTCAGGGATGACAGCGCTTGCGCCACAGGTGGGTAATCTGTTCGCCAGAGACAAATCCCGCCGGCAGCCGTGGCGCAATGGCTGCGGTGCTTTCGCAGGTAGAACAATCATGAATCACGCGCCCCACGCCATGAATTTGCGGGTCAGCCGCGTCAGCGCCGAAGCCAAGGATGTGCTGGCCATAGAGTTGGTCGATCCTGCCGGTGCGGCGCTGCCGGCCTTTGCGCCGGGCGCCCATCTGGAAATACACCTGGCCAACGGGATGATCCGCCATTACTCCCTGCTCAATGACAGCAGCGAACGCCAGCGCTATGTCGTGGGCGTGGGGCTGGCGCCGGACAGCCGGGGGGGGTCGCGTTTCATCCATGGCTCATTGCGTGAAGGCGATACGGTCAAGGTTGTCGGGCCGCACAACCATTTTGCGCTGGATGCGCAGGCCGGGGCGTATTGCCTGGTGGCGGGCGGCATTGGCATTACGCCGATTCTGTCCATGGCGCGCTGGGCTGAACGCGAAGGCCGGCCCTGGCGGGTGATCTATACCGCACGGGGTCGTCATCGCGCGGCCTTCTATGAAGACCTGCTGGCGCTGGATCAGGGCCGTGGCCGGGTTCAGCTGCATTTCAATGATGAACAGGCCGGCCGCCTGCTGGCGGTAGAGGCGCTGGCGGCATCGCTGGGCCCGGATGAGCATTTGTATTGCTGCGGGCCTGACCCTTTGATGCAGGCCGTCAGGCAGGCGACGGCCGAGCAGGCCGGGCGCGTGCACTTCGAATGGTTTGCCGCACCAGCCAGTGCTCCGGCGGTGGAACCGGACCTGCAATCTGGCGCGCAGGCAGGGGTGGGCGGCGGCTTTGAAGTCATCCTGCGCCAGAGCGGGCAAACGCTGTGGGTCAGCGAAGAGCAGAGCATTCTGGAGGCCATGGAGGAAGCCGGCCTGTCACCGGCGTTTTCATGTCGCGCCGGGATCTGCCGTTCGTGCGAGACGCGAGTGCATGCCGGTACGCCCGATCACCGTGACCTCGTGCTGTCGGACGAAGAGAAACAGGCCAACGCCACCATGCTGATCTGCTGTTCCCGTGCGTTGAGCCCTGCGCTGGAACTGGAGCTGTAGCCGCCCAGGCAGCACTGCCGCCGTTGTTCCCGGCAGTATCCATTTCTGTCTTGGGTTCGGCAGGTTTCATCCACAGATTTATACAGAAGTTATCAACAGGTTTTTGGCTGGCTGAGGTGGGCTGTTATCCAGCGTCTGCAGCCATGAAAAAAAGAGGAGACAAAAATGACCCTGCCGACATCGAACATCATCGTCAATTCCCGCAAGGCTTCGGCGCAGATGGCAACGCGCCACACGCCCTTCGTTTTCAATGAGTGGTACGTCGCGGCGTTTTCCGGTGATGTCGGGCGCGAACTGATGGCCCGCA
The DNA here is from genome assembly GCF_965139615.1 of Kerstersia similis. Lineage (NCBI taxonomy): Bacteria > Pseudomonadati > Pseudomonadota > Betaproteobacteria > Burkholderiales > Alcaligenaceae > Kerstersia > Kerstersia similis. The sequence continues at coordinate 32,017 of NZ_CBCSIQ010000030.1, forward strand.
CGATTCTGGGCAAGCGCCTGGTGCTGTACCGTACGCTGGCGGGCCAGGCGGTTGCCATGGAAGATCGTTGCGCCCACCGTTCGTTTCCGCTGTCGCGCAGCTGGCTCGATGGCGACACGATTGTCTGTGGCTATCACGGCTTCCGGTATGACGAGCAAGGGAATTTGATTGAAACGCCCTCGCAAAAACCCTGTCCACGCGGGATTGGCATCCGTTCGTATCCGCTGGTGGAAAAAGGCCCGCTGTTGTGGATCTGGATGGGCGATCCGGCGCTGGCCGACGAAAGCAAACTGCCACATCAGCCCTGGATCGAGAATCCCGACTGGGAGTGCAGCTCGGGCTACTTTCATCACCCTGGCAACTACGTCAGCATGCATGAGAATCTGCTGGATCTGACGCACTTGCAGTTCCTGCATGCCAATACCATCGGTACGCCGGATTACGCCAGCGCGCCGTTTGAATTGGATCTGAAGCAGGAAGGGTATTACAAGCTGCTGCGGCGCATTGTGCCGACCACATTGTCGCCCGTATGGGGCAATACCACGGGCATCACCGGTCCGACGGCCGCGCGCATCGTGACATCCGAATTTCTGTCGCCCGGCCTGCATCGCGTCAGCGTGACCTTCTACGACACCGCGCTGCCCGAGGCAACCCGGCCTGTCTTCCATATTCATACCGCGCACATCATTACGCCGGAAACGGATCACAGCATGCACTACCACATCGTTCACGGCCGCGACTTTGCGCAGGCCGATACGGCGCTGGGGGAGTTCATGCACGAGCAGCTGTTCGCCGCCTTCAAGGAAGATGTCGATGGCTTGGGGGCGCTGGAAGCCGTCATCGACGATGTGGACGAAAGCCATTATGAAATTTCGGTCGGCAGCGATGCGCCGGCAGTCGCCATGCGTATCTATCTGAAAAAGCGCGCCGACCGCGAGGCGCAGGCGCGCCTGGCGCAATTGACGGGCATGCCTGCCTGACAGCCCTGGCCCCGGCGCCGGATCCATAGCCATTGCCTTGGCCCGATAACGGCCACTTCAGCCTGACATGAGGCATTTCAATCAGGCTGGATGCGGCTTGCCGAGGTGTATGGCGGTAATTATCTACAGTGCTATCAACGGGGTATTCACAGCTATATCCCTGCCCTGCCCACAGGTTTATCCATAGAGATATCCACAATCAGCAACCTCATATAAGAAAACAAGACCGGAGACATACCATGCGTCGTTTATCCCAGGCATTGACCCCTATCGCCCTATCGTTGGCCTGTATGGCGCCTGCGCTGGGCCAGGCGCAGGACAAGGTTGTCCTGCGCGTTTCCCACTTCCTGCCGGCCACTTCCAATGCCCAGGTCAACGTCATTCAGCCGTGGTGCGATACCTTGGCACGCGAATCGCAGCAGCGTCTGACCTGCCAGATCTACCCGTCCATGCAACTGGGCGGCACGCCGGCGCAACTGGCTGACCAGGTGCGCCGCGGCGCTGCCGATGTCGTCTGGACGGCGCCGGGCTACTCGACGGGACGTTTTCCGCGCAGCGAAGCGGTAGAACTGCCCTTCATGCTGCCGGCCAAGGGCGAAGTCGGTTCGAAAATCATCTGGGAGTTCTATGAGCGCAGCTTGCAGGATGATTTCAAGGACTACCACGTGCTTGCATTGCACAGCGACGGTGGCATGCAACTGCACACGGCCAACAAGCCCGTCACGACGCTGGACGCATTCAAAGGCGTCAAACTGCGTGCCTCCACCCGCATGACCGCGCGTTTGCTCGACAGCCTGGGGGCAACGCCGGTCAGCATGCCGCCGGCGCAGCTGACGGAAGCCTTGTCCAAGGGCGTTGTCGATGGTGCGCTGGTTGGCTGGGAAGTGCTGCCCGCGCTCAAGCTGGATGAAGTCACGCGCTTTCACTCTGAACCGGCCGAGGATCAACCGATCTTTTCCACGACTTTGCTCAGCCTGTTGATGAACAAAAAGCGCTATGAATCCCTGCCGGACGACCTGCGTGAAATCGTTGATCGCAATAGCGGGCTGGCCCTGTCGATGAGTATGGGGGCGAACTGGGAGCGCTCGGCCAATGCGGCACGGGAACAAGTGCGCACGCAAGGTGCCCAAGTTGTCGAGATCGGTGAGGCGGAGTATCAGCAAATGCGTGATGCCGGTCAGGTCTTGACGGACACCTGGATTGCCGAAACCGGCGAGAAGAAACTGGATGGCGCCGCCTTGGCGGCGACGCTGAAGGAAATTGCCGAGGCGAACGGGATGAAGTATTGATTGTGGTGCTGCCGGGCTGTTGTTGGCCCGGCAGTATGTTCCGGCTTGTTGGTCAGGCCAGAATATAGGCAGTTTTCACCGTTGTGAAAAACTCTTGTGCATAGCGTCCTTGCTCGCGTGGGCCGTAGCTGCTGCGCTTGCGGCCGCCAAATGGTACGTGGTAATCCACACCTGCAGTGGGCAGGTTGACCATCACCATACCAGCTTCGCTGTGACGTTTGAAATGTGTGGCGTATTTGAGGCTGCTGGTAGCGATGCCTGCCGCTAGACCGAAGGGGGTGTCATTGGCGAGTGCGAGTGCATGCTCGTAATCATCGGCTTGCAGAACAGTAGCGATTGGGCCAAAGATTTCTTCGCGGTTGATGCGCATCTCGGGTGTGGTGCCAATAAATAAGGTCGGTGCAACGAAGAAGCCTTCGTGGCCACTGCCCGTATGGCAAGTAACACGGTTGCCTCCTGTGACGAGAGTTGCACTTTCCTGCAGGCCGATGGCGATGTAGTCCAGATCCTGTTGCATCTGGGATTCGCTGGCTGCAGGACCGATATCAGTGCCTTGAGCACGTGCATCGCCAACGCGTAGTCGTGTCAGGCGTTGTACAAGGGCGGCAGTGAAGCGGTCATGGATGCCGCGGGTGACAATCAGACGGCTGGAGGCGGTACAGCGCTGGCCTGTCGAGTAAAACGCACTTTGGGCACATAGTTCGACCGCCTGTTCCAGATCGGCATCATCCAGGATTATCTGCGGATTTTTGCCGCCCATTTCGAGCTGTACTTTCTTGTGTGAACGCGCGCAGGCTTCCGCAATCTGGCCTCCTACGCCGGTAGATCCGGTAAAGCTGATGGCTGCAATGCCGGGGTGCTGCACCATGGCGTCGCCTACTACGCTGCCGCGTCCCATGACCAGGTTGAATACTCCTGCGGGGATGCCGGAGCGATGGATGATGTCAGCCAGGGCCCATGCGCATCCTGGAACGGTATCGGCCGGTTTCAGAACGACGCAATTTCCGAAGGCCAATGCCGGAGCAACCTTCCAAGCGGGGATGGCAATCGGGAAATTCCAAGGTGTAATGAGGCCAACGACACCGATGGCTTCCCGAGTGATTTCGACCGTGATGCCGGGACGTACGGACGGCAGAGTTTCACCAGACAGGCGCAGGCATTCACCGGCGAAGAACTTGAAAATCTGGCCGGCGCGTGTGACTTCGCCTATGGCTTCTGGCAGGGTTTTGCCTTCTTCCCTGGACAGCAGATCCCCCAATTCCTGCCGGCGGGAGAGTATTTCGTTGCCGATGCGTTCCAAGGCCTCGCTGCGCGCCTGGATGCCGCCGTTTGACCAACCGGGGAATGCAGCTTGGGCGGCCTGAACTGCGGTATCGACATCGGCTGCGCTGGCTTGGGCATATTCACCTACGATGTCGGCGGTGTGACTGGGATTGATATTGAGGGCTGTTGAATTGCCATCGACCCATGCGCCGTTAATGAGATTCTTGAAAGTGCTCATGATGTTATTTCCCCCAGCGCAGGACTAGCGGGTCAAGCTGTCGCGCGGTGTCTAGCAGACCCCGGCGGGTCTCAGGGTGCAAGGCTGGCCAGGGATGGCGGGGAGCGTCGCAGGTAATGACACCACCCTCTTTCATCAAAGTCTTGGCCGCCAGGAACAGGGTTTGGCGGTTTTCGTAATTGATCAGCGGCAGCCAGTGTTGATACCGTTTAAATGCGGTATCCCAGTCGCCCTGGCGGTGTGCTTCGATGATGGGACGGATGCCATCGGCAAAGGCGCCTCCGGTCATTGACCCCGTTGCGCCGGCGTCCAGGTCGGGCAGCAAGGTAATGCCTTCTTCACCGTCCCATGGGCCTTCTATGGCTTCACCCCCCAGGCGGATGAGTTCACGCAGCTTGGCAGCGGCGCCTGCCGTTTCAATTTTGAAGTAGGACACCTGCTCTATTTCCATCGCCATGCGTGCGAGGAAGGCCGCTGACAGTGGCGTGCCTGCGGCTGGCGCATCCTGAATCATGATGGGAATGCCCGCTGCGTCGGACAGGCGAGCGAAGAATTCATATATCTGCGGTTCAGGAAAGCGGAAGGTTGCGCCATGGTAGGGAGGCATCACCATCAACATGGCCGCGCCCATATCGGCTGCTCGCCGGCTGCGTGCCGAGCAAAGATCGGTACTGGTGGCCGAGGTCGTGACGATCACCGGGACACGCCCTGCTACGTGTTCCAGGATCGTGCGTGTCAGAATTTCACGTTCTTCGTCGGCGATCAGGAACTGTTCGGAATAGTTGGCGAGCAGGCAAAGGCCATCCACGCCGGAGTCGATCATGAAGTCAACACAGCGCTTCTGGCTGGTCAGGTCGAGGGTGCCATCCTCGTGAAAAGTGGTAGGCACAACAGGGAATATGCCGTGATAACGGGGGTTGGAAAGGCCAGGCATTGGGTATCCTTACTCAATGATGTCGAACTGGTCGAGGAACTCGGTCTTCAGCGTCAAACCAAGACCCGGGACATCGTCGCGCAGCTGGATGAAGCCGTTGCTGGCCTCGGGTTCGCCGTCGAAGATGTAATAGAACAACTCGTTGCCCACTTCCACATCGAACATGGGGAAGTACTCGCTCATGGGCGAAGCCAGTGTGCTCATGGTCAGGTGGTAGTTGTGCATTTGGCCTGCATGTGGAATGACAGGCACGGAGTAGGCTTCGCACAAGGCGTTGATTTTGTGAGCAGCGGTAATGCCGCCAACACGGTTGGTGTCGTACTGGACGACGCTGACGGCGCGTTTGTCGAGTAATTGACGGAAACCGTGCAGCGTGAATTCATGTTCCCCCCCGGAAATGGGGATGTTTGAAGCAGCATTCAGTTCTGCGTAGCCGTCGATATCATCGGCAATGACAGGTTCTTCCAGCCAGCGAGGCTCAAACTTTTCCAGCTTGGGTAGCATGCGCTTGGCGTATTCCAGGTTCCAGCCCATATAGCATTCCAGCATCAGGTCATTGTCATAGCCGATGACCTCACGGATGGCTGCTACCGACTTCAGGTTTTCCTTCACGCCATGCTGCAAGTGTGCCGGGCCATAGCCGAAGCGCATCTTGAAGGCGGTGAAACCTTGATCCAGGAATGTTTGCGCTTCCTTCTGCATGACGTCCAAGTCGGTGCGGTACAGCTTGCTGTAGTAGCAAGGGATTTTTTCCTTGGTGCGGCCACCCAGCAGTTTGAAAACGGGTTTGTTGACCGACTTTCCGAGAATGTCCCAGATGGCGAGATCCACAGCAGAGATTGCTGCCATGGCAACACCTTTTCGGCCCCAGGCCAGGGTGCTGCGATACATACGCTGCCATAGGTACTCGTAGTCCCAGGGATCGTGGCCGACGATCAACGGTGCCAGATACTGGTCAATGATGGCTTTGGCAATCGAAGGTGCCAGGGCAACATTACCCAGGCCCACGGTGCCATCATCGGTTTCGATTTCCACTACTGTCCAGGAGTGGAAGCGAAAGGTGCTCATGGTTTCCTGAGGGGCGTACAGGAGATCCATGGCGTTGGAGCAGAAGTTGCCTTGTGGCGGAACGGTTTTGCCTTTCCATTGGAATACTCGGGCGCGTACGGATTTGATTTTCATAGGTGTGATGCTGTCTGTGAGGGAAGCATGGGTGACGTTGTTCAGGGCGTTACCGGTTGGGATTGCAAGGGTGTGCTACGGGTCTGGCGCATGAGGGACAGCATTAGCGCACCGATGAATGCGACACCTGCCAGGCACAACATGCCAGCGCCTGGGTTGGCGAACGCCTGTTCAGCCCAGGTTTTCAGGTTGGGAGCCACGAAGCCACCTACATTGCCCAGTGAGTTGATCAGGGCGATTCCACCAGCGGCTGCGACGCCGCCGAGATAGTTTGTCGGTAACGCCCAATACAGTGGTTGCACGGCGACAAAACCGCTGGCGGCGAAGCAGAATGCAATGATGACCGGAACTAGGCTAGCGCTCAGCGCAGAGGCAGCAATGCCGCAGCCTGCGCAGACCAGCATCAATGCAGCCAGGCGTCTGTGAGCACCGGTACGGTCGGCCAGACGGGTGATCCACCAGGTAACCAACAGGGCGCACAGCCAGGGGATGGCGGTCAGAAGGCCGACGGTCAGATCTACCGTGCCTCCGGAAAGCTCGGCCAAACGGGTGGGCAGATAGAACACGACGCCATAGACGCTCATCTGGACCGTGAAATACACGAGGCAAAAAGCTGCCAGGCGCGGGCTGCGGAACAGGTCGCGCAGCGTAGCAGGGCCGTGGCTGAGTTTGGCAGAGTCTTCTTCGGCCAGAGCACGCATCAGGGTGTGGCGTTCATCGTCGGCAAGCCATTTGGCGGTAGCCGGGCCATCGCTGAGGTAGAAGAAGGCAATAATCCCGACGACGGATGCCAGCAGGCCTTCGACTACGAACATCCATTGCCAGGATTTCAGGCCCAGGGGCGCTTGCATATCCAGCAGCAGTCCGGACAGCGGGCCGCCGAGCACCAGCGCTAGCGGCAAGCCGAAATAGAAGACGCCGATGGCCTGTGAGCGGACATGTCTGGGGAACCAATAGGTGAGATAGAGGATGACGCCTGGGAAAAAACCGGCCTCGGCAGCGCCAAGCAGCAGGCGCAATGCATAAAACGTCGTGGCGTCGTGGGCAAATGCCATGGCAGCAGACACTAGCCCCCAGGTGACCATAATCCGCGACAACCAAAGGCGGGCACCGAAACGGTGTAGCGCCAGGTTACTGGGAACTTCGAAAATCGCGTAGCTGAGGAAAAAGATACCTGCGCCGAAAGCGAAGGCTGCATTGGATAGGCCGGTATCTGCCTGCAGGACGGTTTTGGCGAAACCGACGTTGGCACGGTCGATGAATGCAATCACGTACATCAGTACCAGAAACGGCAATAGCCGCGTCAGGCATTTACGGATGGCGTTTTTGAGCGTGGGAGGGGTGCCCTGCTGCGGGTTCATAAATTTTGTCTCCTGGAATGCGCCATGTGTTTGGGCGTTCTACATTTTTTTCAGGCATGGCGCGCTGCCTTTTGCAGGCAATATAGGTTTCGGGGGCGATAAAATCTATTGACGTTTTTATATGTATTGATAAGATTTATTGATACCCTTTGGGCAGCCTATTCATTGCCATATCATGCGCAGGCAGTGTCTTCGGGGCATGGGAAACCGTTCGATCCGGTGTTCTGTCCTATGCTGTTGTTATGGTCGGCCGCCCACGCAAGTTTCTTATGATTCCACCCGTTTCCAGTCTCCATGCTCGCTTGAAGATGCAGCATCTGCGTTTGCTGCTGGCCATTGAGGAACGTGGTTCCTTGCGTAAAGCGGCAGAGCTGCTGGCGCTCTCTCAGCCAGCCGTTACCAAGATGCTGCAGGACATGGAAGCATTGCTGGGCGTGACTTTGTTTGAGCGCCATTTGCGGGGCTTGCGACCTACGCGCTTTGGCGTGGCTGTCACGCGCTACGCGACCTTGGTGTTTTCTGACATGGCAGGTTTGCGCGATGAGCTGGAATCACTTGAGACCGGCCGGGTTGGCAAGGTGCGGGTGGGCACTGTCATGGCGCCGACGCCAGTATTGATGGCCGAAGTGATCAAGCGGCTCAAGCGCGATCATCCTTTGCTGAATCTGACGGTGCATGTGGATACCAGCGATATGTTGGTACCGTTGTTGGAACGGGACCAGTTGGATCTGGTGTTGGGACGGCTGCCGGAGGGGTGGGATGCCAGCCATCTGAACTTCGAGAGTTTGGTTGATGAATGTTTGGCTTTAGTGGTGGGGGCTGGCCACCCGTTGGCGGGACGTACCAACCTGACGCTCGAAGAATTGGCGAGCTATCCCTGGATTCTGCAGGCACGTCCCAGTCCCATGCGTGTGCTGATTGATCGTTCGTTTGAGGATGCAGGTGTGACGCCACCGCAAAGTACGATTGAAACGGCTGCGATCTTGATGACTATGTCACTGTTGCCGGGGAGTGACCTCATTGCAGCCGTTCCGGACGCCGTGGCGAATTTCCATGCACGTATGGGGATGCTGCATATCTTGCCGGTACCTTTGCCGCGCAAGTTGGGACCTTACGGCATTATCATGAGACAGGGGCGGCAGCCTAGCGCTTCTACGTTGTTGCTAGTGGATGAGCTGCGGGCCGCCGTAGCCGAAGGCATTTATTGAGGGGGGAGACAGCGGTGCGGCCTGGTGTCTGCCAATCCCTCATCCTGCTGTTTCGTGACATGCAGAGAGTGACGGGATTTGGGCTGCAAATCGTGCGATGGTTTTGGCATCCACCGTATCGCAATGCGGGAATTCAGCCAGTACCCTGACTTTGCCGAAGTGTTCGATCGCCTGGCGGTTGCCGGGTGATGGCGGGCCGCTCATGATGACGCCCAGAACCGGCACCTGGCGGTCTGCCAGTGCCCGCAGGCTTAGCAAGGTATGGTTGATCGTGCCCAGGCCGCTGCGAGCGACCAGCACGACCGGTAGTCCGAAACGGCTGATCAGATCCAGCATCAGGTGTTGCGCGTCGATGGGTACCAGCAGCCCGCCCGCCCCTTCCACGACCAAGGGAGCGGGTGTAGCAGGCAGCTGCAGTGCGTTGATGTCTATCGTGGTGTGTTCCAGCATGGCTGCCGCCCAGGGGGACAGCGGCGCTTGCAAGGCCGCACCGGGAGGGTGTAGCCGCTCTGGTGGCAGCCAGGCCAGACGCGCGACGGTTTCTGTGTCACCGCTTTCTTCCGCCAGGCCGGTTTGCAGCGGTTTCCAGTAGTCGGCTTGCCAGGCGTGGGCCAGAACGGCACTGACCAGGGTTTTGCCGACGCCCGTATCCGTTCCGGTGACAAAGACCCCGGCCGGGGGGCGGCGCCAGGCGCCGTAGGCAATTTCGTAGCTCACGTGTTCATATTCCTTGTCGAATTGCTGCAGGACGGCACGCAATTGCCTGGCCGAGAGCGGTGTGTGGCCGTCGGCCGGACAGGTCGCTCCGATGGCTTTCAAGCCGCGCAGGAAATCCAGGCCGCTGCTTTGCTGCACGCAGAGGGTTTCCGTTGCCAGATGGCCGGGAAAAGGCAGGTTGCGGCCTATGTGTGTTGCCGGTGGATAACTTCGTGTGCCGGCACGCCAGCCCAGCTGTTCGTGCGCGTCACGCCATTCTCGGAAGGTACCCGCTGCCAGGGTGTTGAGCGCCAGCCAGCCGCCAGGCGCCAGGTGTGCCGCCAGACGTGCCAGGCCAGCGTTCAGGTCATCGAACCATTGCACTGCCAGGCTGGAGCAGATCAGGTCGTAGTGCGCATCCAGGCCTGCCGGGTGCTCTCCGTCCAGGGCCAGAAAACGATGCTCGTCGCCTGGAAAGTGGCGCTGTGCCTCGTTTAGCATGGCCGGAGAGATGTCGGTCAAGGTCCAGGTGGCCGGGCCGATCAGGTGTGCCAGTGCGCGTGTCAGCAGGCCGGTGCCGCAGCCGATTTCCAGAATGCGCGGGTGTGGCGGCAAGGGCAGACGGGCGATGCGCCTGGCCAGTTCCTGGGCGGCATGCTGCTGTACGCTGGCGTGCTGCTCGTAATGGGCAGCGCTGGCATTGAAGCGCCGGGCGATATCCGGCTTGTGGATAAGTTTGTGAGTAACCGCCTGGGGCACCGCCAAATTCAAGGTGTTTTCCGGGATTTTCGCTGGCGTGTTCGGGCCCATGGCCTGCACGAATTCGGCGATCCGGTCAGCACACCAGGCGCTGTCCGTCAGCGGCAGCAAGTGGCCGCCTGCGTGCCAATGGGTGTCCTGGATGCTCATGGCACGGGACATGGCAGGCGGGATCAGCGGGTCGGTGTGGCCCGCCAGGAGACGTATCGGCAGCGCGAGAGCGGCCAATGCTGCGCGTTCATCCTGATCCCGCAGGGCGAGCAGGCCAGAAGCCAGTGTGGCGGCCACCGGCAGGCCGGCAGCCGCCGGAGCGCCGCAGCGGGCGCGGAAATCATCGACTACCTGGCCTGGCGCCTGCGCCAGCTTTTCCATCATGCGTGTCAGTACGCGTGGTGGCGTGCCGTGGGCATGGTCAGGCTGACGGCTGAAGCAGGCAAAACCATTGATCAGGATTAGTCCCGCACAGCCGGCGGGCGGAGCGCCCAGCAGGCGCATGGCACCCAATGAATGGCCGATGGCAATGCAGGGGCCATCGCCCGGGGAAGGCGGTGCGACATGGGGGATGGCGGGCAGCATGCCGCCGGGGGCGTCCTGAGTGAAATAGCCCGCGTCCAGCGTGATTTGCGGGTGCTGCGGCAGACGTTTGGCGAGGTGCGCGCGCACCTCGCTCCAGAACCCGGCATCAAACGCCCAGCCGTGGACGAACAGCAGTGTGCAGGGCGGACGCGCAGGTATGGCAGAGGGGCATATGGCAGAGGAAAATGGCGAGGTGTTCATGCTTGGCGGTGCCGGTATGTCAGTTGCCTGACGGCGTGTTGCAAGGCGCTCGCCAGGCGGTCGATGTCGTTCGCGTCATGAGCGGCTGACAGCGCCAGCCGCAGCCGGCTCGTGCCTTGAGGCACTGTGGGGGGGCGGATGGCAACAGCCAGGCAGCCCTGGGCCTGCAGGCTGTCGCTGAGCGCCAGCGCGTGTTCGGCGCTCCCGACAATGGCGGGAATGATTTGTGTGCTGGAGGGGCCGCAATCCAGGCCAAGCGCGTTCAGCCGGTCGCGGATGAATTGCGCTTGGGTGTGCAGGCGGTGGCGGTCTGCCTCCATGCCGGGCACCAGTTCCAGCGCGGCATCCATGGCGCCCAGTACGGCGGGCGGCAAGGCCGTTGTATAGATCAGTCCGGAACAGGTATTCACCAGGTAGTCGCACAAGGTGCGTGAACCGGCAATGTAGGCGCCGAAGCTGCCCATGGCCTTGCTGAATGTCCCCATGGCGAGATCCACGCCCGGCACGCCGCAGCTCAGGCCCATGCCATTCTGGCCCAGTACCCCGGTGGCATGGGCTTCGTCCAGGTATAGAAAGGCATTGTGCCGGCGGGCCAGGGCGGCCAGTGCCGGCACATCCGAACGGTCGCCATCCATGCTGAACACGCTTTCGGTCACGATGAAGCGTGTGCCGGGTTCCTGGGCGCGCGCCTGCAGCAAGGTTTCCAGGTGTGCCAGATCGTTGTGCCGGTAGCGGATCTGGCGCACGCCTGCCGCCTGGCATCCCATGTGCAGGCTGGCGTGATTCAGCCGGTCGCTGAACACCAGCGGCGGGGAGTTATGGCCTGCCGCCGTCAGCAAGGCAGGCAGTACGGCGGCATTGGCCTGCCAGCCCGAAGCCAGCAAGAGGGCGGCTTCTGTGCCCTTGAGCTGTGCCAGACGAGTTTCGACCTGCTGGTGGATCGCCAAGGTGCCGCAGACCAGCCGGGAGGCCTGGGCCCCTGCCCCCCATTCGGTGCTCCAGGCGTGGGCGCGTTCGGTGAGCAGGGGGTGGCGTGCCAGGCCGAGGTAATCGTTGCTGGAAAAATTCACCAGCAACTGACCATCGCGCCATACCTTGCCGGCGGGTGCGGGATGGCAGGGCCGCAGGTGGCGGCGTATCCGGGCAGCCTGGGCGCGCTCCAGGTGCTGATGCAAAAGGTGGTCTATTTTTGACATCAATTGAGCGAAGATGAATGTTTTTTAGCAGAAATTGATCTGGGCGAAGATATGGGTACACTCGCCGGGCCGCATTTCGGCGGATTGTAGTCAGGAAAATCTGCTTGGCAATCGTCGCTCAAAATGCGTCTATCGGCATTGTTCATGCCGTCAAAATCCAAGATTGATATTCAATTTTCTAATAGGGGTTGAGTGATATGGATGCTGATTCCAGTACCTGGGCCGCAGCGGGGATGCGGCATATCTGGTTGCCGTACACCCAGATGCAGACGGCGACGCCGCCGCTGCCGGTGGTGCGCACCCAGGGCAGCCGGATCGAGCTGGCCGACGGACGTACGCTGATCGACGGCGTGGCGTCCTGGTGGACGGCCTGCCATGGCTATAACCATCCGCATATCGCGGCTGCCGTGCAGCAGCAGCTGGCAGACATGCCGCATGTGATGTTTGGCGGCCTGGTACATGAGCCGGCATTGCGGCTGGCAACGCGGTTGGCAGGCTGCCTGGGCGGAGGCCTGGAGCGGGTGTTCTATACCGACTCCGGTTCAGTGGCAGTGGAAGTGGCCATGAAGATGGCCGTGCAGTATTGGCTCAATCAAGGTGCGTCCGGCCGGACGCGTTTTCTGGCTTTCCGTGGCGGCTATCACGGCGATACCTTGGGAACGATGGCAGTATGCGATCCGGATGAAGGCATGCATACCCGCTTTCAGGGCATGCTGATCGGCCATGACATTGTGGCCTTGCCGGTGGATGAGCTGGCCGAGGCTGCGCTGGATGCGTATCTGGCGCGGCACGCGCATGGCCTGGCCGGCATCCTTGTCGAACCGCTGGTGCAAGGGGCAGGTGGCATGCTCATGCATGCGCCGGAGGTGCTGCAACGCTTGCGGCGGCTGGCCGACCGCCATGGCTTGTTGTTGATCTTCGATGAGATATTCACCGGCTTTGGCCGGACGGGCACGATGTTCGCCTTCCAGCAGGCTGGGGTGTGGCCGGACATCATTACGCTGTCAAAAGCCCTGACCGGCGGCACCCTGCCCCTGGCGGCAACCGTGGCGAGCCGACGAATATTCGACGGGTTCTTATCGGATGACCCTGGCCATGCGCTGATGCATGGCCCGACGTTCATGGGTAACGCCCTGGCCTGCGCGGCGGCCAATGCCTCGCTGGATCTGTTCGAGCAGGCGCCGCGCCTGGCGCAGGTGGCAGCCATCGAGACGGTGCTGCGGGAGCGGCTGGCGCCGCTGGCTGCGTTGCCATGGGTGGCGGATGTGCGCGTGCTGGGGGCGATAGGCGCCGTAGAGCTGCGGCAGATTCATGACCGGGAAGCCCTCAAGCGGCGCTTTGCCGATGCGGGCGTCTGGATCCGTCCGTTTGGCCGGATCGCGTACGTCACGCCCGCCTTCACGATTGCGCCCGAGGAATTGGATTTCCTGATGGACGCCATGGGCAAGGTGCTGGCGCAAGGCCAGCCCTGAAAGTGCTGCCCGGCCCGGTGCCAGCCGGTGTCGGGCCTTACAGGGGGCGTTCAAGAATGCGCGGCCCCGTTCCTTCCTGGCCCAGGATATCGCCGGGGTTGCGCAGCGGACAGTCTTCCATGGACAGGCAGCCGCACCCGATACAGCTGTCCAGTTCGTCACGCAGGCGCTGCAGGCGGATGATGCGTTCATCCAGGGCGGTGCGCCATAGCGATGACATTTCGTGCCATTGCCGGGCGCTCAGCTTGCTGTCCGCCGGGTAGCGGCACAGGGCATCCTTGATTTCCTCCAGGGGGATCCCTGCACGTTGCGCCACTTTGATGATGGCGATGCGGCGCAGCACCAGGGAGGGAAAGCGGCGCTGATTGCCGCCGCTGCGGGTGCTGGCAATCAGCCCCTTGGATTCATAGAAATGCACCGTCGAGACAGGCACGCCGCTGCGGTGCGCGACTTCGCCCACCGTGAGCGGGCGGGAAAAGTCTATGGGTTGTTGCGTCGCCATGATGCTTGACCTCAAGTTAACTTGAGGTTTTATAGTCCAGCCCAAGCTCTGATGCAAGTCTGCATTGTTCTCGTTTTCTCCCCTGTTTTTGCGAGCCAGGCAGCGCGTGCCGGTTCGTTTCTGGAGTCCTGTCTATGCGCCATTTTGTCGATAACGCTTTGGAGAGCAACTGGCTCTGGTGGCTTGCCCGCATCCTGCTGATCGTCGTGTTCCTGTCGTCGGGGCTGGCCAAGCTGATCGACTTCCAGGGAGGAATGGCCGAAATGCGTGCTGCCGGCCTGGAACCTGCCCTGCTCTTCAACATCGCGACGGCGGTGGTGCTGCTGGGCGGTTCTGTGCTGATTGTGCTGGATCGTGCGTTGTGGCTGGGCGCAGGCGCTTTGGCAGTCTTCATGGTGCTGGCGGTGGTGATCGTGCATCGGTTCTGGGCTTTGCCTGAAGCCCAGGCACAACTGGCGTTGTTCTGGGCGCTGGAACACGCCTCGGTGGTGGGGGGCCTGATTGCCGCAGCCATTGCCAGCCGGTTGCGCCAACGGCTGCTGGCCGCACAGGTGCGTGTGCGCTGACATCCAGTGGTGAAGTGAGGAAATCATGAAAAGAAATACAGGTTTTTGGGGAATGGCGGCGGTCTCGGTTACCGTGGCGGCGCTGGCGGTAGTGGTGCTGCTGGTGACTGACCGTTCCAATGCAGAAGCGAGTGGTGCCTGGCCGATCACCAAGGTGGCGCTGGCGCCGGTGGAGCGCACGGTGGCGCCACGAGCCTTGCATGGCGTGGGCGCGCTGGAGGCAGCGCGCCAGGTGGCGCTGGCGGCTGAAACGCCGGGGCGGGTGACGCGTATTGCCTTCGAGTCCGGACAGACGGTCAAGGCGGGGCAACTGTTGGTACAGATGAATGATGCGCCGGAACAGGCCGAGCGCTTGCGATTGCAGGCACAGTTGCGTAATGCGGAAACCGTGCTGGCGCGCACGCGAATGTTGAAGGCCGATCAGGTTGCGACCCAGGAACAGTTGGATAAAGCCATCGCAGCCCGCGATATGGCCAAGGGGGAATTGCGCCGCGTCGAGGCCGTGATTGCCCAGAAAGCGGTACGCGCGCCTTTCGACGGTGTCATTGGCATTCGCCGGGTGCATGAAGGGCAATACCTGAATGCCGGTGAAGCCGTTGCCAGCCTGGTAGATGCCGGCACCATGCATGTGAATTTTTCCCTGGATGAACAGGCTGTCCGGCATTTGCAGCCGCAGCAGCCGGTGGTCTTGCAACTGGATGCCTGGCCGGAACAAGCCTTTGATGCCCGCATTACCGCAATCGACCCGCTGATAGGGGCGTCGCGCACGGTGCAGGTGCAAGCCAGCCTGCCCAATGTTGACGGCAAGCTGCGGGCTGGCATGTTTGCCGGAATCCGGGTGCAGCGTCCGCAGCAGGAAGAGGTGTTGGCGGTGCCGGAAACGGCGCTGACCTACAACGCCTACGGGCAGACGGTGTTCATCGCCCGGCAGGCCGAGACGCAGGGGCTGACGGTGCACCGTGTCGCCGTGAAAACCGGTGAACGCTGGGATGGCCGGGTGGAAATCGAATCCGGTCTGGCCGAGGGGGACCAGGTGGTGGTGTCGGGTCAGATCAAGCTCAGTGACGGCATGCAGGTCGAGCCTGTTGCCAGTAATACGCTGAATGCAGCCGACCCGCATGGCCAGGCGCCTGGGGCAGCGCCTGCTGCGCAAGGAGCCGGCTCATGAAGTTCACTGATATTTTTGTCCGCCGGCCAGTGCTGGCGCTGGTGGTCAGCTGCCTGATCGTACTGCTGGGTTTGTTTGCGCTGAGCAAGTTGCCGATTCGTCAGTATCCGCTGCTGGAAAGCTCGACTATCACCGTGAGTACCGAGTACCCCGGCGCTTCTGCCGAGCTGATGCAGGGCTTTGTGACGCAACCGATTGCGCAGGCGGTGTCTTCGGTCGAGGGCATCGACTACCTGGCCTCTTCGTCCACGCAAGGTCATAGCCAGGTCACGCTGCGCATGGAGTTGAACCGCGATTCCACCCGCGCGCTGACGGAAACCATGGCCAAGATCAATCAGGTGCGCTATCGCTTGCCAGACCAGGCCTATGACCCGGTGATTGAATTGTCGGCCGGGGATTCGACGGCTGTGGCCTACGTGGGTTTTTCCAGTGACAGCCTGTCCACGCCAGCGTTGACGGATTATCTGTCGCGGGTGGTCGAGCCGCTGTTTTCCGGTATCGACGGTGTTGCCAAGGTGCAGACTTTCGGTGGCCAGAAGCTGGCCATGCGCTTGTGGCTGGATAGCGAAAAACTGGCGGGCCGGGGCCTGACGGCCAGCGATGTGGCGGATGCCGTGCGGCGCAACAATTATCAGGCGGCGCCTGGACAGGTGCGGGGCCAGTATGTGGTGTCCAATGTCCGGGTCAATACCGATCTGGGCAGCGTGCAGGAGTTCCGGGATCTGGTGATACGCAATGATGGCAATGGCCTGGTGCGCCTGCGAGACGTCGGAACGGTTGAGCTGGGCGCTGCGGCCACGGAAACCAGTGCCCGCATGGATAGCAAGAATGCCGTGCACCTGGGGCTCTTTTCCACCCCTGCCGGCAACCCCCTGGTGATTGTCGAAGGCATTCGCAAGTTGCTGCCTGAAATCGAAAAGACCTTGCCGCCCGATGTGCAGGTGGAGCTGGCTTTTGAAACGGCACGCTTTATCGAGGCTTCCATCAGCGAGGTGATGCATACCCTGGTGGAAGCGGTGTTGATCGTAGTGCTGGTGATCTGGCTGTGCCTGGGGTCATTGCGTACGGTCATCATTCCTGTGGTCGCCATTCCTTTGTCCATGCTGGGTGCGGCGGGCTTGATGCTGGCATTCGGTTTCAGTATCAATCTGCTGACCTTGCTGGCCATGGTGCTGGCCATCGGCCTGGTGGTGGATGATGCGATTGTCGTAGTGGAGAACGTGCACCGTCATATCGAGGAAGGCAAAAGTCCCGTGGCTGCGGCGCTGGTGGGTGCGCGCGAAATCGCCGGTCCCGTGGTGGCCATGACGCTGACCTTGGCCGCCGTGTACGCACCCATCGGCCTGATGGGTGGCCTGACGGGCGCCCTGTTCCGAGAATTTGCGCTGACGCTGGCCGGCGCGGTGATCGTGTCGGGCGTGGTGGCCTTGACGCTGTCGCCTGTGATGAGTTCGCTGCTGTTGCCGGCAGGCCAGCAGGAAGGACGTCTGGCGCGCATGGCCGAGCATGTGTTCAGCGGTTTGGCGCGGCGCTACGGTTTTGTGCTGGCGTTTTCCCTGCGCCGGCGCTGGCTCAGTGGCGGGTTTGCCGTGCTGGTGTGCCTGGGCTTGCCGTTTCTGTACCAGCTGCCGCAGCGTGAGCTGGCACCGGCGGAAGATCAGGCAGCGGTGTTGACGGCCATCAAGGCGCCACAGCATGCCAGTCTGGAATATGCCGAACGTTTTGCCGAAAAGCTCGAAGCGGTCATGGAGAGCCTACCGGAAACGACCGGTACCTGGATCATCAATGGTACGGATGGGCCATCGGCCAGTTTTGGCGGCATCAACCTGTCTTTGTGGGGCGAGCGCGATCGTTCGGCGGCACAGGTGCAGGCCGCGCTGCAACAAGCCGTCAGCCATGTCGAAGGCAGCAGCATTTTTGTGTTCCAGCTGGCGCCCTTGCCGGGCTCCAGCGGCGGTTTGCCGGTGCAGATGGTGTTGCGCAGCGCGCAGGATTATCCCGTGCTGTATCAGACCATGGAGGAGTTGAAGCAGCGCGCACGCGCCAGTGGTTTGTTCGTCGTGGTCGATAGCGATCTGGAATACAACAATCCGGTGACGCAGGTGAACATAGACCGCGCCAAGGCGGCCAGCCTGGGCATACGCATGCAGGACATTGGCGATTCGCTGGGCGTATTGCTGGGCGGGAATTACCTTAATCGTTTCGGCTTGCAGGGGCGCTCCTATGACGTGATTCCGCAGAGCGTGCGTGAGCAGCGCCTGACATCGCAGGCATTGGCGCGCCAGTACGTGCGTACCGATGCCGGCGCATTGGTGCCGTTGTCCACGGTGGTGACGCTCGATACGCTGGTCGAACCCAATCGCTTGCCGCAATTCAACCAGCAGAATGCTGCGACCTTGCAGGCGATTCCGGCGCCCGGCGTATCGCTGGGGCAGGCAGTGGCTTTTCTGGAACAGGCGGCAGCGGAACTGCCGCCAGGCTTCAGTCATGATTGGCAGTCGGAGTCGCGCCAGTACGTGCACGAAGGCAACGCCCTGCTCTTTGCGTTCCTGGCGGCGTTGGTGGTGATTTATCTGGTGCTGGCGGCGCAGTACGAGAGCCTGGTGGATCCGCTCATCATTCTGATCACCGTGCCGTTGTCGATCTGCGGGGCGCTGCTGCCGCTGGCGCTGGGCTGGGCCACGCTCAATATCTATACCCAGATCGGGCTGGTGACGCTGATCGGGCTGATCAGCAAGCACGGCATTCTGATGGTGGAGTTTGCCAATGAATTGCAGGTGCGTGAGCAGCTGGATCGTTCGACTGCCATTGTGCGTGCGGCGAAGATTCGGTTGCGACCGGTACTGATGACCACGGCTGCGATGGCGTTCGGTGTGGTGCCCTTGCTGTTTGCCAGCGGTGCCGGTGCCAGCAGCCGTTTCGGGTTGGGGGCCGTTATTGTCTGCGGCATGTTGATCGGTACGGTGTTCACTTTGTTTGTGCTGCCGACGATCTACACCTTGTTGGCGCGGGATCATCGTGTGCAAACGAGGCGCAGCCGGCAGTTGTCCGAGGCCGGGCAGGCGTTGGAGGGATGAGTATGGAACGAGTGTTTTTGCGCGGGCTGGCGTTGGGGGTTCTGGTTTCGCTGGCGGGCTGCATGGTCGGGCCGCAGTATGAAAAACCGGTGACGCCCGGGATTGTGCTGGCGAGTGAGCAGGCGGCGCGGTTTGACGCGCCGGAGACGGTGTTGCCGGCGCAGTGGTGGACGTTTTTTGATGATCCTGGCCTGGTGCAGTGGGTTGATGCCGCGATGGCCCATAACCACGATATCCGTCAGGCGCAGGCGTCGTTGTATGCGGCGCGCGCCGTGTTTGATGAGCGGCGTCTGGATCGGCAGCCTGGTCTGACATCCCGTGCGGGCTATGAGCGTGGGATCCAGCAGCAGATGGGAGCCGATGGCGAGCCTGGGCGGGCGTTGTCGGAGTCCTGGCGCGCAGGGTTCGATATGCAGTGGGAGATAGATTTGTTCGGGCGGCTGGAGCGCTTGCAACAGGCGGCGTTGGCCCGTGCCGATGCCGCGCAGGCGGAACTGGCGTTGATGCGCCTGAGTATTGCGTCGGAGGTGGCGCGGACGTATTTCGAGGCGCAAGGTTTGCAGCGGCAGCTTGCGGTGACCCGCCAGGAAGTGGCCAATTGGGACGAGACGGTGCGTTTGACGAGCGCGATGGTGCGCGCCGGTAGCGGGTTGCCGGAAGATCAGGAGAATGCGCAGAGCCAGCGTTTGCGTAGCGAGGCGGCGTTGGCGCCGCTGACGGTGGCGTTGCAGGAGGCCTACTATCGGCTGGATGTGTTGGCAGGCAAGCCGCCGGGCCAGGGTTTGGCCGCGCCAGGCGAACGCAGGACGGGGTTTGTGGTGACGCAGTTGCCTTTGGGGGATGTGGATGCCCTGATTCGGCAGCGTCCTGATGTGATGCAGGCGGAGCTTCAGTTGGCGGCCAGTGTGGAGGATGTGGGAGCAGCGACGGCGGAGCTGTATCCGCGGCTGGATCTGGGCGGGTTTATCGGGTTTTTTGCTTTGCGCGATGGGGATTTGGGGAGTGCGTCCCGGGCGTTCCAGATTGCGCCGGGTGTGAGCTGGCCGGCCCTGCGTTTGGGGAATGCGCGCGCGCGGTTGCGAGGGGCTGAGGCGGTGTCCGAGGGCGCACAGGCGCGTTATGAGCAGGTGCTGCTGCAGGCGCAGGAGGAGGTTGAGAATGCAGTGACGCGCTTGGCGGAGAATCAGCGCAGGATGGCGGTGTTGCTGCAGGCCGCAGGGCATGCGGAGGCGGCGTTCGATATTGCCGATAGGCGTTATCGCGCGGGGGCCGGGGCGTATTTGGCCGTGCTCGAGAATCAGCGTGCACTGTTCCAGGCCAGACAGGCGATTGCCGAGGCGGAGACGGCGTCTTTTGTGGATGTGGTGGCGGTGTATAAGGCGCTGGGCTGGGGGGTGGAGGAGATGCTTTGATGCATGGCTCGGGGGGGCTGCATTGTGGCGTGACAGGGGCTGGTGGGTGGGTGCGATCGGAGCGGTGCTAAGCCGCGCCGTGGCCGGCCCGGGGCCTGGGGCAGTGGAGCGTGCCGTGTCGGGTGGTGTCAG
>NZ_CBCSIQ010000031.1:0-45663 GCF_965139615.1 Kerstersia similis
CCCGAAACCCTGGCCAAAGCCTGAAGCCCCCCACCTGCCCTGTTGCCTGAACCCGCAACAGAGCAGGCAATCGGCGACAGCCCTTGCCAAGCGAAAAAACTACCGATATAATCTTTTTCTTCTTCCACTACGGCGCTTTAATACATCAGCACCGTTGCGGTTACCTAAGGACAGGTGGCAGAGTGGTCGAATGCGCCGGACTCGAAATCCGGTATACGTGCAAGCGTATCGTGAGTTCGAATCTCACCCTGTCCGCCAAAGAATTCAAAGAGTTACAGTGATTAAAGCCACCCGACGCGGTGGCTTTTTTGTTTTCCTGCTGGGGGAATTTTTAACCATTCCCCCAGCGTCTGCCTTGAATTACGCCTGCTTCCGTTCCTGCGCTGCCCTTTCCTCACGCTCCAGGCGGGTGTCCTGCCAAGGCCAGTGGCCATTGATTTCGACACCAAGAGAAATGCTCAGGAAGGTACGCACCAGGACCAGGCCGGCAAGGATCAACAAATCATCGAGCGTGGGCGCGATGACCAGCGAGTTCAGGATATCCGCAGCAACGAGAAACTCCAGCCCAAGCAGTATGCTTCGGCCAAGCGTGGAACGAAAAGGATGGTAGGCCTTGCCATACCCGTCGCGCATCGCTTGCCTGAAAAATTGCCAGGTTGCCGCCGCAGATCCGATCAAGATGACCAGTGTGCCAGTAACTTCCAGCAGCGATACCGACAGTTCATAAAAATGATTGAGCATCTTGGGGTTCCCGATACGCCAAATGAGTCATTCAGACACAAAACATAGCAACAGCATGCAGCACAGGCCAGTGTTCGAGACCGTGCTGCCAGGATGGCCGCGTTGTTCCCATGATTGTAGCGGCGGACGGCAAGGCTCAGCTTTCCGGACTGCGTCCGTGCCGCATGCCAGCACCTCAAGGCATCACAACACCTGAGCACCCAGCCGGCCAGACACCAGGCCGCCTAACCCTGCAAGCCCAATAGAAGCTTCTCGTCCGCCTTGTCCAATCGTCCATCCCGCCGGGCCTGTTCAATCAGCTCGGGGCGCCGCGCCAAAGTCAGGCGCAATGATTGATCCCGACGCCAGCGGGCAATGCGCGCATGATGCCCGGACAACAGCGCTTCCGGAACTGCCTCACCATCATAGATTTCAGGACGGGTGTAGTGCGGGCTGTCCAGCAAACCATCCAGATTGACGTGAAAGGAGTCTTGCAAGGCAGACTGATCGTCATTAAGCACCCCTGGCAATAACCTAACGCAGGCATCCATCATAGGCAGCGCAGCCAATTCACCGCCCGACAGGACAAAGTCCCCCAGCGACCACTCTTCGTCCACGCACCGATCAACAAAACGCTGATCCACGCCTTCATAGCGCCCACAAACCAGAATTTTTCCAGGGCCCGCGATCCACTGCGCCGCAGCAGACTGATCAAAACGTCGCCCTGTCGGCGACAAGAGTACGACCTGCCCACGTGGCTGCCCCAGACGCTCCCGATCCGCCTGAACGTCCCTCACCGCCGCTTCCAGCGGAGCTGCCATCATGACCATTCCCGGGCCACCCCCATACGGACGATCATCAACCGTTCGATGCACATCCTGAGTATAGTCACGCGGGTTCCAGGCATGAAATGACCACAAGCCCTGCGACAAGGCACGGCTGGTGACGCCATGCCCGGTGATGCCGGCGAAAATTTCAGGGAACAGGGTAATGGCGTCAAAACGCATGGCAGGCACAAGCCTTCATCTAGCAGTACGAAAACAGCCGCAATACCCAATCAGGGCTTGCGCCATGGCGGGCCCGCACCGGCACACCATGAAATGCAAAAAAGCTGGCCTGAGCCAGCTTTCCGGAAAATACCACAACCTTCGGGATTGCAGCATCCGTGCAAGAACCATGCAGATCACATGCCTCGCACCAAGCCGCCCGAACCTCAGATCAGAAGTCCAACGGCCAGTTCGTCACGATACGTCGCCCGGGTAGATCGACTTCCTGAAGATGTGCCTCCACAAATGGCACCAAAGACGTTACAGGACGTTCTTTATCATCCAGCAAATCTACCCACAAGCCATCCTGTTCCTGCTGGCGACGCACCGACAGCACGGCATGCGCACCATTATCGGAAACATCGGCCACCACGCCCATGACAGCTTGGACACCCGCATCATCCAGCCCCCACACTCGGCAACCCATCAGGTCAACCCAGTAATATTCCCCTTCATCAGTTTCCGGGAAATCACTGCGAGCGACCATGACCAGCATGCCCTTGAGCGCTTCGGCTTCATCGCGATCCGCAATGCCATCCAGCGCGCCGACAACCGTGGCACCCTGGGTTCGGGATAGCTTGACCTTCCAGGACCGTGCATCTTGCATCACGGCACCGGAAGCACGCGAAAACGGAACCAACCACCAACGCTTGGCAGTCAACAAAGCTTCCGAACGCGCAGAATGGGGCTGGATCTTGACCCAGCCCCTCAGGCCATAGGCAGAGACGATGCGGCCCAGCTCAACCAGATTATCTGGCGCACTGGCGCCAGCTTGGCTGTGCGGCGCTTCAGTCATTGATTAGGCCGCAGCCGAAACCTTGGCCGAGTATTCCTTGACCAGACGAGCAACAACAGGCGACAGCTGGGCGCCGTTGCTGGTCCAGTATTGCACGCGCTCCAGCGACAGGCGCAGGCCTTCTTCGCCTTCACGGGCGACGGGGTTGTAGAAACCCACGCGCTCGACGAAGCGGCCGTCACGACGATTGCGCGAGTCAGCAGCAACCACGTTGTAGAAAGGACGTTTTTTGGAGCCACCACGGGCCAGACGAATCACCACCATGAGGGCAGTTCCTTGAAAAAGTTTATGAAAAGCTCTTTAGTATAAAGCAAAAATAGCAGACCAGGAAGCAAGCAGGCAATCGGACGCTGTCGTCATTCATGCTTCCAGCCAGCTATTGGCGTACTGCTGCAACCGCCGCCGCACACCGCTCGCATAGGTCTTGCGCCATAGCGGGCGGCGGCGGCGCTGAAACACATCTACTTCAGCCAGACCCGCGCATTGCGGAAGAAACGCAGCCAGGGAGAATAATCCCCGCCTTGATCGGCCGGGCCCCAGCCTTCCGGTGCCCAGGACATCATCGCATTGCGTGTCACGCGCTCCGGGTGCGGCATCATGACAGTGAAGCGGCCATCGGCCGTCGTCACTGCCGTCAACCCTTCCGGACTGCCGTTGGGGTTGTAGGGGTACACCTCCGTCGCGGCGCCACGGTGATCCACAAAACGGGCAGCCGCCAAAACACGCGACTGATCGCCTTGCAGCGAGAAGTCCGCATAGCCTTCACCATGCGCAACGGCCACCGGAATGCGTGCACCTTCCATCCCGCTGAAGAACAAGGATGGCGACCCCTGCACTTCCACCATGGATAACCGTGCTTCGTATTTCTCGGACTGGTTGCGGGTAAAGCGCGGCCAGTTCTCCGCCCCCGGAATCATGGAGGCCAGGGCCGCCATCATCTGGCAACCATTGCAAACCCCCAGGCCGAAAGTATCGGGACGGGCGAAATACTCTGCGAACTGTTGCGCGAGCTTGTCATTGAGCTGAATGGTACGTGCCCAGCCCTCACCCGCGCCCAGCACATCACCGTAGCTGAAGCCGCCTACCGCCACCAGACCTTGCATGGACGCCAACGAGGCCCGACCAGAAAGCAGGTCTGTCATGTGCACATCGACTGCCTCGAAACCCGATTTGTCGAAAGCCCAGGCCATTTCAATATGGCTGTTGCAACCCTGCTCACGCAGAATCGCCACTCGCGGACGCACGCCGGTTGCGATATACGGCGCAGCAACATCCTCTTGAGGATCGAAATCCACGCGCGGCGTCATGCCGGGATCAGATACATCCAGCCAGGTGTCGTATTCCGCCTGTGCCGATGCCGGATTGTCACGACGCGAGGCGATGCGCCACGACACCTCGCTCCAGACACGGCCCAACTCTGCGCGCGGGCGGTTCCAGATGCGATGACCATCACGGTAGAACTCGACTTCATCCGTTTTATTGGGCGCACCGATAACATGCGTATGCACCGACAGGCCCGCACCACGGAACACCTGCAGCACGGCATCACGCTCTTCGGCACGCACCTGGATGACCGCCCCCGCCTCTTCCGCAAACAAGGCCTTCAGGGTGGCTTCATCACGTTGCACCGACACCTGCTCGGCACGAATCTTATAGTCGCCCCAATCCGCCACGCTGGCGTCGAAGGTCAGCATGTCGAGATTGATGGAGACACCGGTATGCCCGGCAAAAGCCATTTCGCATACCGTTGCGTACAGGCCGCCATCGGAACGATCGTGATAGGCCAGGATGCTGCCGGCTTCAGCCAATGCACGGATCGCGGCGAAGAAAGCGCGCAGCGACTCGGCATCATCAATATCGGGCACGGCTTCGCCGACCTGATTGAATGCCTGCGCCAAAATGGAGGCGCCCAAGCGATGCTTGCCCTGCCCCAGGTCCACCAGGATAAGAACCGTATCACCCATGTCAGTCCGCAGCTGCGGCGTCAGGCTGTTGCGCACATCGGCTACCGGCGCAAACGCCGTGACAATGAGCGACACTGGCGACACGACTTCACGGCGCTCACCTGCCTCTTCCCAGGCGGTCTTCATGGACAGTGAATCCTTGCCGACCGGAATGGATAATCCCACCTGCTGGCACAGTTCGCTGACGGCAGAAACCGTGTCGAACAATGCAGCATCCTGCCCCGCGGAACCGCAGGCAGCCATCCAGTTGGCAGACAGCTTGATGTCCTCCAGACGAGCCACATCCGCAGCAGCCAGGTTGGTCAGCGCTTCCGCGACCGCCATGCGGCCCGACGCCGGAGCATCGAGCACAGCCAGAGGCGTACGCTCCCCCATGGCCATGGCTTCACCACGGAAGCCGTCGTGATCCGCCAGCGTGACAGCGCAATCTGCAACCGGAACCTGCCAGGGCCCGACCATCTGGTCGCGGCTGGAAAGCCCGCCCACGGTACGGTCACCGATGGTGATCAGGAAGCTCTTGTTCGCGACGGTCGGATGACGCAGCACGCGCTCGGCAGCGTCATCCAGGGAAATCAACGTCAGGTCCAGCGCACCGCCTTGCGAGGCGCGATGCTGGACATCGCGCAGCATGCGCGGCGGTTTGCCCAGGATGACATCCATCGGCACATCCACCGGATGCGGTTGCGCCGACGGTGCCGCCATCACTGCTTCCGGCAGAGGCGGCAACACGGCAAACAGCTCGGCGTCCGCACCACGTGCGCCATCCACCACTTTCAGGCGGCGCTCTTCCGTGGTAATGCCGACCACGGCATAGGGGCAGCGCTCGCGGCGCGCCAGTGCATCGAACCGTTCCAGGTCCTGCGGCTGAATCGCCAGCACATAGCGTTCCTGGGATTCATTGCTCCAGATTTCCGCGGGCGACATGCCGGATTCTTCCACCGGAACACGGCGCAGATCAAAGATAGCGCCCCGGCCCGCGTCGTTGACCAACTCAGGAAACGCGTTGGACAGGCCACCTGCCCCGACATCGTGAATAGCCAGAATGGGATTGTTGGCCCCCTGACGCCAGCAGGCGTCGATGACTTCCTGCGCCCGGCGCTCGATTTCAGGGTTACCGCGCTGCACGGAATCAAAGTCCAGTTCGGCGCTGTTGGCCCCGACACCCATGCTGGACGCCGCGCCGCCCCCCATGCCGATACGCAAGCCAGGCCCACCCAGCTGAATCAGCAGCGCACCTGGCGGAATACCCAGCTTATGCGTCTGGTCGCCATCTATGCTGCCCAGACCACCGGCGATCATGATGGGCTTGTGATACCCCCAGCGGCCATCCGCCGTGGTCTGTTCATAGGTACGGAAATAGCCCAGCAAATTGGGACGACCGAACTCGTTATTGAACGCCGCGCCACCCAAGGGGCCTTCGATCATGATGTCCAGCGGTGAGGCAATGCGATCCGGCAGGCCGTGATGATCATTTTCCCAAGGCTGTACGGCATCATCGAAACGCAGGTGTGACACGGTGAAGCCCGTCAGGCCTGCCTTCGGCTTGGAACCGCGACCCGTAGCGCCTTCATCGCGGATTTCGCCCCCCGCACCGGTGGACGCCCCCGGGAACGGCGCAATCGCCGTCGGGTGATTATGCGTTTCCACCTTCATCAAGGTATGAACCGTGGCTTCGCGACGGCCATAAGTGCGCTCGCCCAGCTCAGCCTGCGCCCCCGGATAAAACCGCTGCGCCGTGCCGCCTTCCATGATGGCCGCGTTGTCCGAATATGCCACGATGGTGCCCAGCGGCTGTGCCGCATGCGTGGCGCGAATCATGCCAAACAGTGTTTGTTCGCGCGCCTGGCCGTCGATCACCCAGCTGGCATTGAAAATTTTATGCCGGCAGTGCTCGCTGTTTGCCTGCGCGAACATCATCAATTCGACATCAGTGGGATCACGCCCAAGATCGCCGAACGATTGCAGCAGATAGTCGATTTCATCATCAGACAGTGCCAGACCCAATTCGGTATTGGCACGCTCCAGTGCTGCCCGGCCCTGCTCCAGCACCGGCACGGTTGCCAGCGGCTTGCCTTGCAATTCGGCAAACAACGCGCTGCCATCAAAAGCAGCATCAACCACCGTTTCGGTCATGCGGTCATGCAGGCAGGCGGCCACCTGCGCCAGTTGCTGCGCATCCAGTTTGCGCGTGCCCAACAGGCCACGCTGCAGTGTCAGCAGATAACGTACGCCGCGTTCAACCCGGCGCACACTCTGCAGGCCACAGTTCTGCAGAATATCGGTCGCCTTGCTGGCCCAGGGGGAAATCGTGCCCAGGCGCGGAATCGTGCGCAAAACCAGAACGTCCTTTCCGGCTTCCGTGCCGCCGACCGGCTTTCCACCGTTCAACGCCAAGGCCAGCCGCTCACGGCCGGTCTCATCCAGCGGCGTTTCCGCCCAGGCAAAATGTTCGTAATACGCGGCGACATCGGCCACGGGCAATCCCGCCTGGTGCAGTTGAGCAAGCAGGCGCTCGCGACGGAATGCGGACAGGGCGGAGGAACCGGGAATAATAAGAAGCGATGAGGACACGGGGAAGTACGCGCTCGGGCAAAAGAAGGAGGGAACGGCCGGACCCATGCAGGCCCAGGATAGCCAGCCTGCCGGCCGTGGGCGCAATGCCCATCCATGCCGCCAGGCCAGATGAATCAAGTTTTGGATTTTAACCCAGTGTCCCGCCTGGATATCACCCAGCGCCAGGAACCGGGACAGAAACGCCACGCCAGGGTACGCGCATCATGCGGCACCCGCCTTTACTCCGGGTAGGAAACCTCGACAATATCCAGCTCCTGAATCCCGCCCGGTGTGCGCAACACCACGGTATCGCCTTCGCGAGCCTTGATCAGCGCACGGGCGACGGGAGAAATCCAGCTGATGCGGCCTGCCAGCGGTTCAGCCTCGTCAACGCCGACAATCGTGACAGTCTGGCTATCACCGTCCTGATTTTCATAAGTTACTGTCGCGCCGAAAAAAACCTGGTCACGATTCGGCTGTAACGCCGGATCGACCACTTCGGCAATTTCCAGGCGTTTGGTCAGAAAACGCATGCGCCGGTCGATTTCACGCAAGCGCTTCTTGCCATAGAGATAATCCCCGTTTTCCGATCGGTCGCCATTGGAAGCCGCCCAGGACACAATGGAGACGATTTCCGGCCGCTCCACCGTCATCAGGTGCGCCAGCTCATCACGCATTGCCTGAAAACCTTGCGGCGTCATGTAATTGCGCGAGCCAGACGGCAAGGCCTGCGCGTCGGGCAGTTCATCATCCTCGTCCCGATCCGTTTCCTTGACGAATGCCTTGTTCATTTCCTACCTTTTTATTATTGATGAAGATGCAACCAGCCTGCATGTGACCAGGCAAAAAACCCGCCTGTTCCGCCCCGGCCATCCAACAGCCCTGGATCAGAACCAATCACGCCATACCGGCGTCAAACTCGCCGGCAAGGGCGGCAGGCTTCCAAGATCCGCGCGGCTTTCCGTAGTGCTGTGAAAATCCGAGCCGCAGGAAGCGCGAAAACCGTAATAGCGTGCCACGGCCTCATACTCCGCGTACTGCTCAGGCCGATGGCTGCCGGTGACCACTTCAATGGCAGCACCGCCAAGATCGCGGAATGTCGAAAACAATCCGTCAAACTGCACCGGGGTATAGCGATAACGCCCAGGATGAGCAATCACTGCCACGCCACCAGCCGACAAGATCCAGGAAACCGCATCTTCCAGCGTCGCCCATTTCATGGGAACCTGCGCAGGGCCGCCATCACGTAAATACAGGTCAAAGGCTTCCTGCACATTCGAGACATGCCCCGACTGCCAAAGGTAGCGGGCGAAGTGCGTGCGGCTCAAAAGGTTTTCATTGCCCGCCAGGGCCAGCGCTCCCTCATAAGTGCCTGCGATGCCCAGTTCCGCGAAACGCCTGCCGATACGCTCGGCACGCTCGCTGCGATCACGCCGGATGGCCTCAAGCCCACGCACGATGACAGGATGCTCGCGATCAAAGCCCAGGCCAACAATATGAACGGTATGCCCCGCCCAGGTAACTGAAATTTCCACGCCGTTCACAAAACACATGCCAAGCGCCAGCGCTTCGCTTTCTGCCTCTGCCAAACCACTCAGCTCATCATGATCCGTGAGCGACCAGACACGCACACCATTGGCCGCAGCACGGCGCGCAACCATGGCGGGCGCCAGCGCGCCGTCCGATGCCAACGAATGGCAATGCAGGTCGAAACACAAGCCACCCTCCCGGGGCAGCTGAAAACCTGATGGCACGATGCCTGAAGGTCGGTCTTTATTCATAGCGGCCATTTTAGAACGGCGTGCCGCAGGAACGCTGCAACGCCGGCAATCTGATTTTCGTGCATCAATGACGGGGCATGCCCCACCCCCTGGAACTCCAGGGCACGCGCATCGCTGCGCGCCGCCAGCATGGCTTCCACGGTTGCAGGCACCAGAATATCCGAAGCAGCACCACGCAATATCAACACCGGCCCATCCATGGCCTCATAACATTGCCACAGCATTTGCTCCGCAGCCGCCTGGCTCATGCCATCCGGCGGGGCCAATCCGACGGCGATGGACGGATCGTAGTTGGGCACCCAGGCGCCTTCATGTTGAACATAGACATGTCGCGCCAATTCGCGCCACTGCTCATCGGTATGCTCACCGTATGGCGCCGCTATCGCCTTCATTTCCGCCACGGCATCATCGAAACTGCTGAACACCTGACGCCGCCCGACATACGTCCCGATACGCATCAGGCCAGCCACGCCAATATGCGGCCCGACGTCGTTCAACACCATCCCAGACAACGCCGGCAACGCCGCAGCCTTGGCTGCCGCGCCCGGCCCCTTCCCCGGTGTACGGCGAGCCGCTGCCAGCGCACCGGCAAACGCCATGCCGATCAGTCCGCCCATGGACGTCCCGACCCAAGCCAGGCGCCGGGCACGGATACGCGCAAACAGCGTGGTCATATCGGCGACATACTGCGGCACGGAATAGAACACGGGGTTTGCCAGCCAATCCGACTCACCTCGGCCGGCAACATCCGGGCAGACCACGCGAAAATCATTCGACAGCGCCCGCGCCAGAGCGTCGAAATCCCGGCCAGTGCGGGTCAGGCCATGCACACACAGCACCACATCCGTATTGGCCGGGTCACCCCATTCCCAATACGCCATCCGGTGCATGCCTGCCGGACTCGCACAAACAACACTTTCCAAACGGGGATGAGACATGGGCTGACTCCTGTAGCTCGTTCTGTCACTCAATAGCAATTCAGGCCGAACCCGACCCTGGACGCTATTCAACAATAGCGCAAAAGCCCATTGCCAGCACCCCTCCTATGCCTCGCGCCGCGCCGCCTTACCTTCAGCCATGTTCATTCATGCCTTTTTTACCTGCCTGCCGGTGCGGCGCTTGTCGCAGTGCTCATGGCAGAAGGCTCGTACTGCCAGTATCGTCTGGCCTTGATCCGTTCGGCACTGACCACCAGGCCTTCAGCACGGGAATGCGCCATGACTGCGCCATGCTGATCCGATCGCCAGAACACCGCGCCCGCATCCTGCCAGCGTTGCGCCACTGCGGGATGAGGGTGCCGATAGCGGTTCCAGGCTCCCATTTGTGCAACGACATGATGCGCGCCGCTTGCCTGCACGAATGCCGTGCTCGAAGACGTCGCGGAACCATGATGTGCCGCCGCCACCCAATCGGCCGCCGCCTCCCCGGCCGCCAGCAACTCCTGCTCCTGGGCAGCCCCGATGTCACCGGTCAGCAGCGCTGTGTGGTACGCCCCCTCTACTTTCAGGACGCAGCTATCGGCATTGCCGCCTCGCCACCAGTCCTTGCCGACCGGCGGTGGCGGATGCACAAAGCGGAAAACCACACCGTCCCGCTGCCAGGCATGCCCCGCTACGCATAGAGAAGATTCAGCAGGAAGATAGGCCGCAGGCAGCTCTCCTCCATGCCCCAGACGCGCCTCACGGCGCAGAAACGCCTGCAAATCGAAGGAGGCATAGCTTCGCGCTACCGGTATCGCGCTCAGGACGCTCATAACACCGCCGGCATGGTCGATATCCGCATGTGACACCAGCAGTTCCTCCAGCCTGCGCCAGCCATGCGCCCGGATAAAAGGCCAGACAATCCGTCCACCCGCGTCTGTTTGAGGCCCGTAACGCACGCCGGTATCAAACAAACTGGCGCCGCTGGCGGTTTCCACCAGTATGGCACTGCCTTGCCCGACGTCGATGGCGCTGATACGCCACTCCCCCTCCCCCAGCCGCACCGGCACGCCCCCAAGCGCTGGCAGCATCAGCAGCCAGCCCGCCTGACGCAAGGGCCATCCGGCTGGCCGCAGCGCCCACCACACCCCGCAACACGCCACCAGCAGCCAGCCCGCCGCCGGCGCCGCTACATCCAGCAAGGCCCAGGGCTGCCGCCCCATGGCCTGAATGGGCCACATCATCGCCTCAAACACGGCGTGCGCCGCCGATACCCCGCACGATGCCATCCAACCCATACCCGGAATCAGGTACAGAACGGCAGACACCACCACCAGCGGCGTCACCACCATTCCCACCAATGGTATGGCCAGAGCATTGGCTAATGGTGACAGCAAGGGGAGCTGCTGGAACAGCCAGGCGAGCGCTGGCATCAAGCCCAGGGTGACAGCCCATTGCAGCATTGCCGCGCTGCGCAAGGCGGGCCAGCAGCGCCGCCAGATCCCTGACCCGGCTTTGCCTTGGCCGTGCGGTGCCGCGACGCAAGCCATCAGAACCATGACCGCAGCAAAAGAAAGCCAGAAGCCCGCCGACAGCACCGCCCAGGGATCCAGCCACACCACCGCCAGCGCAGCCAGCCCCAGGATATGCCCGCCCGATAGCGGCAGACGCAGCAGCAACGCCCCTAGGGTCACGGCCAGCATGAAAAATGTCCTTCTGGCAGGCACGCCCCAACCTGCCAGCAGGCAATAGGCGCCTGCCAGCACCAAGGCGACCAGCGCCCCCACCTGCTGCGCGGGCCAGCGCTCCGCCCAGCCACGGCCGCGCCAAACGCCCCGCCGCCACACCCACATCGCCAGCCAGGCCGCCATCCCTGCCAATAGGGTCACGTGCGAACCGCTGATGGAAACCAGATGGGTAATGCCCGACCCATTGAAGATCCGCCAATCCTGCGCATCCACGCCCGCCTGATCCCCCAATGCCAAGGCCACCATGACCGGGCCATAGCGAGCCTGCGCCAGATCCTGCTGCATCCGCGCGCGCAGGTGCTGACGCAGGCGTTCAATTTCCACGACCAGCGGCGTTCGCACCGGATAGTCCTCCAGCAACACCGGTTGACCGCGTATCGTTCCCAGAGCCCGGATTCCGCGCGCGAACATCAGGCTTTCGTAATCAAATAGATGCGGGTTACGCGTTCCCGACGGCGGCCGCAAGATCATTGCCGCCCGCCACACCTGGCCTGGCACCGGTTCCGGCAAGCGTGCGGACAACGCCGCGGATGTCAGTACGCTCCCAGGCAAGGGCGGGGCGCCGTACGCGCCACCTGGCAGCAGCCACGACACCTGAATACGGCTGGGTACGCCTGCAGGCCTGGCTTCCAGCACATCGGCCTCGAAACGCCAGCCACGATCCACCTGCTGGGGCAAACCCGCCACCCGTATCACCACCCGGCTGACCTCATCGACATTCCCCGCTGCCAGCGCATCATCCAGACGCCATTGCGCCTGCCAGGCCGCCCATGCCACCCCCAGCATGCCACCCGCCACCCCTGCACAGATCGCGGCCAGAAGCGGCCTTCGCTCTGTGGCGCGCCGGGCAATCTGCGCGGCCTCTCCGTCGGCTCCGCCACCATTGGCCGGATGCGGCCCTCGCAGGGCCTCACGCGACAAGCCCATCGACAGGCCGAGCAATGCCAGGCCGCCAGCAACACCTGCATGACGCCAGTGCTCATCAGGCAAATACGGCAACTGCTGCAAGACCCAGCAACCCATCACGAATGCCATCATCCACAAGCGCAAGCAAACCTCCCTTTGCCATCCAGGGAAGTATCCGGTGTCGAGTTCGGCTTGACGAGCCCGAGCGTGCTGGAAACAGCACATCCCGACACGGTACGGACGCATAAAAAAACCGGCGTCTCCGCCGGCAGCTCTTCATGTTGCGTATCGGATCAGGTGCTTGCCCCTCAGGGCAGCAAACGCGCCAGACGCGGCAAAACGCGCCGGGCCGTCGCACCGGTCGCGGCAATGACGGCGTCAGGCGTCAACTGGCGCAATTGCGCCAGCTCTACTGCAATGCGCGCGACTTGCGCCGGCGTATTGCGCCGCTCGGGCGGCATCAGCCAGGCAGGCGGAATATCCGGCGCGTCCGTCTCCAGCACCAGGTTCGCCAGGGGCACAGCTGCCGCCAAACGGCGGATCTGCAAGGCCCGCGCATAAGTCATGGCCCCGCCGACGCCCAGCGCAAACCCTTGCTGGATAAACATTTCCGCTTGCTGCGCGCTGCCATTGAAGGCATGGGCAATACCGCCGATAGCAGGCCGGCGGCGCAGATACTTCAGCAATACATCCTGGGATCGACGCACATGCAGCAACACAGGCAAGCCCATTTCCTGCGCCATATCCAGCTGCGCCTGATAGAAATACTCCTGCCGCTCGCGCGCACGGCCTTCCGCCAGCCCGGGAACAAAGAAATCCAGGCCGATCTCGCCAATGGCAACCAACCGCGGATCTTCCATGCGGCGCAGCACTTCCGCGCGCAGATACTGCAAGTCGCTATCCTCGGACTGCCCGACATAAAGAGGGTGTATCCCCAGGGCATACGCCCCGCCCGGGATGACATGCGCCAGCCGTCGCACGGCATTGAAATTGAAACGTGCGACTGCCGGGATGACAATGGCCGCCACCCCAGCAGCGCCGGCAGCATGAATCACGGCCTTGCGGTCTGGCCGCAATTCGGGCGCGTCGAGATGACAATGAGTGTCTATGAGCATGCCCGATCGCTCTTCGCCAAAAAGCGCCCTCAGAGCGCCTCCAGGCGCCCCCCTTTCATCAGCAGGCGCCGATCGGCACGACTGGCCAGTTCCGCATCATGGGTGACGATCACGAACGCCGTGCCGGATTCCCGATAGGCGCGTACCAGCACATCGAACACCTCATCTGCCGTCTGCCGATCCAGGTTGCCGGTAGGCTCATCGGCCAGCACGCAGGCCGGCGAGCCCACCAGCGCCCGGGCCAGGGCCACCCGCTGCCGCTCCCCCCCCGACAATTGCCCAGGGGAATGCTCGGCCCGTGCCGCCAGGCCAACCTGCGCCAGCGCCACCGCCGCCTTTTCCCGCGCCAGCTTGCGCGACTCGCGCCTGACGATCAACGGCATGGCGACATTATCCAGCGCCGTAAAACCAGACAGCAGGTGATGGAACTGATAGACGAATCCCAGTTTCCGATTACGCAAAGCGCTGCGTTCGACTTCACTCAAACCGGCGGTTTCCACTCCACCGACCCGGACTTCCCCCGATGAGGGCAAATCCAGCATGCCCAGCAGGTGCAGCAAGGTACTTTTACCCGATCCGGAGGCGCCAATGATCGCAACCATTTCGCCCGGATAAACATCGAAATCGACGTTTTCCAATACAGGGACAGTCAGGCGGCCATCGGTATAGACCTTGCCGAGATTGCGCGCGGAAAGGACGGGCGCCGTCTTCTCATGCACCGCCAGGCGATCTGTCATCGCACCATTTTCCTGGATTTCAATGCTCATTGCGCAACACCTCTGCCGGTTGCAGGCGCGACGCACGCCAGCTGGGATACAAGGTTGCCAGCAGAGACAAAACCAGCGAGCACACCCCGATCACGACGATATCCTCCACCCGCGGCTGCGAGGGCAGCGAGCTGATGAAATACACCTGCTGCGGAATGAAGTGCACCCCCAACAGATTCTCGATGGCCGGTACGATGCTTTCCAGGTTATAGGCCAATAAGGCACCCAGGCCAACGCCCAGCAAAGTGCCCGCCGTACCGATCAAGGCGCCTTGCACCAGGAAGATACGAGCGACTTCCCGCGGCGTTGCGCCGTAAGTGCGCAAAATTGCGATTTCCGAGCGTTTATCCTTGACCGCCATCACCAGCGAGGACAGCAGGTTGAAGGCCGCCACGGCAATGATCAGCATCAAGATGAGGAACATCATGCGTTTTTCCGTCTTGACCGCCGCGAACCACACGCGATTGTTCTGCGACCAATCGCTGGCAATCACGTGCCCACGCAATTGATTCTGTAGCTGCGCCGCGACTTCTGGCGCCTTTTCCATGTCGGCGATACGCAAACGAACCCCGGACACCGCATTCTCACGGAATACCTTGGCGGCATCTTCCGCATTCACAAATGCCAGACTGGAGTCGTATTCATAGTGCCCGGATTCAAATACTCCCACCAGACGGAACTGGCGCATACGCGGCGAGAACCCCGCCGGGCTCACACTGCCTTCGGGCGCCATCAAGATGATCGGCTGTCCCAACTGCAGGCCCAGGCTGTCTGCCAGCGCGGCGCCCAGCACCAGGCCATAGCTGCCCGGCTTCAGGTCATCCAGCGAACCACTGACCATCTGCCTGGGCAAATCGGACACTTGCCCCTCTTCAGCAGGATCGACCCCACTGATCTTGACGCCCCGCAAGTTTTTTCCCCTGACCAGCATGGCCTGCGACGAAACAAACGGTGCCGCCCCCCTGACAGCGGGATGTTCGCGCGCCTCCTGCGCCCAGTACTGCCAGCCATCCAGCGGGTTGTCTGACGCGGCGCGCGGCACATACAGCTCAATATGCGGCAACACCGAAAGCATGCGATCCCGCACCTGCGACTGGAAGCCGTTCATGACGGACAGCACCACGATCAGCGCGGCAACACCCAAAGCAATACCCGCCATGGCGCTGACGGCAACGAACGACACGAAGCCGTCTCGCTGCGCCCCGATGCCCGCCTGCTGACGCCAGGCGGCAAACGGATCGCCGCGACGGCCCGGCAGCAGGCGCCACAACAGGGCCAGCAGCCATAGCACGCCCGTGCGGCGCAAGGTCTGGAACGCGATCCGTGACAGGTCTGCATAGCGCAGGCCGATCCAAATCTCATACGGGAGGGGTTTATGCGGTTTCGACATCCGCGCCATTTTATGCGGTTTCCCGTTGCGCGCTTCGTCCATCCGCGCAAGTCTCGCACTACAATCCATTTCCATGTCTATCCTGATCCCTGGTGCCCTGCCGGATAGCGCCATCGC
Source organism: Kerstersia similis (assembly GCF_965139615.1). NCBI lineage: Bacteria > Pseudomonadati > Pseudomonadota > Betaproteobacteria > Burkholderiales > Alcaligenaceae > Kerstersia > Kerstersia similis. Next base: position 15,824 of record NZ_CBCSIQ010000031.1, read on the forward strand.
CCCGGCGCTGGCGGAAGAGCTTGAAAAGACCACGCCACGCCTGGTCGAACTGTTCCGGCGCGCCAAACCCTTGCCCGAATCCCTGCCTCCTGCGTTGACCGGCTGTACGCCGGAGGAAGTCTGCCGGCTACGCGCCGAAGGCTTCCGGCCCGCCGTGGCGGATGCCTGGGCCAGCGGTCTGGGGCCCTTGTTGCATCCTGAGGTCACCGATGACCAGCCCGTCTGGCTGGCAGAATTCGCCCATATCGCCATGGGAACCGATCAGGTCAACCTGATCCCGCTGCCGGAACTGCAAATCAGCGCGGAAGAAGATGCTGAGTTGTCACTGGCAGCAGGCGATATCCTGGTGCAGCATGGCCTGGCCGCGCAGGTATTGCAGCCGGGCCGCTGGGCTTTGCGTGACGAGCAAGGCCTGCTGGCTCAAGCACGCAGCGCCAGCCCTGCAACCGTTGCACGCGACGGACTGCTGGGCTGGTGGAACCACGATCCGGCGCTACGTCCCTGGCGCCGTGTGCTCAACGAAATCCAGATGGCCTGGCATGAGCACCCTGTCAACGAAGCACGCGCTGCACGCGGCCTGGTACCGGTCAATGGCCTGTGGCTGTATGGCGGCTCCCCTCCCTGGCCGCGCCAACCCGGCAGCCGCCCGGTGCTATGGCCTGAATTGCAGGACGCCGCGCTGGCGGAAGACTGGGGCCGCTGGCTGCAACACATCAAACAACTGGAAGCTCGGCTGGCGCCCTGGCTCATGCAGCCCGGCAATACCGAAGCCCTGATCCTGACGGGCCGCGATCGACTGGTCACACTGCAACTGACGCCGCGTCCCTGGTGGCAGCGCTGGCTGCCTGTCCCGAAACATGAATGGAAAAACTGGTGGCAACTCCGCGCCTGACACAACGTCCCGCCTCGCCCTCACACGCCCGCCTGCTGGAAAGCGCCGGCATCCACCCCCTGTTGGCTCGCCTTTGGGCCGCACGCGGCGTGGATGACCCGGCCCAGACAAGCTTGAAATGGCCGGCGCTTATTCCGCCGCGTGGCCTGACACGCGCAGAAGAAGCCGCCGAAATCCTCGCTGATGCCATCGACGCCGGCTGCAAGCTGCTGGTTGTCGCCGACTACGACTGCGACGGCGCAACCGCCTGTGCGGTCGCGGTGCGCGGCCTGCGCGCCATGGGCGCCGATGTCGATTTCCTGGTTCCCAACCGTTTTGAAACTGGTTACGGCCTCTCGCCGGCCGTCGTTGAACTGGCTTGCCGCCATCCCTCCGGCCATCCCGATCTCATTGTGACCGTGGACAACGGCATCGCCAGCGTCGAAGGGGTACAGGCCGCCGCCGAGATGGGCATAGAGGTTCTGGTCACCGACCATCACTTGCCTGGCGACACGCTCCCCGACGCGCTGGCCATCGTCAACCCGAATCAGCCCGGCTGCGGCTTTCCCTCCAAGAACCTGGCGGGCGTGGGCGTCATTTTCTATGTGCTGCTGGCACTGCGCGCGGAACTCCGCAAACGTGGCGTTTATCCGGCCGATGGCGGCCCGCGCCTGCATGAACTGGCGGACCTGGTGGCGCTGGGCACTGTTGCCGACGTTGTCAAGCTGGATGCGAACAACCGTTTGCTGGTTTCACAGGGCTTGCAACGCATGCGTGCTGGCCTGATGCAGCCCGGCGTACGCGCCCTCTTCGCCGTTGCCGGCCGCGAACCACGCAACGCCAACAGTTTTGACCTGGGCTTTGCGCTGGGCCCGCGCCTCAATGCCGCCGGCCGCCTGGCGGACATGAGCCTCGGCATTACCTGCCTGACCACGGATGACGAGGCCCAGGCGCTGGAGCTGGCACGCGAACTCGACGGCATGAACCGCGAACGCCGCACCATAGAAACCGTCATGCGGGAGCAGGCCCTGGCCAGCATGGAAGCGGCCAGCGCCACGCCGGGCGCCACCGTTTGCGTTTTCGACGATAGCTGGCACCAGGGCGTTGTCGGGCTGGTAGCCTCGCGCCTGAAGGAAAAATACTGGCGGCCGACACTCGCCTTCGCACCGGCAGATGACGAGGAAATCCGTGGCTCAGGCCGCTCCATTCCCGATGTGCACCTGCGCGACGCGCTGGATATCGTATCCAAGCGACACCCCGGCCTGATCCGCAAATTTGGCGGTCACGCCATGGCTGCCGGCCTGACCATTGCCAAAGTGGATTTCCCGCGTTTCGCGCCGGCCTTCGAAGATGCCGTACGTGAACTGACCGGCCGCACTGAATTCGAACCGCTCATCGAGACGGATGGATCGCTGGAAGACGGTTACGCCAACACGACCGTAGCCAATCTGCTGGGCCAGCAGGTCTGGGGGGCCGGTTTCCCACCGCCCTTGTTTCTCGATGAGTTCCGCGTCGTGCAGCAACGTTTGCTGAAGGAGCGCCACCTCAAGCTGCGCCTGGAACGCAACGGCCAGCTCTATGATGCCATCTGGTTCAATCATGCCGACCCACTACCGGAATTCATTGCTGCCGCGTATCGGCTGGAAACCAACGAGTGGAACGGCAACATCAACATTCAGTTGATGCTGGAACACGCAGAACCCGCGTGACGCCAGGCCTCAGGCCCGCCAGCGGCAATGCGGCACCCTGACGCCTGGCACCGCCCCCCTCCCGCAAGACACACGCTTGCGGGAGCATGCGCACTGCCATCACGACCTGCCCCCCAATTCCCCACAACACTTGCGCCACTATTGCCTCAAGTCCCGGGTGGCGACACCGTGCAATGCTAGAATCCGGCCATCGCCCGATCTCCATGGGGCAGCAACGGGGCTGCATTAATGAGCAGGATTAATCTTCGCCAACTCATTCTCTCGCTGACTCTGCTTGCAGTTCTCGTCACTCTGGTCAACGTCTTGTACTCCAGCAACCGCGTCCAGCGCGATATGCTGCTGCAAACCACGCTGGAAGCCAATCACGTTTACGCGAAAAAGCTGGCTCAGGCTACCGACACTTTCCTGAAAGACGCGATGTCGCAGCTGGAGTACAGCGCACGCCTGCTGATGGGCACGGAACCTGACGTCAGTGGCCTGCCGCAACCGCCCCTCTATGGCGATAGCGTTGCCATGCAGCGTGAAACACATCGCCTGCGCCAGCAAGGGAATCTCTTCGATTCGGTGCATATCGTCTCCGAGCAGGCACAGCTGTTGGCACGCTCCTCGCCAACCGTGCGTCATGATGCGCCCAACGTCGTCATCGACAGCGAAGGCGTGCGCGGCTCGCTGGCCCTGCGCTCGCCCTACATCAGCGGCATTTACCGCTCTGCGGGCAACCGGCTTGTGTTGCTGATGTCGTGGCCTCTGTTCGATGCCAATGGCGTTTATCACGGCTATATCGGCGGCACCATCCATACGCAGCAAAAAAACATCCTGCACAACCTGCTTGGCCAACAGTTCTATAACAATGACTCCATCCTCTATGTCGTAGATGGCAAAGGCACCATTATTTATCATCCGGACAATGACCGGATCGGCCAGAATATCGCCGGAACGCCAATGGCCCTGGCCATTCAGGAAGGACTGGACGGCAGCCTGAGACAATTGGAGAACGGCGAAGACCTGCTGGCAGGCTATGCCGTGGTACAGCGCGTCAACTGGGGAGTGGTGGCGCAACGCCCCATACAAGGTGTCCTGATCAACGAGGGCACCTTGCTGCTGCAGACCCTCTCCTACACGCTGCCGGTCATGCTGCTGTTGATCGTCATCATCTGGTGGATCTCGCGCCATATCACCCTTCCCCTGTCGCAACTGGCCCGGCGCAGCAGGCATATGAACAATGTGGAAAGCACACGCAATCAGCTGCTGGCTATCCGCACCTGGTATTTCGAGGCGGCGCAGCTCAAGCAATCCCTGTTGCACAGCCTGGCATTGATCCACAACAAACTGCGCCAGCTGCGCCAGGAATCCTCTACCGACCAATTAACCGGCCTTGCCAACCGGCGCGGCCTGGAAGAACAGGTCACGCGCTGGATTGACGAGCGTGCGCCCTTCGCCCTGCTGCTGCTGGATGTCGATTACTTCAAGCAGATCAACGACAACCACGGCCATGACATCGGCGACCTCGTATTGCAGCAGATCGCCGCCGTCATCCGCGACAACTCTCGTGGCCCGGATCTGCCTTGCCGCAGCGGCGGGGAGGAGTTTGCCCTGTTCTTGCCCGACACCAGCGCCGCCGTGGCCTACCGGGTGGCTGAACGCCTGAGGCTGCGCGTGGAACGCACCGTGTTTCCCAAGAATATCCGCATCACGGTTTCCATCGGCATCGCACTCTACCCCGATGACGGCGCAACGCTTCAGAGCGTTACCAAGACGGCTGACATGGCGCTGTACTCCGCCAAACGCAATGGCCGCAACCGCATTGAACCGCATCCACCGGAATCCGCCTAAGAATGGGCTCAGCGCGTTAAAATAGCGGATTAATCTACCGAAACAGACTTGCAATAGACTTGCGCCAGGCTCACAACTGCCTGGCCGCCGGCCCCGCCCGGCACGGCCAGCCAAAGGCCGGTGAGGCAAGCGCATACCAGGAACCACGATGGAAGCAGAACGCCAGAACCAGATCGCCGCCCACCTCGAAGACTACGCCGACCGTGTCGGCCAGCTTCGGAGGTATCTTTGACTACGATAGCAAAGCTGAACGCCTGCAAGTCGTAAACGCCGAACTGGAAGATCCCACCATCTGGAACGACCCCCAGCATGCGCAGGATCTCGGACGCGAAAAGAAAAGCCTGGAAACGGTCGTGCTCACACTTGAGCACCTGCACAATGGCGTTCGTGATTCTCTGGAGCTGTTTGAACTGGCCAGCGCCGATGACGACGAGGCCACCCTGCTGTCCATCGAAGAGGATGCCCGCGGCTACCAGGTCGAACTGGAAGCGCTGGAATTCCGCCGCATGTTCTCAAATCCGGCCGATCCGCTGAACTGCTTCATCGACATCCAGGCCGGTGCCGGTGGCACCGAAGCCCAGGACTGGGCCTCCATGCTGTTGCGCCAGTACCTGAAATACTGTGAACGCAAAGACTTCAAGACCGAAATTCTGGAAGAATCGGAAGGGGATGTCGCGGGCATCAAGTCCGCCACCATCAAGGTGGAAGGCGACTACGCATTCGGTCATCTGCGCACGGAAACCGGTGTGCACCGCCTGGTGCGCAAAAGCCCCTTCGACTCCTCGGGCGGCCGCCATACCTCCTTTGCCAGCATTTTCGTGTACCCCGAGGTGGACGAATCCTTTGAAGTGGAAATCAATCCGGCAGACCTGCGCATCGACACCTATCGTGCCAGCGGCGCCGGCGGCCAGCACATCAATAAAACCGATTCAGCCGTGCGTATCACACACGGCCCGACCGGTATTGTGGTGCAGTGCCAGAACGACCGCTCGCAGCACCGCAACCGCGCCGAAGCCATGCAAATGCTGAAATCCAAGCTCTACGAGCTGGAAATGCGCAACCGTATGGCCGAGCAGCAGAAGCTGGAAGACTCCAAGACCGATGTGGGCTGGGGCCACCAGATCCGTTCCTATGTGCTGGACAACAGCCGCATCAAAGACCTGCGTACCAACGTGGAAATCTCCAACACCCAGAAAGTGCTGGACGGCGACCTGGACCCTTTCATTCAGGCCAGCCTGAAGCAGGGCCTCTAAACAGACCCACCGGCCCGCCGGACTTCCCGCCACGCTCCCGAACGCCCTAGCAACTCATCGACATGACTGATTCTTCCACGCCCGCCACGCCCGTCACCGACGAAAACCGCCTGATTGCGGAACGGCGCGGCAAACTGGCCCGCCTTCGCGCAGAAGGCGTCGCTTTCCCCAATGACTTCCAACCGGACGCGCATGCGGCCGACCTGCACCAGCGCTACGGCGAGATAGATGCAGAAGCGCTGGAGCAAGCGCCGCCTGCCATCGTCCGCCTTGCTGGCCGCATGATGCTCAAACGGGTCATGGGCAAAGCCAGTTTCGCCACGCTGCAGGATGGCAGCGGCCGCATCCAGATCTATCTGGATAAAGGCGTGCTGGGCGAAGATGTCTATGGCGCCTTCAAGCAGTGGGATATCGGTGACATCATTGCCGTCACGGGCCGCATCTTCAAGACCCGCAAGGGCGAGCTGTCGATTCATGCCAGCGAAGCCCGCCTGCTGGCCAAGTCGCTGCGCCCGTTGCCGGACAAGTTCCACGGCGTTTCCGACCAGGAACTGCGTTATCGCCAGCGCTATGTCGATCTGATCATGACGGAAGACACGCGCCGCACCTTCTTGGCACGCAGCAAAGCCATCGCAGGCATCCGCCAAGCGATGGTCGAGGCCGGCTTCCTGGAAGTCGAAACGCCCATGCTGCACCCCATTCCCGGCGGCGCCAGCGCCAAGCCGTTTGTCACGCACCACAACGCGCTGGACATGGAAATGTTCCTGCGTATTGCCCCTGAGCTTTACCTCAAGCGCCTGATCGTGGGCGGCTTCGAACGGGTCTTCGAAGTCAACCGCAACTTCCGTAACGAAGGCGTCAGCCCGCGCCACAACCCTGAATTCACCATGATGGAATTCTACGCAGCCTATGCGGATTACCGCTGGCTGATGGAATTCACCGAGGGCCTGATCCGTCAGGCAGCCATCGCTGCGACCGGCAGCGCCAAGCTTGAATATCAAGGCCGTGAACTGGATCTGGGCCAGCCTTTTGACCGCCTGACCATCGTGGGTGCCATTCTGAAATACGCGCCCAGCTATCAGGAAAGCGACCTGCAGGATGCGGATTACCTGCGCAAGGAACTGGCCCGTCTGGGGGCAGACGTCAAAGGTCCGGCGCTCGCACGCGCAGGCCTGGGCGCCCTGCAGTTGGCCCTGTTCGAAGAAACGGCGGAAGCCCAGCTGTGGCACCCCACTTTCATCATCGACTATCCGGTGGAAGTCTCGCCGCTGGCGCGCGCGTCCGATACCCAGCCTGGCATTACCGAGCGCTTCGAACTGTTCATCACCGGCCGCGAAATCGCCAACGGCTTCTCGGAATTGAATGATCCGGAAGACCAGGCCGAGCGCTTCCGCGCCCAGGTGGAAGCCAAGGATGCCGGCGACGAAGAAGCCATGTACTTCGACGCAGACTATATCCGCGCCCTGGAATACGGCATGCCCCCTACCGGCGGCTGCGGTATCGGCATTGACCGTCTGGTCATGCTGCTGACCAACAGCCCCAGCATTCGTGATGTCATCCTGTTCCCGCATTTGCGGCGGGAAGATTAATCCCTCACTGCTACCATTCCCCTGCACCGGCGCCCAACAAGGCGCCGGTGTTGCATCCAGCCCTGTCCCTACCTCCATGCACGGCGCGCAGCACCTAGCGCCCTGATGACGATGCCTTCTCTCATGCAGCGTTTTTACCAGCGCGCCTTCGCCGCCCTGCTCCCCTTGCTGGCTTCCATCCCGGCCCATGCCCAGGACAAGCCGCCGGCGCTCGTCGAACAGTCTTTCAGCCAGCCGACGCATGTGCCCCCCCAAAGATCCTCGAGTCTCGTTGAAGCCAACGCCCTGATGGCAGCCGGAAACGATGAGGATGCCGTCCGCCTGCTCGAAAGCATCCTCTACCAAACGAATATCCACTACTCGTCCGCACGTCAGAAAGCCGATCTTTATCACGCGCTTGGCACGGCTTACCATCACGCATCTCGTCCTCAGGACGCCAAGCGTGCCCTGCTCTTCACCCACACGCTTTACCGAGACCTGGAGGCGGAGCCCCTGACTCATGCCGCCTTGCTCGTCGAGCTGGCCCAGATCGAAGCCGAGGCAATGGCAAGCACGAGCGGCAATCAGGAAGCAGCCATCCAAACCTACAGCACCCTGCAGGCGGGCTATCTCAGGCAGGCCATCAGTGTGTTGGGCGCCACACCGTCCCAGGCCCACTTATCGCAAATGGCCGACCTGAGCTGCCAACTGGCAGAGCTTTACCAAGCCCGCAACAAACGGGATACCGCAGCGAAACTCCGGCAAAGTTGCATGCAGGCACGCAGCCGCCATGCCATAAGGAATATAGGCGCGCAGCAACAAGCCATGCTCGCAGTACTGGCGACACTGGCCGATCCCGAAGACTGGAACGACCCCAACCCTGCAGACCCGATCGTCAGCAAACCCGTCGTCACCAACCAGCTCACTCCCGACTACCCTGTTATCGCCCGACGCCTGGGCCAGGAAGGCATCGTAGAGGTACTGATCCACATTGACAGCAAAGGGAAACCGAGCCGAGTCGCCCTTGCCGCCAGCAGTGGCTATCCGAGGCTGGATGCCTCTGCCATTGCCGCAATCCAACAGTGGCAATTCAGCCCGGCCAGAACCAAAAGCGGCAAGGCCGTCGATGCCGCCCTGATAATTCCCATCTCATTCATCCTGCAACGCGCCAAGGTGCCCGCCCAGGGCAGCCTGCCTGCTTTCAATAGCTGGCCTCCGCCCCGTCCGTAAGCAATTTGCTGCAAACCGGTGCCTGAAGCATAGACGAGCCACATACAACACACTCCCCCAAAGACTGGCGCAAATGGCTCTGCACAAGCAAGTCTGTGCAAATGGGACTGCACGTATGCATTCCGGCAGCGAAACGTGCAAACAAAAAACGCCCCGAAGGGCGTTTTTTGTTTGACCAGGGATCCAGGGATCAACGGGCTTCGTCGATCCAGGCTTCCAGAATCGCTTCCAGAATGCGTTCGTTCGACGCTTCGGGATTGTCCTCGAATTCAGGCAGGGCCACGATCCAGGCATGCATGTCGGTGAAACGCACCGTCAGGGGATCGACATCCGGGTAAGCGTCATACAACGCTTCTGCAATGGCCAGGCTATCAGTCCATTTCATCAGTGATTTTCCTTGGCGTGATTGATCGAATACTTGGGGATCTCCACCACCAGGTCTTCGTCGCTAACCTTCGCCTGGCAGGACAAGCGCGACACGGGCGTCAAGCCCCAGGCGCGATCCAGGTAATCTTCTTCGGTATCCGTGGCTTCAGGCAAGGAATCAAAGCCTTCGCGTACGATCACATGACAGGTCGTGCACGCACATGACAATTCGCAGGCGTGCTCGATCTCGATGTGATTGTCCAGCAGAATGCGGCAAATGGACTCTCCCTGAGGCGCGTTCTCTATGACTGCGCCTTCGGGGCAAACCTCGGGATGGGGTAAAACAGTAATCTTCGGCATGTCATCTCAAGCTATGTCATTCAGAGTGCGCCCTTTGAGCGCTGCCCTGATACTGCGATCCATGCGCCGCGCCGCGAACTCGTCGGTGGCATCTGAAAGCGCCTGGGTCAATTTTCTTACCATGTCCACATGGCTGCCATCATCCAGAGCGCCGACAGCCGCCATGGCAGCATCCACAGCGCCACGCTCAGCCGGCGACAGCAGATCGGCATCGTCTTGCAAGGCGGCCTGCACCGATTCATACAGACGACGCGCTTCGACCAATGCTTCGCGCAGCATGCGAGCCTGGGCGTCGTCATCCGCCAGCGCCACGCTATCGGCCAGCATACGTGCCACTTCTTCGTCACTCAGGCCATAAGAGGGCTTGACTGCCACGGAGGCTTCGACTCCCTGGCTCATCTCCCGTGCCGTCACACTGAGCAAACCATCGGCATCCACCTGGAAGGTCACCCGGATACGGGCAGCACCTGCCACCATAGGCGGAATACCACGCAGCTCGAAATGCGCCAATGAACGGCAATCCGACACCAGTTCACGCTCGCCCTGCACGACATGAAAACTCATCGCGCTCTGGCCGTCCTTGAAGGTCGTGAACTCCTGCGCCCGCGCAACCGGAATGGCGCTGTTGCGTGGCACGATGCGCTCCACCAGCCCGCCCATGGTTTCCAGCCCGAGCGACAGCGGCAGCACATCCAGCAACAGCCAATCATCCCCGGCACTCTTGTTGCCAGCCAGCAGATCCGCCTGCTGCGCTGCGCCCAAAGCAACCACCAGATCCGGATCCAGCTCGATCCTGGGCTCCAGCGCAAAGGCCTCACGCACTGCTGCGCGGATGACGGGCATGCGCGTCGCACCGCCGACCATCACGACGCCTTGCAGCGCAGCCCGATCCAGGCCCGCATCGCGCAACGTCCGCTGCACGCAAGCCAAGGTACGGTCCACCAGCGGCTGCGCCAGCTCAGCAAAACGCTCCGCGCTCAACTCGCGCGACAGGCGTCCCAAGGTTTCCAGATGGGCATCCAAACGGGCGACCGGCGCATCGGACAACGCTTCGCGCGCCTGGCGTGCTGCCACCAGCAGCTTGCGGTAGTCCGGCTTGTCCAACGTTGCAACATCGGCAATGCCAGCCAACCAGTCATCGACAATCACGGCGTCGAAATCATCACCGCCCAAGGCCGTGTCCCCGGCCGTGGCCACGACTTCAAACACGCCACGGCTCAGCTTGAGAATGGAGATGTCAAACGTGCCGCCACCCAGGTCATAAACGGCGTAAATTCCCTCTACACCGCTATCGAGGCCATAGGCCAAGGCTGCGGCCGTGGGTTCATTGAGCAGGCGCAGTACATTGAGTCCGGCCAAGCGGGCGGCGTCGCGTGTCGCCTGGCGTTGCGCGTCATCAAAATAGGCCGGCACCGTAATCACAGCACCAACCAGATCATCACCCAGCGTTTCACGGGCACGCTCATGCAACTCGGAGAGCACCTTGGCGGATGCCTCCACGGGCGAAATATCGCCTTGCACCGTCCGGATCCGAACCATGCCCGGTGCATCCACGAACTCATAAGGCGCCCGGCTGCTGCGGGCCTCCTGAAACGAGCGGCCCATGAAACGCTTGAAAGACACCAGCGTATTGAACGGATCCTGGGCCTGCATCGCCAGGGCTTCACGCCCTACCACGACATTGCCGTCCGCGAGGTAGCGCACTGCCGAAGGCAGCAACACCTTGCCGTGGATATCCGGCAGCGCATCGCAGACACCACTGCGTACTGCTGCCACGATGGAATTGGTGGTACCGAGATCTATGCCGACAGCCAGCCGGCGCTGGTGTGGTGCGGGCGCTTCGCCCGGTTCCGAAATCTGCAAAAGTGCCATATCTATCCTATCTGCCCCGCCACCTTGCGCCTGAGTACAGACGCGCCGAAGCCGGCCCGCCCGCCGGTGGCGGGCCGCATCATACTGTTTCTAGGCGCCGTCGTGACGCACGCTTTCGACTTCCTGCTCCAGCTTTTCCAGGAACATCCACTCGCGCACGACCTTCGCCGCACCTGCCACATCGTTATCTTGATCCAGCAACACCGCCAACCGTACCTGCGCCGCGGCGCGAGCCTGCCCCAAGGCCTGGCTCAAATCGTCCAGCAAGGCAGCATCTTTGCGCTGACGTGCTTCATCGAGCTGCTCACGCCACTCCAGCTGCTGCATCAGGAAAGCCGGGCTCATCGCCGTATTGGTTTCTACCTGCAGATCTACGCCCTGGACCTCGCACAGATAACGTGCCCGCGCCAAAGGATTGCGCAGCACCCGGTAGGCCTCGTTGGCGCGCGCCGCCCATTGCATGGCGACGCGCCTGGCGGCAGGCGTCGCCGTTGCATAGCGATCAGGATGCACTTGTGCGGAAACCGCCAGCCAGGCTTTTTCCAGCGCCACCAGATCAATCTCATAGCGACGCGGCAGGCCGAACAGGCCGAAATGATCGTTTTCCGCAGACAACATTACACCGTGAACGACTCGCCGCAGCCGCAGGTCGCCTTTTCATTGGGGTTATTGAACTTGAAACCTTCGTTCAGCCCTTCACGGCCGTAGTCCAGTTCCGTGCCATCAATGTAGGACAGGCTCTTGGCATCGACGAACACCTTGACGCCGAAACTTTCGAACACATGGTCCGCAGGATCCGGCGTATCGACATACTCCAGCTTGTAGGCCATGCCGGAGCAGCCTGTGGTGCGAACACCCAGGCGCAAGCCGACACCCTTGCCGCGTTTCCGCAAGAACTTGTCGATGTGTTCCGCCGCTTTCGAGGTAAGGGTAACAGCCATGGCTCAGCTCGCGTGTTTGTCCTGATAATCCTTGATCGCCGCCTTGATGGCGTCCTCTGCCAGAATCGAGCAGTGGATTTTAACCGGCGGCAACGCCAGTTCCTGTGCGATCTCGGTGTTGCGGATTGCCGCAGCTTCGGCCAGCGTCTTGCCCTTGACCCATTCGGTGATCAGCGAGCTGGAAGCAATGGCCGAACCGCAACCGTAAGTCTTGAAGCGCGCGTCTTCAATCACACCCTCTTCGTTGACACGAATCTGCAATTTCATCACATCGCCACAGGCGGGCGCGCCCACCATGCCGGTACCCACCTTGTCGTCATCCTTATCAAAGGAACCGACGTTACGGGGATTTTCGTAGTGGTCCAGAACTTTATCGCTATATGCCATGATGATCTCCTTGGACGACCTGTTCAGGCCATCAATGCGCCGCCCATTGGACGGAATTCAAATCTATGCCTTCCTTGGCCATTTCCCACAGCGGCGACATGTCACGCAGCTTGCCGACGCGGCCCTTGACCAGCGCAATGGCTGTGTCGATTTCTTCCTGGGTGGTGAAACGGCCCAGCGTGAAGCGGATCGAACTGTGCGCCAGTTCGTCATTGCGGCCCAGGGCGCGCAACACGTAGGAAGGCTCCAGGCTGGCCGAAGTGCAGGCCGAACCACTGGAAACCGCCAGCTCCTTGAGCGCCATGATCAAGGACTCGCCTTCAACATAATTGAAGCTGATGTTGAGGTTGCCGCAGACACGATGCTCCATGCTGCCGTTGACGTAGGTTTCTTCGATATCGCGCAGACCTTCGAGCAGTCGATCGCGCAGTGCGCCGATGCGGGCGTTATCGGCTGCCATTTCCTCGCGCGCCAGGCGGAAGGTTTCCCCCATGCCAACGATCTGGTGCGTGGCCAGCGTGCCGGAGCGGAAACCGCGCTCATGGCCACCACCATGCATCTGGGCCAGAATGCGCACACGCGGCTTGCGGCGAACATACAGGGCACCAATGCCCTTCGGACCATAGGTCTTGTGCGCGCAGAAGGACATCAAATCAACTTTCAGCTTCTGCAGGTCGATTTCAACCTTGCCGGTTGCCTGTGCCGCGTCCACATGGAAAATGATGCCGCGCTCGCGGCAGATTTCGCCAATGGTTTCGATGTCCTGGATGACGCCGATTTCGCTGTTGACGAACATGATGGACACCAGAATGGTGTCCGGACGCAGAGCTGCCTTGAAGACGTCCAGATCCAGCAGACCGTCGTCCTTGACATCCAGATAGGTCACTTCAAAGCCCAGGCGCTCCATTTCGCGGCAGGTATCCAGCACAGCCTTGTGCTCGGTCTTGACCGTGATGATGTGCTTGCCCTTGTCGGCATAAAAATGCGCGGCGCCCTTGATGGCGAGGTTGTCGGACTCCGTGGCGCCCGACGTCCAGATGATTTCCCGCGGATCCGCGTTGATCAACTTGGCAACTTCTGCCCGTGCATTTTCGACGGCTTCCTCGGCTTCCCAGCCATAGGCGTGGGAACGCGAAGCAGGATTGCCGAAATGCTCGCCCAGGTAAGGCACCATTTTTTCGATCACGCGAGGATCGACAGGCGTGGTTGCAGCGTTATCAAGATAGATGAGGCGGTTGATAGTCATGAAAAGCTCCGGAAATTCTGGACATCAGGCCACGGCATGCGTCGCGGCGGCCTTGTTTGCTGCCGGCCGGCAGGACGATTTCTCGACCCGGACCGCAGTGGAAACTCCGTGCTCGGCATCCTGGCTGGCTTCCTGCAGCATGCGCATGCGATGCTGATCGACCAGATCCTGCAGAGATACGGAATCAAGGTAATCCACCATTTTTCGGTTCAGCGTGGACCACAGTTCATGCGTCATGCATTTGCCGGAGCGGCCATCCTTGCCGCTGCTACAGTCGCGCTTGCCGCCACAACTGGTGGCGTCCAGCGGTTCATCCACAGCAAAAATGATGTCCGCGACAGTCACCTTGCGCGCCACACGAGCCAGCGAATAACCGCCGCCCGGGCCGCGCATGCTCTCCACCAGTTCATGGCGGCGCAGTTTGCCGAACAATTGCTCCAGGTAGGAAAGCGAGATGTTCTGCCGCTGACTGATGGCGGCCAGCGTTACGGGACCGCTATGCTGGCGCAAGGCCAGGTCTATCATGGCGGTCACGGCAAAACGACCCTTGGTGGTCAAGCGCATGACAAGCTCCTGTGATCTGCCGGGCCCACATCAACATGCGGTAGCCCAGCGCTATTCCCGAGTGATTAACTCAAGTATAACGAATTCCCGAGTGTCTTGCTAGGATTAATAGACCAGAAAAAGCCGCGTCGAACGCGGCCTCTTCATGCGGCAAGCCCTAACGCGCCAAACGGCGTCAGGCGGCCTGGTACTGCGTGACCCGCTTGCGCAGGAAATCCAGCATGCCCTGACAGGCATCCTCAATGTAATCCAGCGTTTTACCAAAGCCTTCCGGGCCACCATAGAATGGATCGGGCACCGTTGCCTCTTCATGCTCATTGGCGAAACTCATCAGCAAACGCAACTTGTGCTGATAGGCACGAGGACACACCTGCTTGAGCGCCGTCAGGTTTTCCCAATCCATGGCCAGCACGAGATCGTAATCCTGAAAATCCTGAGCAGTCACCAGACGTGCGCGCTGCTGGGAAATATCGTAGCCACGCTTGCGCGCCGCCGCCTGCGCACGCGCATCGGGGGCCTCACCGACATGATAGTCGTGAGTGCCTGCGGAAGCGACGCCAATCAGTCGGGAAAGTCCGGCATCATTAATCAAATGCCGGAAAACACCCTCCGCACTGGGCGATCTGCAAATGTTGCCCATGCAGATGAAAAGTACCTTGGTCATCATGGGGCGTAAGTGTGCGGGAAAACCCCCAACATGGCAAGCATTTTTTGCCCATTTCCGGCAATTGAAATCGCCGCGAAATAACGAAAAAAATAGCGAAAAATCCATCAACCCGCTGCCATAGCATGCCTAGTCATCAACTCGGAAATTCGCTCCAAGCCAGCGCAGACAGGCGCCCTG
The DNA here is from genome assembly GCF_965139615.1 of Kerstersia similis. Classification (NCBI taxonomy): domain Bacteria; kingdom Pseudomonadati; phylum Pseudomonadota; class Betaproteobacteria; order Burkholderiales; family Alcaligenaceae; genus Kerstersia; species Kerstersia similis. Next base: position 30,868 of record NZ_CBCSIQ010000031.1, read on the forward strand.
CCGCGCCAGCGCAACGCTTTGGCACTATCTTCCAAAGCCCCAGGAAAATTACCTTTCGGCGCAGTTTCCAAAGACAGAATTTGACACTTCTTTCACGCGGGCTTGATATTTGACACGTTTTTTATGAATATCGACTAACAAGCCAGATAAAAAAGGATTAGCCTATACGGCGACGGATGGAAATCTTTCCCTGTAATCCGTTCGGGCGAGCGAAACACCACAGATAGATTCCTGTACTGCATTTCGCCACCCCGTCCTTATTTGCCTTCTTCGTCCGTCCATCGGGAGTAATATCAATGAATACGAAACTCAATCGCATTGCAATCGGTGCCATTGCAGCCTCACTGCTGGCACTCGCTGCATGCGAGCAAAAAACCAACTCCGCACCTGCGCCGGCCCCGAGCAGCAGCGCGCCTGCCCAGACCCCCGCCCCGGCGGCTGAGGCACCGGCAGCAAGCACGCCCGCCCCCGGCACACCGGAAGCCGCTCCTGCCGCCCCCCAGGCACCGGAAGCTGCGCAGGAAAGCACTTTTCGCGACAGCGTGAGCCGCAGCCTGGATAAAGCGCGCGACACAACGGAAGATGCCGCCAAGAAGACCCAGGACGCCATCAGCGAAGCAACCGAGAAGGTGACGGAAGACGCCAAGAAAATTGGTGAGGATGTGACGGAAAAAACCCAGGCCTTGCAAGATCGCATCAGCACTGCGACTGAATCCTCCAAGACGGAAATCGACAAGGCCGGCAGCACGCCGGACGGCATCAGCAGCGCAACCGAAGCCACCAAGCAGTAATACCGGCAGCAGTAACAGCACAGCGACCTAGCCAGAAACGGCCAGGCGCCCTGCGACAGGAAGCCACGGCGCCATACCCTCATGGCGCCGTGGCTTCGTCTGTTTCCATACATGCAACGCAACCGATGTCGGCGTATCCGCGCCCTGGCTGCGATAGCTGATGCCACGCTTTTCACTTCCTCCGCTGCACACCAATATTTTTTTATGCTATAGTCGCGATCTTCGCTGGTGCTTTGCCATTCGAACCCGTTCGATTTGGCCTGGCTTTGCGAGTTGGCGCATTAGCTCAGTTGGTTAGAGCGACGGAATCATAATCCGCAGGTCCGGGGTTCGAGTCCCTGATGCGCCACCAGAATTTCCTGAAAAAGGCCAGTCTCGCAAAGACTGGCCTTTTTTCGTTCAAGCCGGGAGTTGCTCCCTGTGCTGCCCCAAATTCACGGACTGTAGCAGTAGCATACGAACTCCGGATCGCGTCGGCCTAGCATGACAGGACTCACGGCGCATACTGCCTAGCCATTTCTCTGTGCCCGCACTTTCGGGATACTCACCATGACTCTGCTCGTTACTGGCGGTGCCGGCTTTATCGGCAGTCATTTTATTCTCGAGTGGTTTAACCACAACCAGGAAACCGTTCTTAATCTTGATGCCCTGAACTACGCCGGCAACATGGCCAACCTGGCGCCACTGAAACAAGATGCTCGCCATCGGTTTGTTCACGGCGATATCCGCGATCGCGATCTGCTGGCCCAAGTCTTGGCCGATCACCGGCCTCGCGCACTGGTGCATTTCGCTGCACAAACCCACGTGGACCGATCCATCGACGATCCCACTGCCTTCATTCAGACAAATGTCGATGGCACCGGCGTCCTGCTGGAAGCTTGTCGCCATTACTGGAGTGCCTTACCAGAAGACGAACGTGCAAGCTTTCGCTTTCTGCACATTTCCACCGATGAAGTCTATGGCTCTCTCTCCCTCACGGCTGACGCTGCAACGGAAGCCCACCCTTATCGGCCCAGCAGCCCCTATTCTGCAAGCAAGGCAGCGAGTGACCATCTGGTCATGGCCTGGCACAGAACCTACGGCCTACCTGTTCTGATTTCTCACTGCTCCAATAACTACGGCCCCCACCAGTTTCCCGAGAAGCTGATTCCCTTATTTCTGGCCAACGCCCTCGCAGGCAAATCGCTGCCCTTGTACGGCAACGGACTACAGCAGCGCGATTGGCTGTACGTCAGCGATCACTGCACCGCCTTGCGCATGCTGCTTGCCGATGGACGTCCTGGCCAACGCTATAACATCGGCAGCGGAACCGAAACCAGCAATCTTGAAATTGCGCTCACCTTGTGCGCCTTGCTGGATCAGCGGCGGCCGCGCACAGACGGCCGTCCTTATGCGGAACAAATCAGACATGTCGCCGACCGCCCTGGACATGATATGCGCTACGCGCTGGATACACGGAAAATCCAGCAGCAGTTGGGCTGGAAAGCAAAGATACCCCTACACGATGGCCTGGCGACAACGGTGGATTGGTATTTGACCAACCCCGCATGGAGCCCCCTCGCAATCAGCACTGAAACGCCAGCCTGGCGTGAGCATCGCCCATGAGTTCCATTTTGCTCTTCGGTGCCAACGGACAATTGGGTCGAGCTTTGGTGCGACACCTGGAACACCACGGCTTCCCTGCTTTCCCGGGATGCTCCAACCCATCTCGCCGACTGCTCCTACATACTCCAACACGAGCACAATGCGATCTGCGCGATGAAGCCAGCATCACCGCACTCATTCATGACTGCCGTCCTCAAGTCATTCTTAATGCTGCAGCGTTCACCGCTGTGGATCGTGCTGAAACGGAAAAACAGCAGGCCCATGCCATCAATGGCTCAGCCGTGGCTGCCATGGCAGATGCCGCTGCCCGCACCAGCAGCTGGCTAGTACATTTTTCCACTGATTATGTGTTCGATGGCAAACTGCATCGGGCATACCACGAAGAAGACATGCCCCGGCCCTTGTCTGTTTACGGCCAAAGCAAGCTTGAGGGTGAACAGGCGGTTCTAACCAGCCACTGCCACCACCTGATTTTCCGTACGAGCTGGCTTTACAGCAACGGCCCAGGCAATTTCCTAAGCACTATTCTTCAACGCCTGCAGCAAAACCCATCCAGCCCCTTGAATATCATCGCGGACACGCGCGGCACGCCAAGCAGCGCCTCACGCGTCGCCAGCGCGTCCCTGGCTGCGCTGGCGCAATGCCTGCACGCGGAACCTGCCCATGCTCCTGGCGGCCTGTACCATCTGAGTGCCGGCGGCTGCACAAGCTGGTACGACTATGCCCAATTTGCGACGCAATATGCGGAAACATTGGGCTTGGTACCCTGCAACAGCAGCGCACGCCTGCATCCCATCACCGCAAGCGAATGGCCGGCACCGGCGCCACGCCCACAGAATTCCCAGCTGAATAATCTGCGGTTTCAACAACAATTCGGCCTGACAATCCCCAACTGGCACGATGATGTGCGCCTGACCCTGGAACTCCTTGCCCGGCAGCCCGGAGGGCTGACTCCGCCCCATGAAAACTAGCCCAACTTCCCGTAAAGGCATCCTACTCGCTGGCGGCTCAGGTACCCGCCTGTACCCGGCTACGCTGGCCATTTCCAAACAACTGCTACCTGTGTATGACAAACCGATGGTCTATTATCCGTTGACCACGCTCATGCTGACCGGCATACGGGAAATACTGATCATCAGCACACCTGCAGACACCCCGCTGTTTCAGCGCCTGCTGGGCGATGGCAGCCAATGGGGTCTGTCCCTGAGTTACGCTGTCCAGGCCGAGCCTGGCGGCATTGCCCAAGCCCTGATCATTGCCCGCGACTTTCTTGCCGGCCACCCCAGCGCACTGATACTGGGCGACAATATTTTCCATGGTCACGATCTGGCACCGCTCTTGCGCCACTGCTGCGCCCAAACTGATCAGGCAACAGTTTTTGCATATCGGGTGCAGGATGCGCAACGCTATGGCGTCGTCGAGTTCGACCAACATGGCACAGCAATTGCGATTGAAGAAAAGCCCAGGCAGCCGAAATCCGACTATGCTGTCACAGGCCTATATTTTTACGATGCCAGCGCCACCGATCGCGCCCAATTGTTGCGTCCTTCTGCACGCGGCGAATTGGAAATTACCGATTTGAATCTCTCCTATCTGGCACAACGTAAGCTACATGTTGAAACCCTGGGCCGAGGTTACGCGTGGCTGGATACAGGCACCCATGAAGCCCTACAGGAAGCCAGCCAATTCATTGCCACACTGGAAAAACGGCAAGGTCTCAAGGTGGCCTGCCCCGAAGAAATTGCCTATCGCCTGGGATATATCAACACGCCACAACTGCAGGCGCTTGCCGATGCCATGCCCAACAGCCCTTATGGACACTACCTGGCCACACTGCCACGCTCACGGGTGTTCTGATGCAAGTGGAAACGACACATCTACCGGGCGTCATGCTGTTCAGCCCGAAGATCCACACGGACGCACGCGGCTATTTTCTAGAAAATGTGAACCTACGTCGGCTACGGGAAGCACTGGCGCTTCCCACACTGGAATTCGTTCAGGAAAATCTTTCGCAGTCACGCCGCCATGTCCTGCGAGGCCTGCACTTCCAGCGTGAGCCACACGCACAAGGCAAACTCATCAGCGTCACGGCAGGAGAGATTTTCGATGTCGCGGTCGATATCCGTCCCGACTCCCCGACTTTCGGCCGCTGGACCGGTACTCTGCTATCCGCCAGCAACCGTCGCCTGTTTTGGATACCTCCCGGCTATGCCCATGGATTCTTGACGCTTTCCGAGCATGCGGATTGCCTCTACCGAACCACCCATTACTGGAATGCAGCAGCAGAAGGTTCCATACGCTGGAATGACCCGACCCTTGCAATAGACTGGCCCTTGTCTGCCCCGCCCATTCTCTCGGATCGAGATCAAGCTGCACCGCTACTGCAGAATGCACTGCCATAGTTCGGCCCATCCATTGACCTACATGCGCAGAAAGCGAGAAGCAGGCACGAAGCCAAACCAGCCATTCCATTCAAGCCTGTTGCAACCGACGCGCCTCAAGCCCCATCCCTACCAAAAACCTTCCCTGCGCATTCCCAGCACGGACAGCACGGCGGTGGGAAACTCCTACAGAACGGCTTCTGCCACCGGCAGGCACAGATACAACAAGCCATATACCGCTGCGCCGGCCAGCGTCGGCCCGGCGATGCCGCCGAAACAGCGCTTGAGCACAAGAATGACTCCCAGCGACAGCAACACTGCCAGCACCCGCCAGATATCGGGGTGCTGCGCCACCATGGGCCAGAAAGACACCGCCAGCAAGGCAGCAATGGCAGCAGGGCCAATGCCGCGCAATAAGCGCTGCGCCACACCGTCGGCTGCGGCCGCTTCCCTGACACGCGCTTGCCGGCGCATGGGCAACCAACGGATCAGGAAGGTCCCGATGCCACAGAGCAGCACAATCAGCTCGTTCTCTGTCATGCCTGCCCCCTCATCCCGCCCGTCACCGGCACCAGGCCTGAAGCGGCGCCGATCAACATGCCGAACGCCAATGCGTGATAGCCAGGCAACCATTGCAGCAACAGCACGCAGGCAATGGCAGTCGTGACAATCACCCGCATATGCTTCCACACCCCGATTTCCAGCAGCAAGGCAAAAAACAGACCCGGCAAAATAAAGGATAGCGCCGCCTGGAGGGCGGCTGGCGGGTGTTCGAAATACCCCCCCAATGCGACGCCCAGCACCGTCCCCAGCACCCAGGAAGCATAGGCGCCGGTCTGCAGGCCTAGATACCAGCGTTCACGCTGTTCTTCGGGCACGTCAGCCATACGTGTCATGGATGCCGCAAAGACCTCATCAGTCAAGCCAAACGCCAAGACCGGCGTAGGTATGCGGCCATCACCAGAACGCCGGTAGCGCCCCCACAGCGAGGGCCCGTAAAACAGGTGGCGGGCATTCATTAACAACACCGTCGGCAAAGCCGTCAGCAAGCCAGCACCGGAGGCAAGCAGAGGAATCAGCACAAACTGGCTTGCACCGGCATAGACCACCACAGACAACATCAACGTAGTCAAGGGCGACAAACCGGCTTGCAAGGCAGCCAGGCCGAACGAAAACGCCACCGGCAGATATCCCGCCGCAATGGAAAGGCTAACTTGCAGCCCTTTGAAAAAAGCTCGCATGAGATGACATCAGAGTATGAATCTGGCCAAACGACCAACCCGCCATCATAACGCTCCGCCCTGACTGCGAATATATGGACTGGTTAGATGCATAAGAACAATCGGCCTGGATAAGGACGATTGCACCAATAGCTGCCGCACCATGAATCACCGCACTGTCACAAACATAAAAAAATTCAGCTTGGATTCAGCTTTTGGTTTAATATTGATTCTCATTTGTTTGATTTGGTGCCTGCTTGGCATCAGATGGCAGCAGATATATGTACGTTGGGCCCATCATGCGGCCATGCGTATGTGCCCGCCGCTGGCAGGCTTGTCAGATATATGTCAGCGACGTCGATTTGTGTCGTTTTACCTTGCTGTTTTCCACCCGTGAATTCCTTGCGCGCGGCCTTTTCTGTGCCGCTGCACCCTTCATACGGAGATTCCTGATGCCTTCCAGCCGTTCCGTTCTTGCTTTGACCCAAGCCGCTGTGCTGATGGGGTCGCTTGGTTACAGTGTGCTTGCCAGCGCCAGCGGCGACGTCAACCTCTACACCACGCGCGAACCCGGCCTGATCCAGCCTTTGCTGGATAAGTTCAGCGAACAGAGCGGCGTCAAGGTCAATACGGTATTTGTCAAAGATGGCCTGGCCGAGCGCGTGAAGGCCGAAGGCAGCCAATCTCCCGCAGATGTCCTGATGACGGTGGACGTTGGCAACCTGCTTGACCTCGTTGACAGCGGCGTTACCCAGCCTGTCCGTTCCGCTGCGCTGGAAGCAGCCATCCCCGCCAACCTGCGCAGCGCCGATGGGGAATGGTTTACGCTGTCGCTGCGCGACCGTGTCCTGTACGCCGACAAAGACCTGGCACTGGAGTCTTTCACCTACGAAGACTTGGCAAAACCGGAATGGAAAAACCGGGTTTGCATCCGTTCCGGCCAGCACCCCTATAACGTCGCCTTGATTGCCGCCTATATTGCCCACCACGGCCCGGAAGCCACCGAAGAATGGCTCAAAGGCGTGAAATCCAACCTTGCCCGCAAGGCGACCGGTGGCGACCGTAACGTCGCGCGCGACATTCTTGGCGGCATTTGCGATATCGGCATTGCCAACGCCTATTATGTCGGCCAGATGCGCTCCGCCGAAGAAGGCTCCGATAACCGCAAATGGGGCGATGCAATCAAAGTGATACGCCCGACCTTCGACAACGGCGGCACGCACGTCAATATCAGTGGCGCTTCCGTGGCAAAACATGCCCCCAACCAGGAAAATGCCGTCAAGCTGCTGGAGTTCCTGGTGTCCGACGATGCGCAGAGCCTGTACGCCAAGGCCAACTACGAGTACCCGGTCAAGGCTGGCGTCGCCCTGGATCCCATCATCGCCAGCTTCGGCGAACTGCAAGTCGATACGCTGTCGTTGCCTGAAATTGCCAAGCACCGCAAGCAAGCCAGCGAACTGGTCGATAAGGTAGGCTTCGATCAGTAATCCCTCAGGATCTGCATTGCAGCGCCCCCTGTTCCGCCTGCGGCCAGCGTCGTTCATGACGGCGCTGGCCGTGCTGCTTGCCGCCTGTGTCCTGGCCCCCCTGGCGGCCCTGGCCTGGGAAGCCAGCCGCGGCAGCGACGGGCTATGGCAACACCTGGGCCGGAATGTGCTGCCGACAGCCGCGAGCAATACGCTGCAATTGCTCGCGGGCGTTGGCGTACTCACTATCGTTCTGGGCGCAGGTTGCGCATGGCTGGTCAGCGCCTATCGCTTTCCCGGCAGGAGCATCCTGTCCTGGGCGCTACTGCTGCCTCTGGCGGTTCCAACCTACATCGTTGCCTACGCCTACCTCGACCTGCTGCACCCGCTCGGCCCGATCCAGGAAGGCCTGCGCCAACTGCTGGGCTATGACTCCCCGCGCCAGTTCCGCCTGCCAGACATCCGCTCGCTGGGCGGTGCAATTCTGCTGCTGGGTTTCGTTCTCTATCCCTATGTTTACCTGACTGCGCGCATGATGTTCCAGACGCAGGCCGCCAGCCTGCTGGAAGCCGCACGTACGCTTGGGGCATCGCGCCGCGAAGCATTTTTCCGGGTAGCGTTACCGCTGGCGCGACCTGCGGTTGCCGTCGGTGCCAGCCTTGCCTTGCTGGAAACGCTCAATGATATCGGCGCATCGGAATTTCTGGGTGTCCAGACCCTGACCGTCGCCGTCTATAACACCTGGATCAGCCGTTCCGATCTCGCCGGGGCAGCCCAGATTGCGCTGTCCATGCTGGCGTTGGTCGTCCTGCTGATCTGGCTGGAACGCCACGCGCGCCGACGCCAGCGCTATGCCATCACGCAAAGGCCGCGCCCGCTCACCGCTGTCACCCTGACAGGATGGCGCGGCTGGCTCGCCTGCTGCCTGGCAACACTACCTGTCCTGCTCGGTTTCATCCTGCCGGCCGCCTACCTGCTGCAGCAAACCCTGCGCTATTTCGACAGCAACGGCGCCCTGTCCCAGCAACTCGTCGCCAGCGCCACCAATACCATCAGCATCGCCGCCTTTGCCACAGCGCTGACCCTGGCAGCCGGCCTGATACTGGCTGCGGCCCACCGCCTCGCGCCTGGCCGCCACGGCTCTCGCCTGAGCCTGCTGGCACAGCGTATCGGCAGCCTGGGCTACGCTGTTCCCGGCACCATCGTGGCCATCGGCCTGCTGGCACCGATGGCCTGGGTGGACCAGGGTCTCAATGCCATCACGACGCTCTGGGGAAGTGCGCCACGCCTGTGGCTCATGAGCAGCGTCGCGGCCCTGACACTGGCATATGTCATACGTTTCCTGGCCATTGCCGCTAGCGGCATCGAGGCGGGCTATGCCCGTATTCCGCCATCACTGGATCGTGCTGCCCGCAGCCTGGGTGAAAATGAAGCTGGCGTCCTCCGCCGGGTGCATTTGCCGCTGTTGCGGCCTGCCTTATTCAGCGCCGCCCTGCTGGTCTTTGTCGATACCATGAAAGAACTGCCGGCTACCTTGCTGCTGCGCCCCTTGAACTTCGAAACGCTGGCCACCTGGCTTTATGCCGAAGCCGCCCGTGGCACCTATGAAGAAGGTGCGGTTGCCGCCCTGGCCATCGTCGCGGCGGGCCTCCTTCCCGTGATTCTGCTGGCCCGCGCCGGCAGCCGCTCAACCCAGACGCAATGACCACCACGCCCTATCTCTCGCTGGAGCAACTGACCCTTTCCTATCCGGGCCGCCCGGTACTATCCGGCTTCACCCTGCAGCTGGAGCGCGGTCACCTCGGCGCCTTACTCGGCGCATCCGGCTGCGGCAAAAGCACAGTCTTGCGTGCCATTGCAGGTTTTGAACCGGTACACGCCGGCCGTATTCTCCTGGAAGGCCGCCTGCTCGCCGGAGATGGCTGCAATGTCCCCCCTGAGGAACGCCATATCGGCATGATGTTCCAAGACTATGCGTTGTTTCCGCATCTTTCCGTGGCACGCAACATTGCCTTCGGACTGCGGCGCCAGCCCCGCGACGCCCAAGCACAACGTGTTGCGCTCATGCTGGAACTGGTCGGCCTCAGCGGCTTGGGGCAGGCATATCCTCATGAAATCTCAGGCGGGCAGCAGCAACGGGTCGCCCTGGCACGCGCCCTGGCTCCCGAACCCGGACTCCTGCTGCTGGATGAACCTTTCTCCAACCTCGACACCCTGACCCGGGAACGCCTGGCCTTCGACGTCCGCGATATTCTCAAAGATAGCGGCGCCACGGCCTTGCTGGTCACACACAACCAAGCCGAAGCTTACGCCATGGCTGACCGCATGGGTATCATCGTCGATGGCGCCTTGTGCCAATGGGGCAGCCCGCGCGAACTCAGCGAACAACCTGCAGACAACCGTGTTGCGGAGTTTCTTGGCCTGCATGACACGCTGAACAGCAAACGGGCCGCCGCCCGCTTGCGCGCGCTCTGAAGCCATCCAGCGCCCACGGCGCACTGTGGGCCAATACCAACCTCAGCAACCAAGCGCCCTTCACAAGCCTGGGCACCAAGGCTGCAATGCCTGCGGGCTTACACAAGCTACGCAAGCAAACGCTCAAGCCGACAACCATGGACTTACTGATCGCCCACCACTTCCCACTCTGTCGGGCCGGCAGCCGGGAACAGGCGCGCGCCCTGTTTGGTCTTGCGCGGCACGGGATTCGACGGCCTGGCCACCTCTCCTTTACGCTGGAATACAGTCTGCTCGGAACAAAGCGTCAGCAATAGCGCAACCACGACGGGCAATACCCGTGCCGTCTGCTGCGCGGCCCCGGCATCATTCTGCTGCGCTGCCGTTTTTTCCAAGCCGGCCTGATTGACATCAGCCTCACGCTCGGACGCCTCAATCGCCCCTTGCACGGCATCGGCCAGCGTCGCAGCCCCCAGATCCAGAATCAGGGGCGTCAAGCCAGCCTCTTCATCCAGCAACAAGCGCAACTCCAGCGCGCCATTATTGGCATCGTGCTCCAGGTGTGCCCAGACGCCATACAGGCCATCCTCCAGCCCTGGGACTTCCAGATACACGCCCCACTCCGGCAACGTGAACAATGTCTCGCAAGACAGATTCAGCTCAGCCGGTGTCTCGCGCAGCGCCGCCAACAGCGACGGCTGGAACCGGTAGATGCCTTGAGTCATGCGCCATGCGCCCAAAGCGGCCAAACGCGATACATCCAGCAAGGATGCCAAATTATTGATTTCCTTACCGCCATGCCGGGCGCGGGCCACAATTGCATACCAACCACCCAAAGGCAGATAACACCAATCCTGCCAGCGCGGCTTGCCGGGCTGACCGTTGATCGAGCGGAACAACTCAGCCTTTTTCCAGGCCTCGGGGTACGCTGCGGCAGCGGCCGACAAAGCTTCACACGCGCGATGGGTCTTTTTTTGCATTTGGGACATAAACAGTTAACAGCCCTTGCCATCTGCCCATGATTGGCGATGTGCAAGACGACAAGACTTTGAAGGAAAACAGGGATTTTACGGGAGCCAGGCGCCGAACGCCGAAAATCCCTTCCGGCGCTGGAAAGTCCTCTGTACACCCTCAGCCGCCCCCCTCTTGCGCCCGCTGTTACCATAACGGGTTGCCGGGCACGCTTCATGAACGGCCTGACAACTGTTCTGCCCGATCCCGACACCCATCGTCATCAAGAGGTCTCGTCCCCAATGAAACTTGCAGCCTGGAACGTAAATTCCCTGAAAGTCCGACTGCCCCAGGTCATCGACTGGCTGACCGCCAACCCTGTCGATGCCCTCTGCCTGCAGGAACTCAAGCTGGAAGACGACAAATTCCCGCTCGCCGCCTTCACGGAATTGGGCTACCACGCTGCCTGGGCTGGCCAGAAAACCTATAACGGCGTTGCCGTCATTTCGCGTCAACCGGGTGCCGATATCGTACGCAACATTCCCGGCTTTGAAGACCCGCAGCGCCGCCTGCTGGCAGCCACCCTGCCCGACCCGGCTGGCGGAGACATTCGTGTCGTCAGCGTGTATTGCCCTAACGGCCAGGCGCTCGACAGCGAAAAGTATCCCTACAAACTCAGCTGGTTCGCCGCCCTGCACGAATGGCTGCGCGAAGAACTGCAACGCTACCCCAAACTGGCCATCCTGGGCGACTACAACATCGCTCCTGACGACCGCGATGTCCATGACCCCGCCAAATGGGCGGGCCAGGTACTGGTTTCGCCCAAAGAGCGGGCTGCCTGGACGCAACTGCTGGATCTTGGCTTGAGCGACTCCTTCCGCCTATTTGAACAAGCCGAAAAAAGCTATAGCTGGTGGGACTACCGCCAAGGCGCCTTCCGCCGCAACGCAGGCCTGCGCATCGACCATGTTCTGCTTTCCGACGCACTGAAAGACCGCTGCGTAGCCAGCCTGATCGACAAAACCCCACGCGCAAATGAACAGCCGTCGGACCACGCGCCGGTCGTTACCGAACTGAAAATCTGAGGCGATACCAGGCCTGCCGTCCACCAGAAGGCGCTTGCAAACTGAAAACCGCAGGCCTATAATTTCTCTCTTACTTGGGGCGGTAGCTCAGCTGGGAGAGCGTCGCGTTCGCAATGCGAAGGTCGGGAGTTCGATCCTCCTCCGCTCCACCAAAATTTCCAGTTAAAACAAGGCACTACGTTTAGCGATGTAGTGCCTTGTTTTGCATTTCAGAGCAGGTTTTGCCACAATAGGTGTGGCAAAATTGTGGCAAGCCACAGCACCCCGCAGCGGGTTTTCGGCATGCGCAACGCATGACAATGCACGAAGCTGTTGCTAAGATACCCCCATCGAGAAATTCGGTTTGCCACGCGCTGAAGACGTTGTGAACGGCTCCGAGAAAAAAGCAAAGGATGGATGCGGGTAGCGCCGCTCACACTCCACCAAGCGAGAGCCACGGATTGTTCAGCAGCACCCACCGTAAGCGGATCGATGGGAACGCCAGAAAGGATGCGCCAAGCATCGCCAGTCGATACCCCCGCCGGTCAGAATGGGGCCGGTTAAACAAAGGTCGGTATCGGCACGGAAAGCGGGCAAGCAACTTGGGGCACAACCCCACCGAGTCTTTTCCGATGCGATGCCGGTCACAGCGGCTCAGTAGAGCAAGGGCGTGATCGGCTAGGTCTGGAGTCGGGGCCGCGGACTCATTCGAACTTGGCCGACATATGTCGGTCGGGATCGGAGACGTTTGCCATGAAACCTCTGCTCACCGTCGAGCAACTGGCTCAGTACATACACAAATCCGTCAACAGCATCCGCAGTGATGCGTGCCGCAACCCGCAATCGTTGCCGCCGATCTGCCGCCTGCCCAACACCAAGCGCCTGCTGTGGCGCATCGAGGACGTGGAGGCATGGCTTGCTGGCCACGTCGCTATTCAGGCTGCGGATGCCGCTGCCACAGAATCACGCACTACGCGCCGTGGCAGGCCCACCAAAGCCGAAACTGTCGCCCGCCAACGTCATGCGCAGGCCCAGCCAGCATTGACGCGAGGGTGAGGCATGGAGATCCTCGACTACACACATATCTTTGAACATGCCCCGATTGCCAGAGACATGATCTGGCCAGGTTTTCAGGCTGGCAAAGTCGGCGCCCTGATCGCGCCTGGCGGCATCGGAAAGAGCACCTGGGCATTGCAGGCGGCGATGGCCGTTGCGTGCCCTGTTCCTGGTGGTGATTTGCTGAACCTGGCCCCGAGCAAGACCGGCAAAGTGTTCTACCTGGCGGCGGAAGATGACGCCCTGGAGCATCACCATCGTGGCTATGCAATCCGCAAGTACCTATCTGCGGACGCCCGCGCCGCCATCGCCGCGAACTTTGCCTTGTCGCCATGCAGCCGCTTCAACATCATGGCGAACGATGACTTCACCAGCTTGCAGAAATACACGGAAGGCTACCGCCTGATCGTGTTGGATACGCTCAGCCGCATTCACCAACTCGATGAGAACAGCAACGGCGATATGGGCTTCCTGATCGCCCGCCTGGAACTGCTGGCCAGCACTACGGGCGCTGCCGTCCTGTATGTGCATCACACCAGCAAAAGCAGCGCACGCGATGGCTTGCTCGATCAGCAGCAGGCTGCACGCGGCGCATCGGCCCTGATCGACAACGCCCGGTGGTGCGGCTATCTGGCACGCATGACCGAGGATCAGGCTAAACGCTTCATTGACCCTCAAAACAGCCCTGCCGCCATCGGTGCTGATCGACGCAGCGCGTTCCTCCGCTTGGGGGTATCCAAGCAGAACAACAACGCCGCACCACTGGCCCAATGGCTGGAACGCCAGGAAGACGGTGTTCTGCGCCCCGTACCGCTCCAACAGGCGACAAGCAAGGCGCGTGACACCCGGAGGCTTGTCGATGGCTTCTAACCTCACTCACGCCCGCCACGACCCTATGCACTGCCTTGCACCAGGACTATTCCGCAGCCTGAAACGCGGCGACCGCAAGAAACTCAAACTGGATGTGACCTATCGGTATGGCGACAACGAATGCGCCCGCTTTATCGGCTTCGAACCGCTGGGCGCGGACGATATGCGCTTGCTCCAGGGCTTGGTAGCCCTGGCTGGCCCCAATGGCGTCATTCTCACGGCAGCCCCGACAGGACACTTACCGAAGCAACTGCGGCTGGGCCTGTCGCCAAAGCTCGATGCCAAGGACAGTGACGGCCTGGTGGTGCGACACCACATCACTCGCTTGATGGCCGAAATCGGCTGGCATGACAGCGGCGAGAACATCCGCACAGTCAAAGCCAGCTTGGTACGCATGTCAAACGTGACCGTCATTATCGACAGCGGCCCACGTCGAGCCTCTTTCCACTTGATGAGCCATGCATTCGATGCCGAGGACGGCAAGCTGTTCGTATGCCTGAACCCCCAGATCGCAGAGGCCGTGCTGGGACATCGGCCACATTCGCGTATCGACTTGAACGAAGTTCGCCGCCTGAACAGCGACCCGGCCAGACTGATGCACCAACGCCTATGTGGCTGGATTGATCCAGGCAAGCAAGGCAGCGTGGAACTGGACACACTCTGTTCCTACATCTGGCCCGACGCCGCCAATACCGAAGCAATGAAGAAACGCCGCCAAGCGACTCGCCGCGCCCTGGTTGAACTGCACAACGTCGGTTGGGGCGTCGAGGAATACAGCAAGGGAAAATGGATGCTGCGTAAGCGTCTGGGCAACCCACCTTGACGAACGGCCGCGTTAGCGGCCGTTGTCTTTCAGTCCGTTCTCTCCGGCTGCCAGCGATGCGGCAGCAGTTCTCCGATCCGGCCATTGTGCAGCGTCGGCAACCGAGTAAGCACGT
>NZ_CBCSIQ010000032.1:0-44748 GCF_965139615.1 Kerstersia similis
GTTCTTCAACGGCTATCGTCCCCAGTTCTACTTCCGTACCACGGACGTGACGGGCACGATCGACCTGCCGGCTGACAAGGAAATGGTTCTGCCGGGCGACAACGTCTCCATCGTTGTGAAGCTGCTGGCCCCCATCGCCATGGAAGAAGGCCTGCGTTTCGCCATCCGTGAAGGCGGTCGTACCGTCGGCGCCGGCGTCGTTGCCAGCATCATCAAGTAAGCATTGCTGCTTGTTGCGGGAACCCTCGGGTTCCCGCGTCCAAATTGCGTTCTTTAGGAATTCCAATGAAAAACCAGAAAATCCGCATCCGTCTGAAAGCGTTCGACTATAAACTCATCGACCAATCGGCCGCTGAAATCGTCGAAACCGCCAAGCGCACTGGTGCTGTGGTCCGTGGTCCGGTTCCCCTGCCCACCCGTATCCGTCGCTATGATGTGCTGCGTTCGCCGCACGTCAACAAGACGTCGCGTGATCAGTTCGAAATCCGTACGCACCAACGCCTGATGGATATCGTGGATCCCACCGACAAGACGGTTGATGCGCTGATGCGCCTGGACTTGCCGGCTGGTGTGGACGTCGATATCGCTGTCTAAGCGTTATCGCACTCTTGCGGGGCGCGGCGGTTCTTCGGAGCGCCTGGCTGCCCTGACGCAAGAACAAAGACACTCTACGGAGTGTCTTTTTTTTCGCCCCTGGATTTTGTGCAGGGGTTTAAGGAAGCTGTATCGGAATGGGGTCGAGATTGACGCCGAGCCGGGTCAGCATTTCCTTCAATCCGGCGATGGGGTAGGTCTCGGATTCGCTCGCCAGGCATAGGGTGCGGCCCTGGCCTGGCGATAGATGGGGCTGTAGTTGGGGCAGCAGGGTTTCTGCCGGATCCACGAAGGCCAGTCGGGGCGCTGCGGCTTCGAAGTAGTGGCGTAGCCAGGGCAGGTGGGTGGAGGACAGTGTGCAGGTATCTACCTGGGGCAGTTCGCGCTGCAATCGGTCCATGAAGGCCTGGACGGCTTGCCGGGTGGCCTCGGGCCGGGAAAGAAAGCTGCCGTCTTCGACATACGCCACCAGTGATGAGGCATTGACCAGGGCCACCGGGCCTATGCTGTTGGCCGCCGATGTGCCTGGGGCCGCGGAGGCGGCAGCCACGGGAGCTGCGATGGCGGACGTCGCGACGGCGGATGCAGTGTTGCGGGCAGACTGAACCTGCGTGGCGATATACGCACGGATTTCGGGGCTGCTGACCAGGGATTGCACACCCAGTACCGCTGCATGACCGGAGCGTGAGCGCGCGAGGGCGGCGGCAACAGGCGGATAGATGCCGAGCACGGGGACGGGCATGGCGGGGCGCAGGGCATCGAGCACCATGACGGAAGGTGCGTTCGAGGCCAGGACGACTGCCTGCGCACCCTGGCCGGCCAGGTATTTGATGGCGGCGCCGACGGAGGCCCGTAGTTCGGCCGGTGTGCGCATGCCATAAGGAAAGCTGGCGCGATCCGCGAAATAGATAATGTCCTGCTCGGGAAAGTGTTGGCGCACCAGTTCAACAATGGCGTAGCTGCCAATGCCGGCATCGAAAATGCCAATGGGACGGTGCAGTGGCGTTGCGTGAGTACCGATAGGCATGCTGGCTCCGGTCAATGGCTGATGGAATCAGCCTGTGCCAGCCGGGCGGGAGTGGAAGGCGTACGCCGGCGTGGCGCACGCCTGGGCGGCGGCTACTGATCGCCCCGGCTGTAGATGAATTTTGGCATGCTCCAGTCGAAACGCAGCGCCAGCAGGCGCAGCGTCAGGCCGGCGACCATGGCTGTGCCCATGACCATGTTGTGGGGCAGGTCCAGCGCCAGGCCGCCGATATAGAGGCAACCGGTAAAAATGGACACGGTGGCATAGAGTTCGCTGCGGAACAACAGCGGAATATCGTTGCAGAGGATATCCCGCAGCACGCCGCCCACGCAGCCGGTGATCATGCCGGAAGCGATGATGATGATGACCGGCAGCTGCATTTCCATGGCGATGTTGCAGCCGATCACGGTAAAGACGACGAGGCCGATGGCATCCAGGAACAGGAACAGCTTGTGCAGGCGGTGCATGAAGCGCGCCACGGCGATGGTCAGCAGCGCGGCGCCGCCGGTAATCAGCAGATAGTGAGGGTGTTGAACCCAGGTCAGCGGGTAGTGTCCCAGTACGATATCGCGCGCAGAGCCGCCGCCCAGTGCGGTGATGCACCCCAATAGAAATACGCCGACCCAGTCCATGTTGCGGCGGCCGGCGGCCAGGGCGGCGGTAATGCCTTCGGCGACGATGGCGATCAGGTACAGGATGTGCAGCAGCATGACGGGAAAGGGAAGAGGATAGGGCGCCGGTATTTTAGAGGGTGCGAGAGTTGTCTTGGCGGCCGGAATGATTCCGCTATCATAGTCGCTGGGGGCGCGCCATGGCAGCGCGCGGTGCGGGAAGATGGGTGTGGAAGGTTGCAGCCGGCCTCGGCGTATGTCCGGGCTGGCCTGGAGCGTACGGGATGCGGCGTGATCTGAACGACCTTTATTACTATGTGCAGGTGGTCGAGCATGGCGGGTTCGCGCCTGCAGGCCGGGTGCTGGGTGTGCCCAAATCAAAGTTGAGCCGGCATGTGGCCATGCTGGAAGAGCGCCTGGGCGTACGCTTGATCCAGCGCTCCACGCGCCGCTTTTCCGTGACGGATGTCGGGCAGGTGTATTACACGCATTGCAAGGCCATGCTGGTCGAGGCCGATGCTGCCGACGAGGCCGTCGCCCTGGCGCATTCCGAACCCCGCGGGATGGTACGCATGACCTGTCCCGTTGCGCTGCTGGATGCCAGTGTGGGAGAGATGGTCGCGAATTTCATGGCGCGCCATGCGCTGGTGGATATTCACCTGGAAGAGACCAATCGCCGTGTCGATGTCGTGGGCGAAGGCGTGGACATTGCCATCCGGGTGCGGCCGCCGCCCCTGGAGGACAGTGAACTGGTGATGCGTGTGCTGGGGCGCCGGCGGCAATGCCTGGTCGCCAGCCCGGCCCTGCTGGCGCGGGAGGGCAAGCCGCGGGAGCTGGAAGATTTGCGTCGCCTGCCCAGCATGGGGCATGGCTTGCAGCGCGGGGATTTCACCTGGCATCTGCTGGGGCCGGACAAAAGCGAAGTCGTACTGCGTCACCAGCCGCGCCTGGTGACGCGCGGCCTGAACGTGCTGCGCGATGCGGCCGTGCGGGGCGTTGGCGTGGTGCAGCTGCCTTATATGACGATCAGCCAGGAGCTGGCCCGGGGGGAACTGGTAATGCTCCTGCCGGGTTGGGAGCCGCCGTGCGGCATCATCCATGCCGTGTTCGCCTCGCGCCGCGGGCAGTTGCCGGCGGTTCGCGCTTTGCTGGACTTCCTGGCCGAGAGTTTTGCGGCACAGGGCGAAGAGTAGGCGCAGGGGCTGGGCGCACTGCACTTGACAAAAGTGTTGTGAGCACGCCATGGATTGCGCATTTTCTGCGCATCATGCTAGAATCGGAGACTTGCCCTAACTGGGGCATTATTCATGTGCGTGCAAACAGTCCGCATGCCGCGTTTTTTTTCGCGTCAGGCGGGGTGCCATGGAAGCCGAGGTTTCCTGGTGCAGCTGTTGTGTGCATTAACGCAGCCCCGACCAATCGTAGTCGGGATTAGGGTTACAACCCCGGAGAAAACAATGTCGAATCCGACACCCACGCCTGCCGCGTTCCGGCTTGGGCTGGTGGGGCGCAAAGTCGGCATGACCCGCATTTTCACGGATGATGGCGTGTCCATCCCCGTGACCGTGCTGGACGTGTCGAACAACCGCGTCGCCCAGGTCAAGTCCGTCGAAACCGACGGCTATGCAGCTGTGCAACTGGCCTATGGCGAACGCCGCGCTTCCCGCGTGACCAAGCCTGAAACCGGCCACTTTGCCAAGGCAGGCATCGAAGCCGGCAGCTCCCTCAAGGAGTTCCGTCTTGACCCCGCCCGCGCCGCCGAGTTCGCTCCTGGCGCCGTCGTTGCCGTTGAAAGCGTGTTTGAAGCCGGCCAGAAGGTCGATGTCACCGGCACGAGCATCGGTAAGGGCTTTGCAGGTACCATCAAGCGCCACAACTTCGGCTCTCAGCGTGCTTCGCACGGTAACTCCCGCTCGCACCGCGTGCCCGGCTCCATCGGCCAGGCGCAGGATCCGGGCCGGATTTTCCCGGGCAAGAAGATGTCTGGCCACATGGGCGACGTGACCCGCACCGTTCAGAACCTGGACATCGTGCGCGTTGACGCCGAACGCGGTCTGTTGCTCGTCAAGGGCGCCGTTCCCGGTCACGCTGGCGCTAACATCATTGTGCGTCCTGCCGTCAAGACGCCGCTGAAGAAGGGTGCCTAAGCCATGGAAATCAAGCTCCTGAACGAACAAGGCCAGTCCGAATCGACCGTCAGCGTCCCGGACGCGGTGTTTGGTCGTGACTTCAACGAAGCCCTGGTGCACCAGATCGTCGTTGCCTTCCAGGCCAATGCCCGCAGCGGCAACCGTGCCCAGAAGGGTCGTGACGAAGTCAAGCACTCCACCAAGAAGCCGTGGCGCCAGAAAGGTACGGGCCGTGCCCGCGCCGGTATGACGTCCTCGCCGCTGTGGCGTGGGGGTGGTCGCGCATTCCCGAACTCGCCCGACGAAAACTTCAGCCAGAAGATCAACAAGAAGATGTATCGCGCAGGTATGCGTTCGATCCTCTCTCAGCTGGCTCGCGAAGGCCGTGTGGCCGTCGTGGAAGACTTCGCGCTGGAAACGCCCAAGACCAAGCAGGCCGTTGAACGCCTGAAGACGCTGGGCCTCGAGTCGGTGCTGATCGTCACGGATTCCGTTGATGAGAACACCTATCTGGCAACGCGCAACCTGCCGCACGTTGCTGTGATCGAGCCGCGCTACATCGACCCGCTGTCGCTGATTCACTACAAGAATCTGCTGATCACCAAGGCTGCGGTCGCGCAATTCGAGGAGATGCTGGGATGAGCACGGAACGTTTGCTGCAAGTCATTCTGGCGCCCATCGTGACCGAAAAGGCCACGTTCATCGCCGAAAAGAACGAACAAATCGCCTTCCGTGTGGTTGCTGACGCGACCAAGCCGGAAATCAAGGCTGCCGTCGAACTGCTCTTCAAGGTGCAGGTCGAGTCCGTGCAGGTCCTCAATCGCAAGGGCAAAGTCAAACGCTTCGGTCGTTTCAATGGCCGTCGCCGCAATGAGCGCAAGGCCTATGTCTCGCTCAAGCCGGGTCAGCAGATCGACTTTGCGGAGGTGAACTAAATGGCCCTCGTTAAAGTCAAGCCGACTTCCGCCGGCCGTCGTGGCCTGATCAAGGTCGTCAACGACAAGCTGCACAAGGGTGCGCCCTACGCACCGCTGCTCGAAAAGAAGAGCCGTGGTTCGGGCCGCAACAACAATGGTCACATCACGGTGCGTCACCGTGGCGGTGGTCACAAGCAGCACTATCGTGTTATCGACTTCCGTCGTAACAAAGATGGTATCCCGGCACGCGTCGAGCGTCTGGAATATGACCCCAACCGTACCGCGCACATCGCTCTGCTGGTGTACGCAGACGGCGAGCGCCGCTACATCATCGCTCCCCGTGGCCTGGAAGTTGGCGCAACGGTGTTCTCCGGTGTGGATGCGCCGATCCGCGTAGGCAATACGCTGCCGATCCGCAACATTCCGGTGGGTTCGACCATTCACGGTATCGAGCTGCTGCCGGGCAAGGGTGCCCAGATGGCACGTTCGGCTGGTGCTTCCGCTGTGCTGCTGGCTCGCGAAGGCGTTTACGCCCAAGTGCGTCTGCGCTCCGGCGAAGTGCGCCGCGTGCACATCGAGTGCCGCGCCACCATCGGTGAAGTCGGTAACGAAGAACACAGCCTGCGCCAGATCGGCAAGGCCGGTGCCGTGCGTTGGCGCGGTATCCGTCCGACGGTCCGCGGTGTTGCCATGAACCCGATCGACCACCCGCACGGTGGTGGTGAAGGTCGTACTGGCGAAGCACGCGAGCCTGTCAGCCCCTGGGGTACTCCGGCGAAGGGTTTCAAGACCCGTCGCAACAAGCGGACGAACAACATGATCGTCCAACGGCGCAAGCGCAAGTAAGAGGCGAACATCATGTCCCGTTCCGTCAAGAAAGGCCCGTTTGTCGATTCGCACCTGGTTTCCAAGGTCGAAAAGGCAATCGCGGGCAACGACAAGAGGCCGATCAAAACCTGGTCGCGCCGTTCCACCGTCCTGCCGGAGTTCATCGGCTTGACGATTGCTGTGCACAACGGTCGTCAGCACGTTCCCGTTTATATCAACGAGAACATGGTTGGCCACAAGTTGGGCGAGTTCGCACTGACCCGTACGTTCAAGGGCCACGCTGCGGACAAGAAGGCCAAGAGGTAAGCGATGGAAACTACCGCCAATGTCCGTGGGGTTCGTATCTCCGCTCAGAAAGTCCGTCTGGTCGCTGACCAGATCCGTGGCAAGTCTGTGGCGCAGGCACTGACCATCCTCACGTTCTCGCCCAAGAAGGCCGCCGTCATCCTGAAGAAGGCTGTCGATTCGGCTATCGCCAACGCTGAACACAACGACGGCGCTGATATCGACGAACTGAAGGTCACCACGATCTACGTCGATAAGGCCCAGTCGCTGAAGCGTTTTTCCGCACGCGCTAAAGGCCGCGGTAACCGTATCGAGAAGCAGACCTGCCACATTGTGGTTAAGGTCGGCGCCTAAGGAGTCAAGATGGGTCAGAAAATTCACCCTACTGGGTTCCGCCTGGCAGTCTCGCGTGACTGGACTTCCCGCTGGTTCGCTGGCGATTCGTCGTATCGCACGATGCTGGCTGAAGATATCCGCGTCCGCGAGTATCTGAAGAAGAAGCTCAAGAGCGCATCCGTTGGCCGCGTGGTCATCGAGCGTCCTGCCAAGAATGCCCGTATCACTGTTTACTCGGCTCGTCCGGGCGTGGTGATCGGCAAGCGCGGCGAGGACATCGAAAGCCTGAAGAGCGATCTGCAGCGTCTGATGGGCGTGCCCGTGCACGTCAACATCGAAGAAATCCGCAAGCCGGAAACCGACGCTCAGCTGATCGCCGATTCGATCGCCCAGCAGCTCGAAAAGCGCATCATGTTCCGTCGCGCCATGAAGCGTGCGATGCAAAATGCCATGCGCCTGGGTGCGCAAGGCATCAAGATCATGAGCTCGGGCCGTCTGAACGGTATCGAAATCGCCCGTACCGAATGGTATCGCGAAGGCCGTGTGCCCCTGCACACGCTGCGCGCCAACATCGACTACGGCACGTCCGAAGCCCAAACCACCTACGGTATCATCGGTATCAAGGTCTGGGTTTACAAGGGCGATCGTCTGCCTAACGGCGAACTGCCGCCCGAAGTGGCTGTTGCGCCGCGTGATGAAGAGCGCCGCCCGCGTCGTCCCCGTGGCGACCGTCCGGACAACCGTCGCCCCGGTGGCGCCGGTCGTGGCCGTGGTCCGCGCAAGTCTGATGCTGCCTCGGCGGCTGAAGGAGAATAAGCATGCTGCAACCGGCACGCAGGAAATACCGCAAAGAGCAGAAGGGCCGTAACACCGGCCTGGCGACGCGCGGCACCGCCGTCTCGTTCGGCGAATTCGGTCTGAAGGCCACGGGCCGCGGTCGTCTGACCGCTCGTCAGATCGAAGCTGCACGTCGTGCTATCAACCGTCACATCAAGCGTGGTGGCCGGATCTGGATCCGTATTTTCCCGGACAAACCGATCTCGCAAAAACCTGCTGAAGTGCGTATGGGTAATGGTAAGGGTAACCCGGAGTACTGGGTTGCTGAAATTCAGCCCGGCAAGGTGCTGTACGAGATGGAAGGGGTCAGCGAAGAGCTGGCGCGCGAGGCGTTCCGCCTGGCTGCTGCCAAGCTGCCGATCTCGACCGTGTTCGTGTCGCGTCATATCGGTGCTTGAGGAGATCGACATGAAAGCTAGCGAACTTCGAGCCAAAGACGCTGCCGAGCTCGGCAAGGAACTCGAAAGCCTGCTGAAGGCACAATTCAATCTGCGTCTGCAGAAGGCCACTCAGCAGCTTGCCAATCACAGCCAGATCCGCAAGGTTCGTCGCGACATCGCTCGCGTGCGTACTCTGCTGACGGAAAAGGCGGGAAACTGATATGAGCGAAACCCAAAACACCACTCCGGCCAAGCGTCAGCGTACGCTGATCGGCAAGGTCGTCAGCAACAAGATGGACAAGACCGTCGTGGTGCTGGTTGAGCGCCGTACCAAGCACCCGCTGTACGGCAAGATCGTTGTGCGTTCCAATAAGTACAAGGCGCATGACGAAGCCAACCAATACAACGAAGGCGACATCGTCGAAATCGCGGAAGGTCGTCCGCTGTCCCGTTCCAAGTCCTGGAGCGTGACGCGCCTGATCGAAGCGGTTCGCGTGATCTAAGCCATCGGTGCTATGTTCACTTCCGCTTCGAAAGGGGCGGAAGTGCATGAAGCAAGCCTTGCCAGCCAGGGCTTGCTTTTTTCATGGACGTCCGCCAGTGTTGCGTTTTCGGAAATATTGTGGACTTTAACTAGCCTCTGTGCTAAATTCGTGAGCTTACCTGGACGTTTTGCTGAAGTATGGCTGTGGCCAGGTAGTTTTATCCGCAGGATTTTCATCCCAGGGTGACGGCGCAAGCGTCTCGGACGCACCTGCCGTGATCTAACGGGGCCAAAACTGGCGGGGGCATGTTGTTTCTGGATTGGGTGCCGTAGCGGCATCCGGGCAGGGACGACATGGATTCCGGTTAAGTTGGAACAAGGACAATCATGATTCAAATGCAGACCACGCTGGACGTGGCCGACAACACCGGTGCACGGTCAGTGATGTGCATCAAGGTGCTCGGCGGTTCCAAGCGCCGTTATGCCGCCATTGGCGACATCATCAAGGTGAGCGTCAAAGATGCGGCTCCCCGCGGCCGCGTCAAGAAGGGCGAGATCTACAACGCCGTCGTCGTGCGCACCGCCAAGGGCGTGCGCCGTAAAGACGGTTCGCTGATCCGTTTTGGCGGCAATGCCGCTGTTTTGCTCAATGCCAAGCTGGAGCCTATCGGCACCCGCATCTTCGGACCGGTGACGCGCGAGCTGCGTTCCGACCGCTTCATGAAGATCGTGTCGCTGGCACCGGAAGTGCTGTAAGGAGCATACGATGAACAAGATTCGCAAAGGCGACGAAGTCGTCGTGCTGGCTGGCCGCAGCCGCAAGCAGCGCGGTGTCGTGCTGGCCCGTCTTGATGCCGACCACGTTCTGGTCGAAGGCGTCAATGTGGTGAAGAAGCACGTGCGCCCCAATCCCATGCAAGGCACCACGGGCGGTATCGTCGAAAAGACCCTGCCCATCCACATCTCGAATATCGCAATCTTCAACCCTGCCACCGGCAAGGCTGATCGCGTCGGGATCAAGGAAGTCGATGGCCGCAAGGTGCGCGTGTACCGCTCCAACGGCGAAATCGTCGGCGCCAAGGCTTAAGGAACTGACATGGCTCGTTTTCAAGAACTGTATCGCGACAAGATCGCACCCGAACTGAAGGAAAAGTTCGGCTACAAGAGCGTCATGGAAGTGCCGCGCATCACCAAGATCACCCTGAACATGGGTGTGTCCGAAGCGGTTGCCGACAAGAAGATCATTGAAAATGCCGCAGGCGATCTGACCAAGATCGCTGGCCAGAAGGTCGTCATCACGAAGACCCGCAAGGCTATCGCCGGCTTCAAGATCCGTGAAGACTACCCGATCGGCTGCATGGTGACCCTGCGTGGTCAACGCATGTACGAATTCCTGGACCGTCTGGTCACCGTGGCCCTGCCGCGCGTGCGTGACTTCCGTGGTATTTCCGGTCGTGCGTTCGATGGTCGTGGCAACTACAACGTCGGGGTCAAGGAACAGATCATTTTCCCCGAAATCGAGTACGACAAGATCGACGCGCTGCGTGGCCTGAACATCAGTATCACGACCACTGCCAAGACCGACGAGGAAGCAAAGGCGCTGTTGACGGCGTTCCGTTTCCCGTTCCGCAACTAAGGGGCGATACGTGGCTAAACTTTCCCTGATCAATCGCGATATCAAGCGTGCCAAGCTGGCCGCCAAGTTCGCCGCCAAGCGCGCTGCGCTGAAGGCGATCATCGACGATACCTCCAAGACCGACGAAGAGCGTTACGAAGCGCGCCTGAAGCTGCAAGAGCTGCCGCGCAACGCGAACCCGACTCGCCAGCGCAACCGTTGCGCCGTGACCGGTCGTCCCCGCGGCGTGTTCCGCAAATTTGGCCTGGCTCGTCACAAAGTGCGTGAATACGCAATGCGTGGTGAGATTCCTGGCGTCACCAAGGCCAGCTGGTAGGAGATTCAATTATGAGCATGAGCGATCCCATCGCCGATATGCTGACTCGCATCCGTAATGCGCAGCAAGTTGACAAGGCTTCGGTGAGCATGCCCTCCTCGAAGCTGAAAGTGGCAATTGCTGCTGTGCTGAAGGACGAAGGCTATATCGAGAGTTTCGAAGTCAAGGGTGGCTCGGCCAAGCCCGAGCTGGAAATTTCCCTGAAGTATTACGCTGGCCGTCCCGTGATCGAGCGCATCGAGCGCGTGTCGCGCCCCGGTCTGCGTATTTACAAGGGTCGCACCAGCATTCCTCAGGTCATGAACGGCCTGGGCGTCGCCATCGTGTCCACCTCGCGTGGCGTGATGACCGACCGCAAGGCTCGCGCCAATGGCGTGGGCGGCGAAGTGCTGTGCTACGTGGCCTAAGGAGAGATTCGAATGTCACGTATTGCAAAATACCCCGTTGAACTGCCGAAGGGTGTGGAAGTTACCCTGAGCCAGGACCAGATCGTCGTCAAGGGCCCCCTGGGCAGCCTGACGCAAGCGCTGGACGGTAACGTCGTGATCAAGCAGGAAGACGGCAATCTGTCGTTCGTCGCTGCTAACGACAGCCGCCACGCCAACGCCATGTCCGGTACCGTGCGCGCGCTGGTCGCCAACATGGTTGCTGGTGTGAGCAAGGGCTTCGAGCGCAAACTGACGCTGATCGGCGTGGGCTTCCGTGCCCAGGCCCAAGCTGACGCGGTCAAGCTTCAACTCGGTTTCTCGCACGACATCGTGCACCCGCTGCCCGCCGGTATCAAGGCGGAAACCCCCACGCCGACCGAAATCGTGCTGAAGGGTTCCGACAAGCAGGTGCTGGGCCAGACCGCCGCGAAGATTCGCGCCTATCGCAAGCCGGAACCCTATAAGGGCAAGGGCGTGCGCTACGCTGACGAATTCGTGGCGATCAAGGAAACCAAGAAGAAGTAATCGCGCAAGCAAGGAAACATTATGAACAAGAATCTTTCCCGTTTGCGTCGTGCGGTGCCTACTCGCCGGAAAATTGCCGAACTGGGCGCTCATCGCCTGACGGTTTTCCGCTCGAACCTGCACATCTACGCAAACATCATTTCGCCGGAAGGCAACCGCGTGCTGGTCAGCGCTTCCACCCAGGAAGCCGAAGTCCGCAAGCTGCTGGAAGGCAATGGCGGCAACGTCGCTGCTGCTACCCTGGTGGGCAAGCGCGTGGCCGAGAAGGCCAAGGCCGCCGGCATCGAAAGCGTGGCTTTCGATCGCTCGGGTTTCCGTTATCACGGTCGTGTGAAGGCTTTGGCCGAAGCCGCGCGTGAAGCCGGTCTCAAGTTCTAAGCGAGGGATTGTCAAATGGCTAAAGTACAAGGCAAGAACGCCGCTGAGAAAGAAATCGACGACGGCTTCCGCGAAAAGATGATCGCGGTCAACCGCGTCAGCAAAGTCGTCAAGGGTGGTCGCACCATGAGCTTTGCTGCGCTGACCGTGGTTGGCGATGGCGACGGCCGTATCGGCATGGGTAAGGGCAAGGCCCGCGAAGTGCCGGTGTCCGTTCAGAAGGCAATGGAACAAGCCCGTCGCGGCCTGTTCAAGGTGCCTCTGAAGAATGGCACGCTGCATCACACGGTGGTTGGCAAGCACGGCGCCTCGACGGTGCTGATCTCGCCGGCAGCCGAAGGTACCGGCGTCATCGCCGGCGGCCCGATGCGCGCCATCTTCGAAGTGATGGGCGTCCGTAACGTGGTTGCCAAGAGCCTGGGCTCGAGCAACCCCTACAACATGGTCCGCGCCACGCTGAATGGTCTGCGTGCGGCCCAGACGCCGGCGGAAGTTGCTGCAAAGCGCGGCAAGTCCGTCGAAGAAATCCTGGGGTAAGTCATGGCTCAGAAGCAAATCAAGGTTACGCTGGTGCGTTCGGTCATCGGCACCCACAAGTCGCACCGTGAAACGGTTCGCGGCCTGGGGCTGCGCGGTATGAACAGCAGCAAGGTGCTGGTCGATACGCCGGAAGTGCGTGGGATGATCCGCAAGGTCGATTATCTCGTTACCGTCTCGGACGTCTAAGGAAATACGATGTCGGAAATTCAACTCAACAGCCTGGCCCCGGCAGAAGGTAGCAAGCGCGCCCGTCGCCGCGTCGGCCGTGGTATCGGTTCCGGTCTGGGCAAAACCGCCGGCCGTGGCCACAAGGGTCAGAAATCCCGTACCGGTGGTTTCCACAAGGTCGGCTTTGAAGGCGGTCAAATGCCGCTGCAACGCCGCCTGCCCAAGCGTGGCTTCAAATCCTTGAATCGTCACCTGTATGCTGAGGTTCGCCTGTCCGAGCTGCAAGGCCTGCCCGTCGATGAAGTCGATGTGCAAGTGCTGAAGCAAGCCGGTGTGGTGGGTCAGGCCGTGCGTTTCGCGAAAGTCGTCAAGTCCGGCGAACTGACGCGCAAGCTGGTCCTGAAGGGCATCACGGCGACGGCCGGCGCCCGCGCCGCCATTGAGGCGGCCGGCGGCTCGCTGGCTTGATCACGAGGTGATGTGTGGCTAAAGCGCAGGCACTGGGCAAGACCGGACCCCGATACGGCGATCTGAAGCGTCGGTTGGTGTTCCTGTTGCTCGCGCTGGTTGTTTACCGGCTCGGCACGCATATTCCCGTTCCTGGTATCAACCCCGATGCGCTGTCGGACTTGTTCCGTCAGCACTCGGGTGGGATCCTGGGCCTGTTCAACATGTTTTCTGGCGGGGCGCTTGAGCGTTTCTCCGTCTTCGCGCTGGGCATCATGCCCTATATCTCCGCGTCCATCATCATGCAGTTGATGTCCGTGGTGGTTCCTTCGCTGGAAGCGCTGAAGAAGGAAGGCGAAGCAGGGCGCCGCAAGATCACCCAGTACACGCGGTATTTCACCGTTGTGCTGGCGCTGGCCCAGGCTATCGGTATTTCGGTGGCTCTGGAATCCCAGCAGGGGCTTATCCTTGCAGGTACCAGTGCGATGCTGTTCCGGTTTACGACCGTCGTGACGCTGGTCACCGGCACCATGTTCATCATGTGGCTGGGCGAACAGATCACCGAGCGTGGCCTGGGTAACGGTATCTCGATCCTGATCTTCGCCGGTATCGTGGCCGGGCTGCCTTCGGCAGTCGGGGGCCTGTTGGACCTGGTGCGTACCAGTGCTATGTCGGTGCCTGCCGCGTTGTTCATCGTCGCACTCTCCATCGCCGTGACGGCGTTGGTAGTGTTCGTCGAGCGTGCGCAGCGCAGGATCACCGTCAACTATGCGAAACGCCAGGTGGGTAACAAGCTTTATGGTGGCCAGAGCTCGCATCTGCCCCTGAAGCTGAATATGGCAGGTGTGATCCCTCCGATCTTCGCCTCGTCCATCATTCTGTTGCCCGCCACGGTGGCCAGCTGGTTTGCCACTGGCGAGAGCATGCGTTGGCTGAGTGACCTGGCTGCGGCTTTGCAACCGCGTCAGCCGCTGTATGTCACCCTGTACGCCACTGCCATCATCTTTTTCTGCTTCTTCTACACGGCCCTGGTGTTCAACAGCCGTGAAACTGCGGACAATCTCAAGAAGAGCGGCGCTTTTGTGCCGGGGATTCGTCCTGGTGAGCAAACCGCGCGATATATCGACAAGATCCTCATGCGCCTGACTCTGGCGGGCGCGTTGTATATCACGCTGGTGTGCTTGATTCCCGAGTTTTTGGTGATGCGTTGGAATGTTCCGTTCCTGTTTGGCGGCACTTCCCTGCTCATCATGGTGGTGGTAACCATGGACTTCATGGCCCAGGTTCAAGCCTACATGATGTCTCATCAATATGACTCTCTGCTCAAGAAGGCAAACTTCAAGGGCGGGAACCGACCCTTGCGCTAGTAGAGTGGTAGCAGAAAATGGCAAAGGACGATGTCATTCAGATGCAGGGCGAGGTTATTGAAAACCTCCCCAACGCAACTTTCCGCGTCAAGCTGGAAAACGGCCATGTTGTACTTGGCCACATTTCCGGCAAGATGCGCATGCATTACATCCGGATCCTGCCGGGTGACAAGGTCACAGTGGAGCTCACGCCCTATGACCTGTCGCGTGCCAGGATCGTATTCCGGTCCAAGTGATCCGGTCGGGGTACAGGGACTAACAGGATTCAGATCGGTTTAGCCGGTCATTAGCAACGGATTTATTCAAGGAACAGTCATGGCCCGTATTGCTGGCATCAATATTCCGCCGCAACAACACGCCGAGATCGGCCTGACCGCCATCTACGGCATTGGTCGTACCCGTGCTCGCAAGATTTGCGAAGCCGCAGGCGTACCTGTGGACAAGAAGGTCAAGGATCTCACCGACGCTGAGCTGGAGCGTATCCGCGAACACGTCGGTGTCTTCACCGTCGAAGGTGATCTGCGTCGTGAAGTGCAGCTTTCCATCAAGCGCCTCATCGACCTGGGTACCTATCGTGGCATGCGTCACAAGCGTGGCCTGCCGGTTCGCGGTCAGCGCACTCGCACGAACGCTCGTACCCGTAAGGGTCCGCGTCGCGCCGCAGCGTCTCTGAAGAAATAATCAAGGATAGACATCATGGCCAAAGCTTCGTCGAGCGGCGCCTCGCGCGTCCGTAAAAAGGTCAAGAAGAACGTATCGGACGGTATCGCCCACGTTCACGCTTCTTTCAACAACACGATCATCACGATCACCGACCGTCAGGGCAATGCCCTGGCCTGGGCTACCTCCGGTGGCGCAGGTTTCAAGGGTTCGCGTAAATCGACCCCGTTCGCAGCGCAGGTTGCTGCCGAGAGCGCCGGTCGCGTGGCGATCGAGTATGGCATCAAGACGCTGGAAGTCCGCATCAAGGGACCTGGTCCCGGCCGCGAATCTTCGGTGCGCGCGCTGAATGCGCTGGGCATCAAGATCTCCAGCATTGCTGACATCACGCCGGTGCCGCACAACGGCTGCCGTCCGCCC
The DNA here is from genome assembly GCF_965139615.1 of Kerstersia similis. Classification (NCBI taxonomy): domain Bacteria; kingdom Pseudomonadati; phylum Pseudomonadota; class Betaproteobacteria; order Burkholderiales; family Alcaligenaceae; genus Kerstersia; species Kerstersia similis. Next base: position 15,314 of record NZ_CBCSIQ010000032.1, read on the forward strand.
AAGCGCCGTCGTATTTAAGGGAAAACCACATGGCACGTTACATTGGCCCCAAGTGCAAGCTCTCGCGTCGCGAGGGTACCGATCTGTTCCTGAAGAGCGCCCGCCGTTCGCTGGATTCCAAGTGCAAGCTGGATTCCAAGCCCGGTCAGCACGGCCGCACCTCCGGTGCCCGTACGTCCGACTACGGTCTGCAGCTGCGTGAGAAGCAAAAGCTCAAGCGCATGTACGGCGTTCTGGAAAAACAGTTCCGCAAGTACTTTGAAGAAGCCGAGCGCCGTCGTGGCAACACCGGCGAAATCCTGATCCAGTTGCTGGAATCGCGTCTGGACAACGTCGTTTACCGCATGGGCTTCGGTTCCACGCGCGCTGAAGCCCGCCAGCTGGTGGCTCACCGCGCTATCGAACTGAACGGCCATACGGCTGACATCCCGTCCATGCTGATCAAGGCAGGTGACGTGATCGGCGTGCGCGAGAAGGCCAAGGGCCAGGCTCGTATCAAGGAAGCCCTGGATCTGGCCGCCAGCCAAGGCATGCCGCAGTGGGTGGAAGTTGACGCCACCAAGCTGGTCGGTACCTTCAAGTCCGCCCCGGATCGTTCCGACGTCGCTCGCGACATCAACGAATCCATGGTCGTGGAACTTTACTCGCGTTAATCGACGCGATTATCGGGTCTGGCGCCGCCATTCCGGTGGCGGTGCGCTATACTCCGATTCTTGTTCGGCAGCCGCGTGCATTTGCACCCGGCTGCCTGTTGCATGTGTGTCGCGGGCGGGTGCCCCGATGTTAACTTCATCGCCGCGCCCAGCCAGACGGCATCCATGCAACAGGCAGTCTGCCCCGCCATCCCGACGGATGGCCGCCTTGTTTGGCGGTATAGGCGGTGGTGCCTGGTTCACCGTTCATTTCTTTCTCTTTTCCGTCAGCCTTATCGGTGTAACGAGCCGAGGGTATTGATCAAGGAACATTCATGTCTGTCCAAGGTTTTCTGAAGCCGCGTGCGATTGAAGTCGAAACGCTGAGCGCTACCCATGCCAAGATCATCATGGAGCCCTTCGAGCGCGGCTACGGCCACACGCTGGGCAATGCGCTGCGCCGCATCCTGCTGTCCTCCATGACTGGCTACGCGCCGACCGAAGTGCAGATCACCGGTGTGGTGCACGAGTACTCCACGTTGCCGGGCGTCCAGGAAGACGTGGTTGACCTGATCCTGAACCTGAAGGGCGTGGTGTTCAAGCTGCACAGCCGCGAAGAAGTCACGCTGATCCTGCGCAAGCAAGGCCCCGGCGATGTGTTCGCGCGTGACATCGAACTGCCGCATGATGTTGAAATCATCAACCCGGATCATGTGCTGGCCCACCTGAGCGAAAACGCCAAGCTGGAAATGCAGATCAAGGTCGAGCAAGGCCGTGGCTATGTGCCCGGCAACGTGCGCGCCCTGGCTGACGACCGTTCGCAATCCATCGGCCGTATTGTGCTGGACGCTTCGTTCAGCCCCGTGCGCCGCGTGAGCTACGCGGTCGAGAATGCCCGCGTCGAGCAACGTACCGACCTGGACAAGCTGGTGCTGGACATCGAAACCAACGGCGTGATCACGCCCGAGGAAGCGGTGCGCCAATCGGCCCGCATCCTGATGGACCAGATCTCCGTGTTCGCCGCGCTGGAAGGCCCGGGCGAATCCGCCTACGAGCAGCCCAGCCGCGCTGGCGCGCCGCAGATCGACCCGGTCCTGCTGCGCCCGGTGGACGACCTGGAACTGACGGTGCGTTCGGCCAACTGCCTGAAGGCCGAAAACATCTACTACATCGGCGACCTGATCCAGCGTACCGAGAACGAGCTGCTCAAGACCCCGAACCTGGGCCGCAAGTCGCTCAACGAGATCAAGGAAGTGCTGGCCGCACGTGGCCTGACCCTGGGCATGAAGCTGGAAAACTGGCCGCCCCTGGGCCTCGAGCGTCCCTAAAGTATCAAACAAGGCCCTGGCGCATGCCTGGGCCTTGTCTGCTTGAGTTGCCATGCATTTGCATGGCAACGCGGCAAGCCGGGCAGCCGTTTCGCCCGGATTGCCGTTCCAGGGCAGCTTTTTCGTCCCTGGCCGGAAGCATGTCTTCCGGATGTTGTGGCAGTACCGGCATTTGATGCCATTTTTCCATCGGACCGCGCCTCGCAAGAGGTGATAGAAGAGCCGATTATCCAGGTGCTCAGGCACTGTTCATTCAAGATTCAAAGGAAATACCATGCGTCACCGTAACGGCCTGCGTAAGCTGAACCGCACCAGCAGCCACCGCCTTGCCATGTTCCGCAACATGTCCGTCTCGTTGATCACGCACGAAGCGATCAAGACCACCTTGCCGAAAGCCAAGGAACTGCGTCGCGTCATCGAGCCGCTGATCACGCTGGGCAAGAACCCCACCCTGGCCAACAAGCGCCTGGCTTTCGCCCGTCTGCGTGATCGCGACGCCGTGGTCAAGCTGTTTGAAGTCATCGGCCCGCGCTACGCTGCTCGTAACGGCGGCTACACCCGTGTGCTGAAGATGGGCTTCCGTCAGGGCGACAACGCCCCGATGGCGTTCATGGAGCTGGTGGATCGTCCGGAAGTGGACGCTGCCGAGCAAGCTGCAGATCAGGAATAAGACGTACATCAGCCTGTGCTGATGCCGGGCGGCGGCCGTTTCTGACGGCCGCCGCCTTTCTTTTTGCCTGAGGCCTGGCCAGCCTGGCGGACTGTGTCGAGAACAACACATGCCGGTCTCGCCAAAAGCCGCAGCAGGGTTCATACTTATGCCGTACTCCCCGTCCGGGAACGCGCCGCTGCCTTGAAAGCCGGCGTCTTATCGGGCGGGGATTTCGCCGTTCTGGCCGCCCGTTGCGGTACCGGCCTGGCCGATAGGATAGGAAATGACACTCACCAGCCTGCTACTTTTTGTGCCCACCTGTTTTGCACTGAATCTGGTGCCTGGGCCGAACAATCTGCTCAGCGTACACAATGGCGCATGCCATGGCTTTCGCAAGGCCGTGGGGGCAGGTTTGGGGCGGGAGGCGGCCTTTGCCATTCTGATCGTCCTGTCGGCGCTGGGGCTGGCCGCCTTGCTGGCTGCGTCAGCCTCGTTCTTCCTGGCGGTCAAATTCGTGGGCGCTGCCTATTTGCTGTATATCGCCATCAAGTTGTGGCGAGCCAAGGTCGGCGGGTTCGACCCGGCTATCGGTGCCCATGTGGCGCATGAATCATTGGTGCAACTGATGCGCACCGAGTTCATGGTCGCCATCAGCAATCCCAAGGCCATTCTGATTTTTGGCGCTTTGCTGCCGCAGTTCGTTGATCACACGCAGCCAGTGGCGGAGCAGTTGCTGATGCTGGGAGGCGTGTTCCTGATCTTGGAATGGGGCTCCATCGCCTTGTATGCGTTCATGGGGGTCTATCTGGGCGGCTGGCTCAAGACACCGCGCAATATGGGGCGTTTCAACAAGTGCTGCGGGCTGTTCCTGGGTACGGCAGGGCTGGGCTTGCTGTTCTCGCGTTCCTGAAGGCATACGCAGGCGGCCCGGTATCAGGCTTTGGCTGGCGCCTGCCTGCAGGTTGGCGAGGGGCCGGCTTGCCGGGCGCAGTAGGGGGGTGTGCGAGATAGGATCCCTCTTGCGGCTCAGCGCAGCTGATCAAGCACTTTCAGGAAGTCCTGCGGGCCCATATAACCGATGACCCGGGCATCCTCCCTGGCTTGCCCGTCGGCGTCATAGAACAGCATGGCAGGCGGGCCGAAAATGCGTAGTTGCTTCATCAGCGCGCGGTCAGCGGCACTGGCGCGGGTGACATCCAGGCGCAATAGCGTGAACTGGTGCAGCCGGGCCTGTACCGCCGCGTCCGAGAGCGTGTTGCGCTCCATTTCGTGACAGATGGCGCACCAGTCGGCATAGACATCCAGCATGACAGGCCGGGTGCTGGCTGCCAGGGCAGCATCCAGCGCCGCAGTGTCTCGGACGGTTTGAAACACCAGCGGTGCATCTTGCCGGGCGGCAGGGCCTTGCCAGGCCGCCAGAGGAGCCAGCGGATCGCGGCCGCCGCTGGCGGCGCCGAATAGCCATACCAGCGCCACGCCCGTTAGCAGCAAGCCTGCACTTTTGAGTGCCGCCGGGCCGGGACGGATCGGGCGCTCCAGGGGTTCGAACGCACCCAGCAGCACGGCCGCAAAGCAGGCCAGGGCAGCCCAGCCTGCGAGTGCCAGTGCGCCCGGCAGCAGATTACCCGCCAGCCACCATGCGGTTCCCAGCAGCAGCAGGCCGGTGAGTTGCCGTATGCCTTCCATCCAAGGGCCGGGCCGTGGCCGCCAGCGGCCGGCCAGCAAGCCGAGCAGCAGCAGAGGCAGGCCCATGCCCCAGGCCATGATGAACAGCGACAGGCCGGCGCCGGCGACATCACCGCTTTGGGAAAGATACAGCAGCGCGCCAGCCAATGGCGCCGCCACGCAAGGCCCGATGACCAGCGCTGAAACGCCACCCAGCAAGCCCGCACGCGGCAGACTGTTGGCAATACCGCCGTGTCCGATACGGCCCAGCCGGCTTTGCAGCGCACCGGGCATCTGGAAGGTAAAGACGTCGAATTGTGCCAACGCCAGCAGGGCCAGCGCGACGGCGAACAGGCCGATCAGCCAGGGCATTTGCAGCCAGCTGGAGAGCGCAGCGCCTGTAGCGCCTGCCAAGATTCCCATGGCGGTGTAGATGATGGACATGCCGCCGACATAGGCGGCGGCCAAGGCCAGGCCGCGCCTGCGCGTGAGGCTGCCCGCAGGTGATGAGAGCAGCATGGCCGAAACGATGGGCAACATGGGCAGCACGCATGGCGTCAGCGACAGCAGCAGGCCCAGGCCGAAGAAACTCAGTAGTTGCAGGCCGAACTGGCCTTGCGTGGTGCTCAGCCTTTGAGCCATCTCCAGGTCGCCGCCAGCAAGCGGGCCGGAGGCGGCGGGCGCAGCGGCAGCGTCGGCAGTCGCTGCCTCGGGTTCGGTGGCAGAGGCGGCTGGTGCGAGGCCGGAGAAGGCGGATCCGGAAGAGGGCGGTATGGCGGCAGAAACGGCGCTTGAGGCGGCCGTGGCAGTGTCCAGCGGCGCCAGGGCATCATCGTCGATGTCGATGCTGACTAGGCGGTAGCCATCCTGGCCTTGGCTTTCCAGTTGCAGGCGCTGGCGCAGCGGCGGGTAGCACAGGCGGTCTTCGGCACACCCCTGGCTATCGACAATCAGCGTCAGGGGAGGATGGCCGGGCAAGGCAGGAATTGTCAGGCTGAAATCAAGCTGCTCGCGATAGACCTCCATATCGCGCTGAAAGGTGGTGTCGAATACGCGGCTGCCCTCAGGCAGATTGGCGTCGGCAGTTTGCGCCGTCCCTTGCACGAGCCAGTGCCAGGCCAGTTTTTCGCGGTACAGGTAGTAGCCGGGGGCAATGGTATAGCGCAGCTGGAGTTGCTGGCCGCCGTCAGTGTCTGCCTGCAGGGCAAAGGCTTCGGCTTCGGGCAGCAAGGCGGGTTTGCTGGGAAAGAAGCCGGGCAGCGTATTGCCGGGCAGAGCGGATACCGGCTGCGCGTGCAGCGCGCTGCGCGGTGACAGGCAAAGCAGCAGGACGATCGCCAGCAGCAGAATCAGGAGGGACCGGCTGCGCGGGTAATGGCGGCTCATGGTTGCGGACGGGTGGGTGCAGCTGCCGCAGCGGGCGTGACTGACGCGTTGATCCAGGCCAGGTAGGCCGGCAGGCCTGCGGTAATGGGCAGGCAAATGATTTCGGGCACGGTGTAGGGGTGGCGTGCCTGAATGAGGGCCATGGCGCCTGCGCGTTGCGCCTGGGCAATCTTGGCCTGCAAGGGGTACTCCGTGGCATGCTCCAGTTTGCCGTCCCACAGATAAGTGGATTGCACCGGTGCACCGAGCTGGACGCAGGCCGCCATGCCCAGGCGCACGAGTTCGTCGGCGACGGCCTGAGTCAGAGCGGCATCAGGGAAGGTGCTGAGCAGAATTTCGCAATCAGAGGAGGCAGTCGTCATGGCAAGTACGTATTGGCGAGTTCAGGCGCACGGCAAGGGGAAAGCGGAATAGGCACCGGTGGTGCCGGGGGCTTGCATCGGCAGAGGCTTTGTGTGAGTTTAGCTGCTGGTGGCAGGGCCGAGGGAGCGGACATGCAGAGGAACGTCGTGCAGGGCGCTATGGCGCCGGCGGCAGCCGTGGCGCAGGATGCCGATGCGCAGATAGCGCAACGTGTCTTGAATCACGTACGCGGACTGGAGAGCCATGCCAGCCAATTGGTTGGCATGGAAGCGGTCTTTTCCCATGCGGCGCAAGGCATGCCGCACAGCCATGCCCGGATACAGTTTCTGCACGTGCTGGAAGGCGCGCTTTCGGTGCGCGTCGGCAAGGAGCAGTGGCTGGTGCCACAGCATCATGCCATATTGATGCCGGCCGGGCTGACACATGACAACCGGTATTTCGGCCCGGCGCGGGTACGCAGCCTGTATATCGCACCGGAGTTGTGGCGGCCAGAGGATCTGCCTGCCTGCAGACTGGTGGCGGTGTCGCCTTTGTTGCGCGAGCTGACGGCAGCGGTGCTGGAGATGGCGCATGCCACGGCCGAAGCCGGGCGCGCGGCATTGCTGACTGCGCTGACTGTGCAAGAAATCCAGCGCCAGCCGGCCTTGGCGCTGCGTTTGCCCATGCCGGTGGACAGGCGTTTGCGCCGGGTCTGCGAGACCTTGTTGCGGGATCCGGGCAATCGTTTGCCTATCACGCATTGGACCGGCATGGCCGGTATCAGCCAGCGGACGCTGACGCGTCTTTTCCCGCGTGAAACCGGGCTGAGCTACAGAGCCTGGCGTCAGCAATTGCTATTGTTGGCTGCCCTGGAGCGTTTGGCAGCAGGTAGAACGGTGGGCTCCGTGGCCTTGGATTTGGGCTATGCCTCTGCCAGTGCATTTGGTGCGATGTTTTTGCGGCAAGTCGGTGTGAGCCCATCGGTCTATGCCGGTTATCGGACGCATGGCGTTTTGCCAGGGATGGACGGGCCGCAGGCGTCAGGCCATGCACCCGAGAGGCATCAGGCAGTGAGGGGCCGCGGCAGACGGAATGGCTGAAATCAGAGAATGAATGGCGTCTTTGCGATAGATGCCAGCGCGTGGCACGCGCAAGATAGCAGCCAGGGCGAAAGGCAGACAGGCCACCGCCCGCAGGCCGCATGCCGTCCGGCGCAGCCGGAGGCCGGCGTTATTCACGGTTTTCAGGAGAAATGTCTTGGAACGAGCTAACGACCCCGTTTACGGAACTTATGACCAGGCCGAGCTGGACATCCAGTACAACATTCTGGGGATGATCCCTGATTACAAGGATATCTTCACGCGTTGGGATGCCGACAGTGAAGCGGCACGCCGACAGGCGCATGCCGCAGGGCGTTTGCAGGTGCTGCGCTATGGCGCGTTCGCGTTGCAGGAAATCGACTTTTTCTCTTGCGGGGCGGCGCTGGCGCCAGTGGTGTTGTTTATCCATGGCGGCTATTGGCGCTCCCAGGACAAGGCGGCCTTCGGTTATACCGCTGCGGCCTACCAGGCGCTGGGTTGCCATGTCGCACTGGTGAATTACCGGCTGGCACCGGCCGTGAATATGGATCAGATCGTCGATGATCTGCGTGCCAGCGTGGCCTGGCTGGATGGGCAGGCGCAGGCCCTGGGCATTGCGCGTGATCGGATCTATATCGCCGGCAGCTCGGCAGGTGGTCATCTGGTGGCGACATTGATGGCCAGCGATTGGGCGGCGCTGGGCGTCCGGGCGGATATCGTGCGTGGCGGATGTGCGCTCAGCGGGGTGTATGAGCTGGAGCCGATCCGGCGCTGCTTTCTGAATGCGGTGGTGGGGTTGGATGCGGCGCAGGCGCGCCGCAATAGCCCGCTCTATCGCCTGCCGCCGCCCGATCTGCCTTTGATCCTGTCAGTCGGCGGCGACGAATCGCCCGAGTTTCAGCGTCAGCAGAATACCTATGCCCAGGCTTGCCAGGCACGCGGCTTGGCAGTGACGGTCGTGCCGCAGCCGGATGGCCATCATTTCGACATGATAGATCGCTGGTGCGACCCGACGCAGCCGTTGTTTCGGGCGTTCGCCGCCATGATTCATGCCGCCTGAGGGCGACATGGAGGCCTGCCCTGGGCCTGTGCCGAGGCTGTGCTGAGGGCTGCACTGAGGCGGTACGGAAGCCTGCACCGAGGCCTGTATCGAGGCCTTTGCAGAGGCCTGTACAGAGGCTTGTACTGAGGCCTGAACTAGAGGCCTGCACCGGGGCCAGCGCTGTCATCGGCGCAGTTCGCGCCCGCATGAGGCGGGCCGCTATGGGGTGCGGTCTGGCCCGGCTGTGGTGCCGCTGGTGCCGCTCGTGGCCGGGATGGCGGCTCAGGCCGGCGCCGTTTCCCGGCGCACGGACAGCGTCTGTTCGATGATCCGCGCCAGCCGTTCAAAGGCCGGCACGATCTGGCTTTCCTGCACACCGGCATAACCCAGCAAGAGGCCCTGGCTGGGTATGGAGCTACCGGCATAGTGCGAGGACAGGGCGCGTGCCACCAGCCCCTGGCGCCGTGCCTGCAGGACAATGTCCTGGTCGGTGCCGGGCCGGCAGTCCGCCGGCAGATGCAGCACCAGATGCAGGCCGGCCTCATGGGCGGAGACCGGCCAGCCCTGGCCCAGCCGCTTGGCGATAGCGGCGCGCAGCAAGGTCTGTTTGCGCGCGTAGAGCTGCCGCATGCGACGGATATGGGCGGCATACATGCCCTGGGAAATAAATTCCGCCAGTGCCGCCTGCTGCACCAATTGTCCGTCGCGGAACAGTTCGGCATAGCCGTCGGCGCATTGCGCGGCAATGGCTTCGGGCAGCACGACATAGCCGGTACGGATGCCGGGAAACAGGGTCTTGGAGAGTGATCCCATGTAGATCACCCGGCCATGTTCGTCCAGGCCCTGTAGCGAGGCCAGCACCCGGCCCTCGAAGCGGAATTCGCTGTCATAGTCATCTTCCAGCACCCAGGCATCATGCTGCCTGACGTATTCAAGCAGCCGGCGGCGGCGTGCCAGGCTCATCACCATGCCCAGCGGAAACTGGTGCGAGGGCGTGACGTAGATCAGGTGCGGCGGATGCAGCATCAGTTCACCCTGCAGGGTCAGGCCTTCGGCATCCACCGGTACGGGGACCAGTTCCAGGCCCTGGGCTTGCAGCAGGCTGCGCGCAGGGCGGTAGCCCGGTTCTTCAACCCACACGCGATCCCCGGTATCCGCCAGCATCTGGCTGACCAGGGCAATGGACTGCTGGATGCTGGTGGTAATGATGACCTGTTCCGGCGTGCAGTTGACCGAGCGTGACAGCCTGAGATGCTCGGCGACGGCCTGCCGCAAGGGGTAATAGCCGCCATGGTGGGCGTAGTTCAGCTTGTCGCAGCGGCAATAGCGCCAATGGCGGCCGATCATCCGGGCCCAGGCGGCATGCGGGAAGTGATCGGTATCCGACACGCCCAGCGCGAAGGCGCCGGAAGGGCTCTCCACGATGGCGGCATCCTTCAGCACCAGCAGGCCGCGCCGGGACAGGCCGGGGTCGGGCGCCGGCCGGGTTTCGCCCGCCACCAGCAGGCGGTCGGGGACATGGCCGGGCAGCGTGTCGGACAGGTAGGTGCCGCTACCTGCCCGGCTGATCAGGTAGCCCTCGGCCAGCAATTGTTCGAAAGCGTGCAGCACGGTATTGCGCGACAGCTTGAGCTCGTCGGCCAGGGCGCGTGTGGAAGGCATGCGCATATTGGGCGGCCACATGCCCTTCAGGATGGCTTGGCGCAGCAGGTCGTAGATCTGCCGATTGAGCGGACCGCGTGGCGACAATTTGTCGTAATCCAGGTACTGCAGCAGGTAGTCGGAAAGCAGCACGATAAGCGACGTCAAAAATGGCAGGGTGACAGGGAAAACCCTAGCAAGAATCATGCCAAGTGGTACCACGAAGAAAGCCTCAAGTGGCGCTTTTTGGCGGTCCACATGGCGCGTACTGTTTCATAACAGCGCGCGACGGACAGTTGCCGCAGACGGCCCGGCCGGCGCGCTGCCCTCCCTGCGGGGCGGAGCCAGGCGAGGCCTTCATTCGGGTAGCCCCCGGGTTTTCCTGAATGGCGGCGCGGAGTAGCCGGTCATGACGACGGACATGCCCCGCATTTCAACAGTGTTGTCATTTATGGACAATGAGACCATGATGAAAAACCTTAATTTCTTTCCTCGGAAATTTGTGTGCGGCGTGGCGCTGGCCCTGTTGCCCATGGTGATGGCGGCTACGGCAGCCCAGGCGCAGACGCGTGGCGGCACGCTGGGGCTGGTCGCCAATCCGGAGCCGCCATCCATCGTGACGGCCATGAATTCCATGGTGGCGGCGCAATACATGGGCAGCAAGGTTTTCCAGGGCTTGCTGACTTATGACGGCAATATGCAGCCGCGCCCGGAACTGGCCAAGTCGTGGACGATTTCCGATGACGGCCTGACCTATGTGTTTGAGTTGCAGGAAGGAGTGAAGTGGCATGACGGCCAGCCGTTTACTGCCGATGATGCGGTTTTCACCATCGGTACCCTGCTGCCTGCGGTGCATGTTCGCACCGGTTTGGTGCTGAAGAACTATCTTGAATCAGTGACGGCCAAGGATCCCCACACTGTCGAGATCAAGCTGAAGAAACCTTTCCCGCCATTCATTTCCATGTTCGAGTCGGGCACCATGCCGATGATGCCCAAGCATCTGTATGAAGGCACCGATTTCGCCCGCAATCCGGCCAACCAGAAGCCGGTCGGCACCGGGCCGTTCCGCTTCAAGGAATGGAAGCGTGGTTCCTACCTGCGCCTGGAGCGCAACCCGGATTACTGGAAGCCCGGGCTGCCCTATCTGGATGGGGTGGTGTTCTACATGATGCCGGATGCGGCGTCGCGGGTGGTGGCATTCGAGAATGGCACGGTGCAGATGCTGCGCAGCGGCGATCTGGAAGTGTCCGATCTGAAGCGGCTGCAAGGCATGGATGGCGTGGATTACACCGCCAAGGGCTGGGAGCTGTTTTCACCGACCTATCACTTGCAGCTCAACCTGCGCAAACCGCCTTTCGATAACGTGAAGGTGCGCCAGGCGATTCAGCACGCGCTGGACCGGCAGTTCATTGTTGATGTGATTTTCGAAGGCCAGAACTGGCCGGCAACCGGGCCGTTCGCCACGACGGAACTGTTCTATGAAAAGGATGTGCCGCAATATCCGTATGACCTCGACAAGGCGCGCGCGCTGATCAAGGAGTCTGGTGTCGATGTTGGCGCACGGCCGGTGAAACTGCTCAACATGGCGCTGGGCGGCAACTATGACCGCCTGCTGGAATATACCAAGCAGATGCTGGAACAGATCGGCTTCCGGGTGGAAATCGAAGCCAGCGATGGCGGTACCTGGGCGAGCAAGGTCAGCAACTGGGATTACGACATTACCTTCAACCTGCCTTACCAGTATGGCGATCCGGCATTGGGGGTAGAGCGGCTCTACGTGACGCGCAATATTTCCAAGGGCAGCCCGTTTGCCAACAACCAGGGCTACAGCAACCCCGAAGCCGATGCCTTGTGGGAGAAGGCAGGCCAGGAACTGGATCCTGCCAAGCGAGCGGCGTACTACAGCGATCTGCAGAAGATTCTGGCGCGGGATGTGGCGAACAACTGGTTGATGGATATCGAGTTCGGCACGGTCTCCAAGGCCAACGTCAAGAACCCGGTAAGTTCGGGCCATAGCCTGACGGAGTCGCTGGATACCGTCTTCATCGAATAGCACGTGCAGCACGGGCCGTGGCAGCCGTCACGGCCTGGATGGACGGCGAGCTGGCGCGGCAGGGGGCCGCGCCAGGCAACTGGACGCGAGGTATCCGATGTTTATTTCCTTCCTTACGACGCGGTTGTTCAAGGCGCTGATGGTGATGCTGGGCGTGGTCGTCATCAATTTTTTCCTGATACGCATGGCGCCGGGCGATCCTGCGGCTGTGCTGGCCGGCGAGTCGGGGGCCAGCGACCCGGCATTCGTTGAGGCGCTGCGGGTGCAGTTCGGGCTGGACCAGCCCTTGCTGACGCAGCTGTGGGTGTACCTGAAGGGGGCGGTGCAGCTCGACCTGGGCTATTCCTATCGCAACCATATCCCCGTGTTCGATCTGATCATGGAACGCTTGCCGGCCACCTTGCTGCTGATGGCGGCCGCCTTCGTGATTTCCATTGTGGCTGGCGTGGCGCTGGGCGCACTGGCAGCGCGTTCGCGGTTCCGCAACCGGCACCGCTGGGTCGATAGCCTGGTGATGTCCTCGGCCATGCTGCTGTATGCCACGCCGCTGTTCTGGCTGGCCTTGCTCAGCGTGATTGTGTTTTCGGTCATGCTGGGGTGGTTTCCGGCCTTTGGCATGGAAACGGTGGCTGCCGGGTTTACCGGTTGGGAACGAGTGCTGGATATTGGCCGCCATCTGGTGCTGCCGGCCTGTTCCCTGGCCGCATTTTTCATGGCGGTCTATGCCCGCCTGATCCGGGCCTCCATGCTGGAGGTGATGGGCATGGATTACGTCAAGACGGCGCGCGCCAAAGGAGTGCCTGCCGGCCGTGTCCTGCGGGTGCATGTCATGCGCAATGCCTTGATGCCGGTCGTCACATTTGCCGGGGTGCAACTGGGCCAGCTGGCTGGCGGCGCGGTGCTGACAGAAACCGTATTCGGCTGGCCCGGCGTGGGCAGGCTGATGTTCGACGCCTTGCTGCAGCGTGACTATCAGTTGCTGCTGGGCGGATTCTTGGTGACCTCGGCCATGGTGGTGTTCTTCAACTTCATGGCGGATCTGGTGTACCGGGTGCTGGATCCGCGTATCGGCGCCAATGGAGCGAAATCATGAAATCGCTGAGCAAACATTACTTGCGCAACTATGGCGCAGTGGCAGGGCTGGCATTCTTCGCCTTGGTGGCATTGGTAGCCTTGCTCGGGCCGATGCTGTACCCGCAATCGCCATGGATGATCGTGGCGCGTCCCATGCAGCTGCCGTTTTCCAATATGGCGTACCCGCTGGGTACGGACATGCTGGGGCGCGATGTGCTGGCCGGGCTGATTTATGGTGCTCGCGTATCACTCACGGTCGGTCTGGTGGCGACTGCCGTGGCGCTCAGCGTGGGGGTGTTGGTGGGGGCGGTTGCCGGATATGCCGGCGGGTTGATCGACGACGCACTGATGGCCGTGACGGAATTCTTCCAGACCATTCCGCAACTGGTGATGGCGGTGCTGGTCGTGGCCATTCTCAATCCTTCGCTGTATTCCGTCGTGGGGGCGATTGCGCTGGTTTCGTGGCCGCCGGTCGCGCGGCTGGTGCGAGGGGAATTCATGTCCCTGCGGGAGCGGGAGTTCGTGCAGGCGGCGGTCGTGATTGGGCAGCGTCCCAGCCGCATCGTGCTGACACAGATACTGCCCAATGCCATGTCTTCCATCATTGTCATGGGGTCTTTCATGGTGGCCACGGCCATTCTGACGGAGGCTGCGCTGTCCTTCCTGGGGTTGGGCGATCGCAACCAGATGAGCTGGGGGTTCATGATCGGTGCAGCGCGCAGCGTGATCCGGCAATCCTGGTGGCTGAGCATCGCGCCGGGCGTGGCAATCCTGATGACGGTGCTGGCGATCAACCTGATCGGCGAAGGGTTGAATGATGCGCTCAATCCGCACTTGCGCCGACGTGGCGAGTGAACCGTGCGAGCCAAGGGGAAACACGAAATGAATACGAGCCATACGAGTGCCAACGCAGGCTTGATGCGACAGATGCAGGGTGGGGCGGACAGGCGCGACCTGCAATTTTTCGCCGCACGTAGCCCTGCGCCAACTGCAGCGCCTGGCCCGCAGGAGAGTCCGACGGACGGGAGCCAGTCCGCCGTGTTGTTGCAGGTGCAGGGTTTGAGTATTGCTTTGCCGTCGAGCGGCAGCGATCGGCCCTATGCGGTGCGTGATGTCTCCTATGAGGTGCGCGCCGGGGAAATTCTGTGCCTGGTCGGAGAATCCGGTTCCGGCAAATCCATGAGCGCCAATGCCATCATGGGGCTGCTGCCGGACTATCTGAAGCCGGAGACGGGCCGCATCCTGTTTCGCGGGCGTGACCTGTTGCAGACGGGCGAGGAGGATATGCGCAAACTGCGCGGCCGGGAAATCGCCATGGTGTTCCAGGAGCCGCTATCTGCGCTCAATCCGGTCATGAGCGTGGGCGATCAGATCCTGGAAGTGTTGCGTGTGCATCAGGCCTACCCTGGCGCGTCGGGCGTGCAGCGGGTGCTGGAGCTGCTGGAATTCGTGGGCCTGCCCGAACCGGCCACGCTGTACAAAGCCTATCCGTTCCGTTTGTCCGGCGGCCAGCGCCAGCGGGTGGTGATTGCCATGGCACTGGCGCTGGAGCCGGGGCTGCTGATTGCCGATGAGCCGACCACAGCGCTGGATGTGACGACCCAGGCGCAGATTCTGGCGCTGATCAAGCGCATACAGCGAGAGAAAGGCATGGGGGTGGTATTCGTCACCCACGATTTCGGGGTGGTGGCGGAAATCGCAGACCGGGTCGCCGTCATGGAGCGTGGCTTGCTGGTGGAGCAGGGCCCGGCGGCACAGGTGCTGGAAGCCCCGACCCATCCCTACACCCGCCGCTTGATTGCCGCCGTGCCGGGGCGCCGGGGCACGGCTTTGCCAGAGAAAACCGAGGATTGCGTCATGCGGGTGGAAGGTTTGCGCAAGGTCTATGCCAGTGGCAGCCGCTTGTTGCGCACGCGCCGCGAAGTCATTGCTGTGGACAATGTGAGCCTGGAGGTACGCCGTGGCGAAACCCTGGGCATCGTCGGAGAATCCGGATCGGGCAAGTCCACGATAGGCAAGTGCCTGCTGCGCCTGACCTCGGTGGATGGCGGCGCCATCCATTTTGGCGGTGTCGATATCACGCGCATGAGCGAACGGGAATTCCGCCCCTTGCGCAAGGATGTGCAGATGATTTTCCAGGATCCCTTCGCCTCGCTCAATCCGCGTCATACGGTGGGCCGCATCATCACGGACGGGCCGCGTGCCAATGGCGTATCGCAGGTTGATGCCGAACGTCGTGCGCGAGCCTTGCTGGAGCGTGTCGGCCTGGAAGCGTCGGCCTTCGATCGGCATCCGGGGCAGTTTTCCGGCGGGCAGCGGCAACGCATCGGGATTGCCCGCGCGTTGGCGCTGGAGCCCCGCCTGCTGGTGGCGGATGAGTCGGTATCGGCGCTGGATGTGTCGGTGCAGGAGCAGGTGCTGGCCTTGCTGGCGGATCTGCAGCGCAGCCTGGATATCGCCATGATTTTCATCACTCATGACCTGCGCGTGGCCGCGCAGATCTGCCACCGCGTAGCGGTCATGCACAAAGGCAAGGTAGTGGAGTACGGGCCGGCCGCAAAGATTTTTGATGCGCCGTCGGACCCCTATACCCAGCGCCTGGTACGGGCCATCCCGGGCCAGCAGTGGTATAGCCGCCTGATGGATGAGCGTGTGAAGCACCGCGGCGGGCCAGGGATAGCATGAGTGGATGGCAGGATGAGGGCGCCCAGGCGGAAGCCGGGCGGACATGATTGATGCAGAGAAAGGAAGCCGTACCCATGACTGAACGTATGCAAGCATCATCCGGTGTGGTGCAAGAGACCGGCACGATGACGGCCGCTTTGCTGAGCCGCTCTTTCGACCTGTCGTTTCTCAAGCCGCAGTTGGAAGCAGCCATTCCCGGCCTGGAGGTCGTCGAGTGGCCGGACCCACGCCATGCGCAGGCCGAACTGGCCGTGTGCTGGGATGTGCCGGATGAGGTCTATGCCGGCATGCCCAGGCTGAAGCTGGTGCACAGCATTGCGGCCGGGGTGGATAACGTGGTGGCAGGCCAGGATCTGCGCGGCCTGCCGGTATGCCGCGTGGTGGACCCGGACCTGGCCGAAGGCATGTTGCAGTACGTGCTGTGGAGCGTACTGTATTTCCACCGCAGCCTGGACCGGGCATTGGCCCAGCAGCGCCAGGCTCAGTGGCTCCGGCCGTTGCAGACCCATGCCTCCACGTGTCGCGTGGGCATCATGGGGCTGGGCGAAATGGGCGGGCACGTGGCGCAGGGCTTGGTGCAGCGGGGCTATGCCGTGCGCGGCTGGTCACGCACGCCGCGTCAGCTGGAAGGTGTGCAGGCATACAGCGGCGCGGCGCAGTTCGACGCGTTCCTGGCGGGTTGCGACATCCTGGTCTGCCTGTTGCCGCTGACGGACAGCACACGCGGCATTCTGAACCGGCGCCTGTTTGCCGCCTTGCCGCCGGGGGCTGCGCTGATTCATTGTGGCCGGGGCGCGCACCTGGTGGAGCAGGATCTGGCCGATGCCCTGGCCAGCGGTCATATGCGCGGCGCGGTGCTGGATGTTTTCGCGCGCGAGCCGCTGCCCGAGGATCATCCGTTCTGGCACATGCCAGGTGTGGTGGTCACGCCGCACATGGCCACCATGGCGTCCTGGGAGGCCGTGATCAGCCAGGTGGCCGACAACGTGGCGCGGCTGCGCGCCGGGCGGGATTTGCTCAATACCGTGGATCCGGTGCTGGGCTATTGACCACGCGCCCAAGCGCCAGCCCCGGGCTGAAGTCCGGGGTATCGCGTGGCGGTAACCATACGGTGCGGTCGTTGCTTCCGTATGGCGGCGGAGACGCTTCAGCCTGCAGGCCGAAGGTCTTCAGGATTGGAAATTCGCATGTTCATTCATTCAAGATAGATTGCCGGGAGCCAGAACTCATGAGTCGCAACGAAAAGGATCTCAACGATGTCTATCCCGGGCATTTCGCGCCCGTGGATCCTCAGATAGCCACCTTCCTGAGCCGCTCGGCGGAAGTGGCGGCACAGCACCCCCGGCGCGACCGCGTCAGCCTGGCGGAAGGGCGCCGCATCGGTGAACGTGTCAAGGCGCAATGGGTGGCCGGCGGGCCGGAGATGGCGCGCACAGTGGAACGCGAAGTGCCGACCCGGCATGGCCCCGTGCGCATCCGTGTGCATTACCCGGCGCAGCGCCGGCTGCCGGGCGCCTTGATGTATATCCATGGCGGCGGTTTCGTGGTGTTCAGCCTGGATACCCACGACCGGGTCATGCGCGAGTATGCGCAGCGGGCCGGCATCGTGGTGGTCGGGGTGGATTATTCGCTGGCGCCGGAGGCCCGTTTCCCGCAGCCGCTGGAAGAGTGTACGGATGTCATGCGCTGGCTGCGTGAACATGCGGGCGAACTGGAGGTGGACCCTGAGGGACTGTTCATTGGCGGGGATTCGGCTGGCGGCAACCTGTCGCTGGGCACCTGCGTGGCCCTGCGTGATGCCGGCGAGCCCTTGCCGCTGGGCATGCTGCTCAATTACGGCGGCTTCAGCACGCGCATGTACCGCAATTCCATGGTGCGCTATGGCGGGGGCGAATATGGCCTGTCACTGCACATGATGGCCTGGTTCTACCGGGCTTATCTCGGGCGTCCGGAAGATTTCGAGGACCCGCGCATGTGCCTGGTGAAGGCGCGCCTGGATGGCTTGCCGCCGGCGTTGCTGGTCATTGCGGAATGCGACCCGCTTTACGACGACAGCATCGAGATGGCGGAATGCCTGAAACAGGCGGGGGTCGAGGTGGAGGCGCGGGTCTATCCGGGCACTGTGCACAGCTTCCTGGAAGCGGTGGAGATTGCGGATGTAGCTGGCCGGGCCTTGGACGAAAGCTGCGACTGGATGCGCAGGCACGCCGAAGCATGAGATGAGCAAAGCGGCCGCGAGGCCGTAGCCGTGCGCTGTCTTTCCCCTGCCCGCCGGGTTGGGGCCGGGCACACGCACGCCTGCGGATCAGCGGCGGCAGGAGACGACGGATATGTACACCCCGAAAGCGTATGTCGAAAATGATCTTGGTGTCCTGCATGAACACATGCGGCTCTGGAGTTTTGCCACCCTGGTGACCGCCGGCGCCAATGGCGTGCAGGCCACTCACCTGCCGTTCCTGCTGGAAGAAGGCGGGCCGGAAGGCCTGGGCATCCTGACCACCCACCTGGCGCGGGCCAATCCGCAGAGCCAGGATCTGCTGGCCGGTGCGCCAGCGCTGGTCATCTTCCAGGGGCCGCATGCCTTCGTGACGCCGAGCTGGTATGTGAACCAGATGACTTTCCCGACCTGGAACTACACCGCCATCCATGCGCGCGGCCAGCCGGAACTGATCGAAGACCCCGAGGACATACACGAGCTGCTGCGCGAAACCGTGGCGATTTATGACACGCCGCTGGGCGGCAACTGGTGCTTCGACGTCATGCCTGCCGACATGATCGTGCCGCGTCTGCGCGCCATCATGGGCGTGCGTATTCCCGTGACCAAACTGGAAGGCAAGTTCAAGATCAACCAGGACAAATCACGCGAGGATCAGTTGGGCGTGGTTGCGGCGCTGGAGGCCCAGCCGGATTCCCAGGCGCGTGATATGGCGGCGCTGATGCGGCGTTGTTTGAGGCTGGAGGCGGCTGTGGCGGATAAACCGCAAGACGCTGTGCCAGCCAAGGCGCGGGCATGAAAACAAGCCGCCGTTCTTCCGCTAGGAAAACCGGCGGCTGTGCCTTCAAGCGGGGCCGCGTGGTGGGGTGCCTGCCGGGCGTTGGGGCCGGGCGGAACACCTTGCCGGGCATCAGTACGGTTTGCTGCGGGCGCGGTGTTTTGCGGCCAACAGCAGCAAGGCCAGTGCCGGCCAGAGCGGCAGGGCACCGCCGCCGCCAGCTGGCGCCGCTTTCGTCCTCTCGTCTTTACGCGGAAGAGATGATCAGGCAGAAGGATCTATCGTGTAGGAGAACGCTTTTTGGCCTGTGGCATCCTTGACGGCGCGGGTTCCTTCAGGCGTGCCGTCCGTCAGCCAATATTGTGTCGTCTGAACTGTGCCGCTGGTGGAACGGATAGCGATCAGCGCCTGGTCGTTGACGGTATCGAGGCGCAACAGCGTGCACGAGTCGGCCTTGCATTGGCCTGCCGCGTGCGCCGGGGTGCCGGCAGCCGCAGCCGGGAACAGGCGCTGGGTACCTTTTTCGGTGCCATTGCTGCCCCAGATATGTCCGTCTTCTCCTTGGAATACGACATTCTTGCCGGCCTTGTGCAGCGGCGATGCGATTTTCGCCAGAATGCTTGCCGGCGGGACAATCCTGGGGGTTACCTTGCTGGCAGGTGCCGCTTGTTGCGTGCTTTCCGGCGTGCCACGGGTGAACCAGACGGCTATGCCATTGCCATCATCGGCCAGGAAAAAGACGCCTTGTTCAGTTGCGGTCGGGAACTGGATGTTGCCATCCAGGGCGCCGGGGCCGACGTCGGAGAGGCGGGTATGGGTTTCTCCGTCGGTTTTCCAGAGCTCCTGGCCGTAATCGCTGGTGTTGCGTATGAAATAAAGCGCGTTGTCATAGACCGCAAAAGTCTTGGAGAGATCCTTGCTGTCGCGCTGCTTTTCATCGAGCATGACCAGTTCTTCTTTGGGGATGATTTCCTTGGTGCCGGCTTCCGTCCCATCGGTTACGCCCAGGCTATGGTTCGCCAATTGGGGGGAAGAACTTTGCCGGATAGTGAAAATGATCTTGTCGCCGATAGCCTGGAAAAGTTGATCCGAACCGCCAAGCCCGATGGTGGTGGTCTTATCCCGGAAGGCGTTGGGGGCATTGGATATTTTTCTGGATCGGCCGGTGTCCAGATCCCTGGTCCAGAGTTCACTGAGTTCGATGGCAGCTTGCCCTGACTGAACGAAGTAAAGCGTGTTGCCGATAACGGTATATTGATTGGGAAGAATATAGAAGTTCTGGCCATCCTCGTTTGCAAGGGGGCGAGTGTTTTCCGGGGTGCCATCACTTTCCAGCACGACCGTGCGTGACCACATCAGGAGGGTTTGCTTGCTGGTCGTCAGGAAGCGGCCGAAATAGGTACTGCTGACCCTCTCCGTATCCGGTGTGATATTGACCGCCAGCCCGGTGCCCGCTGCGGTGCCGTCCGAAGACCAGAGTTCGATACCGTGTGTTGCGTCAGTGGCCTGGAAGAAGCTTTTGCCGTTGATGTAGTTGTTCACGGTCTTGGCTGCCGCCGCGAGGCCGTTGCCATTGATGACCGGTTGGCCGTCCTTGTCCTGCGCCCAGGTTGCACGGCCACGATTCAGATCCAGCCAGAGATAGGCGAACTGGTTGCTGCTTTCACCTGCCACCCGGTATTCGTCTGAGATCAACACCGATTGCACGCAACTGATGCCCAACGGGTTGTCAGCGGCAAGTGCCTGGTCGAGTTTGAAGGTTCCGTTACTTTGCACACTGCCCAGGTCCGAGTCATCAAAGTGGCATTGCAGCAGTGCCGTTTGAGGCTGGGGCGGCGTGACCAGTAGTTGCAGCGTGTCGTTCTGCGCGACGGTCGGCAATTTTTTCGTTCCGTCTGCCTGGAAAACCAGCGCTTCTTTTTTCTCTTCGCCGCGATTCTGCACCAGTTCGACTTTTGCCCCGGCCGGCAGTTGGTGAACGGTTACGGCAAGGTTGGCGGTCTTGTCCGAAGTGGGTTCTTTGTCGGTATTGGTGCCATCGCTACTCCCGCTGCCACCGCCGCCGCAAGCGGCCAGCAGAAGAAGAGCGCTGGTGTAAACCAGGGTTTTGCCATGAAAAATAGGCTTCATAGGGATCACTCCGAAAGAGAAAGGGGCCGCTAGGGCAGTCGGGCGACCCTGCCGCCGAACGGCGGCAGGGTGCCGTGGGATGATTGGGAAGACTGGGTCTGGCCACGCAGTACCATGCGGTCGCCCTGGCGGTAAGCTTTCCGCCAGGGCGCAGCGCAGCTGACATGCGCTTGTTGGGTGGCTGGGGCTGGAGTCAGCTGTTGGGAAGCAGCGGAACATGCCTTCCTTGGTGCTGTCCTTGCCCCCGAGATGCTTGGTGAACTGGCGGTAATTCTGGCCGTCGTATTAGCCCATTACGATTTCATGGGCAAAGGCTTGGCCATCGGCATCCTGGACGGCGCGGGTGCCGGCAGGGCTGCCATCCGTGAGCCAGTATTCCGTCTTTCGGGTCGTGCCGCTGATGGACACGATCTCGATCAAGACCTGGTTGCCCACCCGTTGCAATTGGGCCAGTTTGCACGAGTCCGCCTTGCATTCGCCTGTGGCGTGAACAGGCGTACCGTCAGCGGCCTTGGGAAAGAGACGCTGTGTGCCGCTTGCGGTGCCGTTGCTGCTCCAGATATGTCCGTCCGTGCCGACGAAAACGGCGTGGGTAGCCGTGGCATGGAACGGTGTCGGAATCTGGGCGGCCCGGTTGGAGGGCTCGGGGACGAACGGTGTGACGGTGCTGCCCGGAACCACTTTCCTGGTGGAGTCCAGCGTGCCTTCGGTGAACCACAGGGCCGGGCCCTGGCCATCGTTGGCCTGGAACAGAACGCCGGTCTTCAGCGTGGTCAGGAAATTGATCTCGCCATGCAGTGCGCCTGCGCCGATATCACTCAGGCGGGTATGCGTGGTGCCGTCAGTTTTCCAGAGTTCGCGGCCGTAATCGCTGGTCTTGCGCAGGAAGAACAGCTCATCCTTGAATTGGGTAAAGAGAGTGGCGGTGGGGTCACCTACCGAACTGGGCCTGGCCTCCTCCATTTCTGCAGTGGAGAACAATTCGCGGGTGCCCGCAGCAGTGCCGTCGCTGACGGCAAGGATATAGGGGGGGTAGGCGCCGTAATTGTTCTCGTTGATCGAGAAGAAAAGCTGATTGCCGACAGGCATCAAGAGCTCGTTGTTGTTCCCTACGCTATAGCTGGTATCCGCCACAACCTTGCCGGGTGAGGCAACAAGGGTGGTCGTTTGGGCAACGGGGTCACGTACCCAGAGTTCACCCGTCGGACTTTCACCGCCGTTGGTCATGAAATAGAGTTTGCCGCCCATGGCTGCCAGTTGTCCGGTCTGGACGGGCAGCAGCGTGTTGTCGCTGTTTTGGTTGATGAAGGTCGTTGTGGCCGGTGTGCCCTGAGTTTCGACAAGGTCAGTGGCCAGCCCCAGGCGTCTGCCTTCTTTGCTGACGCGCGCATACAGATATTGGCCGCCGACGGTGACGAAGTTACTGGGCCGGGAGTGCAGGACGCTGTTGCCGGTTTCTTCGACAATATTGACGGCGACTTTGGCGCCGCTGGCCGGTCCGGCCGAGACCCAGAGTTCATTGCCCTGTGTGGGGTGTACGGCAGCGAAGTAGCCTTGGTTGTTCAGATAGGCGGCCATTTTATCTGCAGACGGGCCGGGCCACAGACCATTGCGTACCGGTTCACCATCGGGATCCTTGATCCAGGTGATACGGGCCTGATCCAGATTCAGCCAGAACGCGGCAGCCTCGATCTGGTTACTGCTCAAGGCGTTGAAACCGCCCATGGCCAGCACGGACTCCGAGCAGGTGACGGACAGACTGGCCTTGTCTTGAGGTACTTGGGTCAGGTTGAAGCTGCCGTCGCTTTGGATGTTGCCAAGCTCGCTGTTGGCAAACTCGCATTGCAGCAAGGCCGTTTGCGGCTGCGCAGGCGTGACGCGTATTTGTAGCGCGTCACCTTTGTCGGCATTGGATAACGACTGCTTGTCGTCTTTCTGAAAAGTCAGGGTCTGCTGGGTGGCACCTGCGCGTGTCTGGACCAGCGCCAGGCTGGCGCCTGGCGGCAAGTGGCTGACCGATAGGGCCAGGTCTGCTGGTTTGCCCGGCGTCACAGGAGGGGTGCCACCATCGGTATTGCCGCCGGTGGTGTTGTCACTGCCACCGCTGCCACCGCCGCCGCAAGCGGCCAGCAAGAGAAGAGCGCTGGTATAAACCAGGGTTCTGCCATGAAAAATAGGCTTCATAGGGATCACTCCGAAAAGAAAAGGGGCCGCTCGGGCAGTCGGGAGACCCTGCCGCCGAGTGTCGGCAGGGCGTCATGGAATTTATTGGGCAGACTGATGCTGGAAACGCTCGCCAGTCGCTTCGTCCAGCAGTCGTACGGTGCCTTCCAGCGTGCCATCCGTCACCCAGTAACTGACGAAGTCTTCGTCGCCACCGTCTACCGGAAGCTTGGTTTGTCCACGCAGGACCACGCGGTCACCCAGGCGGTAGCTTTGCGTCAGGGAGCAACGCAGCTGGCATTCGCTTTTCGGGTGGATGGGGCTGGATTCGGCCGTGGGGAATAAGCGGAACGTGCCTTCCTTGGTGCCGTCCGTGCTCCAGAGGTGGTTGGTGAGCTGGCGGTAATTCTGGCCGTCGTCATAGAAGACGACACGATTGGCAAGCACGAACATGCCGGATGGGTAGAGGCCCCTGGCGCCACCGACGGCAAGGCCGTCCGGCAGTTCGACGATGTGGGTGCCTGCTGCCGTGCCATCGCTTTTCAGCAATGCCATGCCGATACTGGAATCCGCTTCGCGCGTACGCACCTGCAGGTACAGGGCGTCATTCGAGGCCGCCATGTTGACGATATCCGTGATCCGGTCATTGGTGACCTTGACGACTTTCTTCGTACCCGTGGGCGTGCCATCGGTTTCCCAGAGTTCAGTGTCATCCCCGATGAAATACAGTTTTTCCTTCCATGGGGTGTAAAGCGTGGGTGCTGTGCTGGTGCTGGGTTCGTAGATCTTTCGTGTTCCCGCCTTGCTGCCATCGCTGCTCCACACGCCGGTGTAGCCAACGACCGATTCGGCGCCGTTGTCATGGGTGACCAGGCGGTAGTCCGTGCCGCCCATCAGGATGAACTGACCATTGACCGCTTCCGTCGTGGAAGGCATGGCAGCGAAGAGCCCTCCGGTACTGACGTCGCCTGTCGCAGGGTTGGTGGCAGATTCGAAGTCGTCGGAGGTGGCAAGCGTTTCTTGTGCGCCGGTATTGATGTCAATGGCAATCGTGGAAATATGCCGGGTGGGCTTGTCCGGATTCAGCACCACGGTGGCATACCGTTTGCCATTAAACGTCACGGCATGACGTACGACGGCGTCTGCGGGGTACGTTGTCGTGTCCCACTTTTCCGCAACGGTACCGGCGGTGGTTCCGTCAGTCCGATACCACAGGGGAGAGGCCTTGGTCGTGGCGCTCAGTGAGAGGACTTCGGGGTTGCCACTGGTGAATGCATCGCCTGATTGCAACTCAGGCAGGGGTTGCTTGTGTTTGTCGCGATAGCCGCCGTAAAAGTGGATGTCCTGGTCTGTCGTGCCCAGCGAGGCCAGTTTCTGTGCGCCAGTGATCGTACCGTCCGTGCTCCACAACCCGACAGTGCCGTCGCTCTGCTTGCCGGCCAGGATGGCCTTGCCGCCGGCAAAACTGTTGATGACATCCCGGCCCGATACTCGGCTGGTTTCGTAGATGGGCTGGCCACTGCTGTCGTTCAGCCAGCTGGCGCGCGCAGTATCTATGTTGATGAGCAGGAAGCCCGAAGGGCCCGGCTGATAGGAATAGGGGCCGGTTTTGGTTTGCTCGCGCGGCTGGCCCAGCAGATAGGCGCGTCCGCATCGCACCGTCTCGGTTTCGCCCTGGGCTTGTGCCTGCAGGATCAGGCTGCCGTCGGGCTGGCGCTGTGCAATGCCGGAACTGTTCTGAAAGCGGCAGGTGACGAGATAGCCTTGCTGTGGCGCGACCTCTATTTTTCCGATTTTCAAGCTATCGCCAATGGCCGTGGATGGCAGGTTCAGGCTGCTGGTACGGGTCTGGTTGCCATTCAGGGGGTGGCTGCTGGTGTTCTCTGCACTGGTGTGCAGAATAGTTAATGTCGTGTCGGCAGGCAGGTCGCAGACTTTCAAGGTCAGTCCGGTATTGCTGTGCTGCAAAAGGCAATCGGATCTTTCCTGATTCTGTTCGCCGCCATTGCCGTTATCTGGCTCATAGGTGCGGTATTCGCTGTCATCACCGTCGCTGACGCAGCCCCCCAGCAGAAGGATGCAGGAGAGGGTCAGCGAGTGGGGGAGGAACGGGGTTTTCATGTCTGGTACCTGCAAAAATCAGAATTGCATATTCAAAGATGCAGTCACGCTGCGAGGAGAGCCGAAATAGCTGGCGCGCTCGTTTGCCATATAGGTTTTGTCGAAGAGATTGCCCACGTTCAAGCCCAGGGTGGTGTGTTGGTTGAAGCGGTAGCGCGCCATCAGGTCCACCACGGCATAACTGGGTTGTTCGTAGTTGTCGATGCTCTTCATGACCGCGATGGTCGGGCTCTTCCAGCGTATGCCGCCGCCTAGCGTCAGCTTGTCGGTCAGGTCGTAGGTGCTGAACAGCACGAAGGTATGCTTGGGGCGATTGAAGTCATTACCTTGGGCGACATCATCCCCGGGCTGGTGGTTATTGGGGGCTGATACTGCACCGACATGCAGATAGGTGTAGCCGGCATTGATGCGCCAGCGTGGCGTGATTTCACCGGCGATGGTGAGTTCCATTCCAGACATGGTCGGGCCGCTCATCGGCGCCATGGGGTCGCACTGTTGCTGATACTTGTAGGGACTGCGACAAGTCAGCGCGACCATCTTCTGGGTGTTGTCGTCATAGTAGTAATAGTAGTTGTACGGGACATTCTTCTCATGCATGCGGAATAGCGCGCCATGCAGGTTGAGCCGGTCGTCATTGAGTGCCGTTTTGAAGCCGATTTCATAGGTATTGCCGGTCTTGGGCGGCATCATGACGAACATCAGGCCTTTGTCGAGATCGTCTGACGTGACACCTTGCACATCGGATTGCGGCTGATAAATATTGGTGTAGCTGGCGTATAGCGCCGTGCTTTCCGTCAGGTCCTGTATCACGCCGAAGTAAGGGATAAAACGGCGTGGGTGCTTGATCTGCGCGTCAGGAATACTGCTGGGGACACCACTTTTGGTCGCGGTCTGGATCAAGAGGTTGTAGTCGTGGTAACGCGTTCCCAGAATCAGCGTTGTGTCTTCGAAAGGCTTGAGTTTCAGGCTGAGGAAAGCCCCGCGCTGGGTTTCCGTATTGATTTGCCGATTGGCCCATTGGTCGATGGCATAGGTGCCATCGTGAAAGGTGCCACGCGGGAGATAGGGGATGGGAATGGCGCCGTTGTTCCAGCTGTCCTTGGTGATGGGATCAATGCTGCTGCCGACGACATTGCTGTTCCAGTATTGCGGGGAGTCAATTTCCCCCTTGTGGCCGTTGAATCCGACGGCGACCTGGGCATCCCGCTGCCACAACTGGAATTTACCCAGCAGTGTTATGTCCAGGTTGTGCAGTTTGTTGCGCGAGTGAATACGTCCGTAGTCGAGACTGGCAAGCTGGTACTTGGGGTCATAGTAGGTAAAGCCCACCATGCCATAGACCCGATTGGGCTCGGCGTCGGTGTATTGATAGCTTCCGCTAAGGCTCCAGTCATCGTTGAAGTGGTGCTTCAATTCGGCCATGTATTGCTTGACGTCCTGTTTGGCCCAGGACCACTGTGTGGCGGCATTGAAGTGGCGTCCGCCTTCCGACAGCATGGTGTAGGTGCTATCCGTGTTGCCGCGCAGGTCCGTGCCGTGCGGGGCGGCGTCATCGACACGTTTGCCGAAACGGGTGTGGCTCAGGGCAAGCGTCGTGTCTTCGCCCAGATCGGCTTCGACGATGCCGTAGAACATCCGGGTTTTCTCCTCGACCCGGTCAATCCAGTGCTTGCCCTCCTGGGCGGTTGCAACCAGGCGTCCGCGCAGACTGCCACTGGCATTGAACGGTTGGCTCAGGTCCAGCTCGGCACGGCGCCTGGCCCAGGTGCCATAGCTCAGAGTGGCTTTGTAGGACGGTTCAAAGTGCGGGCGTTTACGTACGAAGTTGATGCTGGCAGAAGGGTCGCCAGCGCCTGTGGTCAGCCCCGTGGAGCCCCGGATGATTTCGATGCGCTCGTAGATCGAGGTGTCCATGCTCATCATCATGTCCGCGCCGCCAAACATGCTGGCGCTGGTTGGCATGCCGTCGATCTGATAGTTATTGATGGCATAGCCACGCGAGTACACGCTGGCTCGGCCCGCGCCGGGAACACCATATTCCTGGATGGACAGCCCAGGGGTATTGCGCAACACATCCACGACTTGCTGCAGGTTCTGTTCCTCGATCTGCTTTTCCGTGATGATGGTCAGGCTTTGCGGGGTTTCCTTGATGCTCAGATCCAGTTTGGTTGCGTTGCTGGAACGGCTGACGGTGTAGTTGCTGGCGGCTTCCTCGGCCGTGGTGGGTCTCCAGGTGCCGGCAACGGTAATGGTCGAGAGCGTGGCGGTGGGGTCGTCGTCGGAGCGCTCGGTGCTGCGCTGGCGGATAAAGATGTCGCGATCTTCCATGCTGGCTGTCAGGCCGCTGCCGGATAGCAGTTGATCTAGCGCCTGCTGGACGGTCATGCTGCCGTTGACGGCAGGACTGTTCCGGCCTTCGGTCAGGGCGCTTGAAAAGATGATGCGCGTATCGGTTTGCAAGGCCAGCGCATTGAGCGCTTGCCCCAGCGGCTGGGCCGCCAGGTGGACTGTCACGGCGACATCCTGCGCCTGGACGCTGGCAGTCAGAAAGACAGCATGAGCCAAGGCGATGACACTGGCTTGGCTCAAATAGGATCGGATGGACACGACAGCCTGGCTCCGTATGCATAAGGAAATTGAGGATGACCATCACAACCAGAGGCTGGCGGCGTGGCTTGATCTATTTCCTAGGCGGTTGAGCCCGGTGTCAGGTGAAGTTGATTTTCAAATTGTTACAAAATGGGCGTGAGTTTGCGGCAGGCCTGGCAGTCAGCGCTGGGGCTGGATGAGCAGATTGCCGTTGGGTTGCGGCACGATGGCGATGGGCAAGGCGCGCGGCAAGGATGCCAGCAACTGTTCAATGTTGCGGACATCATAGACGCCGGACAGGCGCAGGCCGCTGGCACGCGGGTGCACGAGGATGGGCGGTCCATCCCGGTAGCGCTGGATTTCACGGATGGCGTCGTACAAAGGGGTGCCATCGAAGATGATCTTGCCGGTGGTCCAGGCGCTGGCCAGCGCCGGGTTCACGGTTTCAATCGGCAGGGGCGCACCGTTGGTGGTGCGCAGGCCGATAACGGCATCATAGGTCTGAATCTGTTGCCCGGCGTGCAGCGGCATGCTGGGAAGCATTGCAGGTTCGGTCGTACGCGTATCGCTGACCTCTACTGCGCCTTCCAGGACAGTGATGCGGCTGCCGTCACGCAGGCGGCGTACCGCGAATGCCGTGCTGAGATCGCGTACGCGTATCGGTCCGCTATCGACGATGAATGGGCGCCAGTGCGCCGCCACTGTGAAGGCGGCTTCGCCCTGTGCCAGCAGCAAGGTTCGGCTGAACAGGCGACGCTGCTCAATCAGGATGGTGTTGGTATTGAGCGCGACCTGGCTGCCATCCGACAGTGTGACCTCGCTGATTTGGCCGATGCCGGTACGCAGGGTACGCGTCTGCCAGACTGGGTCCAGCCAGAGCGTGACAAAGATCAGCAGCGTGGGCAGCACGATGCCTGCTGAGCGCAGGGTGCGACGCTTGCGCTGAGCCTGTTGTTCCGTCATGGCGCGGGCTTCGTGGATCAACGCTTCGCGAGACGGAAAATGCTGGGCGAGCGTCTGGGCGAAGGTGTCGCAGGGCCGGGAGGTGTCGGCGGCGGAATCGGCGTTTGATGTTGCCGCATCGTGATTGGGCGGTAAAGGCATCAGCGTTGTAGCGTCCCGATAGGTTCAGCAGCGTCCGGTGCCTGGGCAGGCAGGTTCAGCGTACAGCCTGGGGCAGATTCCTGGCTGATGGGCATGTGTCCTGAGCGCTGTTTCTGTTGCAGCCAGCGGGAATGGTAATGTGCGGGTTCCCAAAGATCAGAGATACGTTGTATGGCAGCCCGGACATGGTGGCTGACTGCACTGCGGCTGATGCCAATGGCGTCGGCAATGTCTGCGTGCTCCATGCCATGGACGCGGTTCAGCAGGAAGCATTGGCGTTGCCGCGGCGGCAGCGCATTGATGATGCCGATCAGCGCATCCAGCTGTTGCTTGAGGAGCAGGCTTGCCGCGCCGTCTTCGTGGTGACAGCCTTCAGGCGTATGCGCGTCGAGCGGCAGCTGATGGGCCTGGCGCGTACCATGCGCCCTGCACCAGTCCAAGGCACGGTGCAGGGACATGCGCCGCAGATAGGCCAGCGGAGTGCGTATGGTTTCTTGTGGGGGATCGGACAGCAACTGCAGGCATACCTCGTGAACCACATCTTGCGCAAAGTCGTGCCGGGCAAAGCGGTTTTGAACGTAGGTGACCAGTTCGTCGTAATGTTGCACCAATACGGGGGTAAGCGCGTTTGCCGCCATTTCTGATAATTATGTTAAGAATTCTTATTATTATTCTATATCCAAGTGGAACTTTTGCATAAATTAAGGAAATTCTTATTGGTTTCGGCCTTGAAGGGGCCGGGGGGGCAGGCAAAAG
>NZ_CBCSIQ010000033.1:0-36880 GCF_965139615.1 Kerstersia similis
GAATGGTGGGTAAAGGGGCGGCTATGATGCAGTGGTCAGCGTCCGGGATGGCAGGAAAATGAGCGATAAGGTCAGGCTGGATAAATGGTTGTGGGCCGCGCGTTTCTATAAGACGCGCAGCCTGGCGGTGGAAGAGATCGGCAAGGGCCGGGTCGAGGTTAATGGCCAGGCTGCGAAGCCTGCCCGGGAAATTGGCCCGGGGGATCGTTTGCGCATACGCAAGGAGGATCCGCCCATCGAGGTGGTGGTCAGGGTGCCAGGGGCGGTACGCGGCCCGGCGACCGTTGCCCGTACCTTGTATGAGGAAACGGCCGAAAGCGTGGCGGCGCGCGAACGCGCGGCCGAGATGCGGCGCCTGGCGCCAGAGCCGTCGCTGGAGATTGCCGCAGGCCGTCCGACCAAGCGTGACCGCCGCTTGATTGAACGCCTGCGTGGCAAATAAGGACAGCGGCGGGGCGTGGAGAAGAGAGGGCTGTGCTGTTGTCTGCCGTGAGGGCGGGCTATGTGTGCCCATGGCCGAGGGGATGGTTCACAAAGGGTGCGGCAGTTGCCTGAAGTCAGGCACAATGAAGGGAATGCTTGCGGGTGGTCGTTGCGGCAGACGGTGTCTTGGTCAAATCTTGTAGGGGGGTATTTTTATGCGTATTTCGACTTTCATGAGTTCTGCCGTGGCCAGCATGGCAACGGTTGCCGCCATGGCGATGGTGTCGGCACCTGCCGTGGCGCAATACGTGGGCCCGGGTGTCGCGGCTGCGCCGGATGTGCGGACGATTCTGGACAAGCCCCAGGATGATCAATGGGTCACCTTGACGGGCCATCTGCTGCGCAAGACCGGCAAGGAACGTTACCTGTTTTCCGATGGCACAGGCGAAATCCAGGTAGAGATTGACGATAAGGACTTCCCGCGGGAGCCTGTGGATGAGAAAACGCGGGTTGAAATCTCCGGCGAAGTGGACACTGGCCTGACTCGCGCACCGGAAATTGATGTCGATGTCGTGCGTATCTTGCGGGATTGACGCAGGCGAGAGTGAAGGACTTGATGTGAGGGATTGAATCGGCTGGCTGGGCTGGCCAGGGTCAAGGCCAGCCCAGCTCCGCCCGACACGCGACGGCTGGCAGTGAGTGAGGTGCCGGGTTTGATCGTTGGGCGAAGGGGGGCAGCATCCGGGATTGTTGCGCCAGCCCTGGTTTTTTGCCTGACATTGCCCGGCAGCCTGCATCGGGGCTCGGCCTGATGCTACAATCAGTATAAGTGATAGGGGTGGCATGTCCATCCGTCCGCCCGCATTTGAGCGCATTTGCGCCGCCCAGATGTGAAAGCGTATCCCAATCCTGCGATGCAGGTTATCAGCGTGCACTGAAATGGCGTTCTCGACGACACGAACTACTACCTATTCTCCGCGTGCAGCCGTGTGCACGCCGGGAGAGTCGTGGTCGCGCTGAAAAGCCGGGATCTACAGGCAATCCACGAACAAGACGCGGCCCACAGGCCGCGTTTTTTATTGCTCAATCAGGAAGATGAAATGGTGCAGATAGTTTTGCCAGACGGCTCACAGCGTGACTTTCCCGCTCCGGTGACGGTCGCTGAAGTCGCGCAATCCATCGGCTCGGGCCTGGCGCGTGCTGCGTTGGCCGGGCGGGTTTCCTATGATGGCAAGCCTTCCAGTCTGGTCGATACTTCGCATTTGATCGAGCGTGATGCCCATCTGGCCATCGTGACGGGCAAGGACCCCGACGGTCTGGAGATCCTGCGCCACTCCACCGCGCACTTGATGGCCTATGCCCTGCAGGATTTGTTCCCTGAGGCGCAGGTCACCATCGGCCCGGTCATCGAAAACGGCTTCTACTACGATTTTGCCTACGAGCGTCCGTTCACGCCTGAAGATCTCGAAGCCATCGAGAAGCGCATGACGGAACTCGCCCGCAAGGACGAGGTCGTTACGCGCGAGGTCTGGAGCCGCAATGAAGCACGGGATTTCTTCCTGGGCGTCGGCGAGAAATACAAGGCCGAGATCATTGATTCGATCCCGGAAAATGAAACGCTGACGATGTACCGCGAAGGCAGTTTCATCGACCTGTGCCGCGGCCCCCACGTGCCGTCCACGGGCAAGCTCAAGGTTTTCAAGCTGATGAAGGTTGCCGGCGCCTATTGGCGCGGCGACAGCAAGAACGAGATGCTGCAGCGCATCTACGGCACGGCCTGGAATACCAAGGAAGAGCAGGACGCTTACCTGAAAATGCTGGAAGAGGCCGAAAAGCGCGACCATCGCCGCATCGGCCGCGAGCTGGATCTGTTCCACTTCCAGGAAGAAGGCCCGGGCCTGGTGTTCTGGCACCCCAAGGGCTGGACGCTGTGGCAGCAGGTCGAGCAGTACATGCGCCAGGTGTTCCGCGACAACGGCTACCAGGAAGTGAAGGCGCCGCAGATTCTCGATCTGTCACTCTGGAAGAAAACCGGCCACTGGGATAACTACCGCGAGAACATGTTCACGACGGAGTCCGAGAACCGCGTTTACGGCCTGAAGCCGATGAACTGCCCGGGCCACGTGCAGATTTTCAATTCCAGCCTGCATTCCTACCGTGACCTGCCGCTGCGTTATGGCGAATTTGGCCAGTGCCATCGCAACGAACCTTCCGGTTCCTTGCACGGCATGATGCGCGTGCGCGGCTTCACTCAGGATGACGGCCATATTTTCTGTACCGAAGACCAGCTGCAGGATGAATGCGCGGCCTTCACGGCATTGCTGAAAAAGGTCTATGCCGATTTCGGTTTCGACAATGTGCTCTACAAGGTCGCTACGCGTCCGGAAAAGCGCATCGGTGAAGATGCGGTCTGGGATAAGGCCGAGCATGCGCTGATGGAAAGCCTGCGCCGTACCGGTTGCGAGTTCGAAATCTCTCCGGGGGAGGGGGCGTTCTACGGCCCCAAGATCGAATACACGTTGCGTGATGCCATCGGCCGTCACTGGCAGTGCGGCACGATCCAGGTAGATTTCTCCATGCCGGTACGCCTGGGCGCGGAATATGTGGATGCAAACGACCAGCGCCGTACGCCGGTCATGCTGCACCGCGCGATCCTCGGGTCGCTGGAGCGTTTCATCGGTATGCTGATCGAAAACCACGCAGGGGCTTTGCCGTCCTGGCTGGCGCCGGTACAGGCCGTGGTGTGTTGTATTTCCGCATCTTCGTCCCCATATGCGGAAGAAATCACCCAATCCTTGAAAAAACAAGGATTTAGGGTGGAGTCGGATTTGCGTGGTGAAAAGATCACTTATAAAATCCGCGAACACAGTTTGCAGAAGGTACCGTACATCCTGGTTGTGGGCGATAAAGAGAGCCAGGCCGGGACAGTTGCGGTCCGTGCGCGCGGGGGCAAAGACCTCGGTGTCATGCCGGTGGCAGAATTTTCTGCCCGGCTGGCCGAAGAAGTTGCCACCCGCCGCGATGACATTCGTACCCAGCAGGAAACTGCTTAATTTTTCTAGGAGTCTTCAACATCGCCACCGAAAAGCCCAATCGCATCAATGGTGAAATCCGTGTTCCCGAGGTGCGTCTGATAGGTCTCGACGGAGAGCAGCTCGGCATTGTTCGCATTGCCGAAGCATTCCGCCTGTCCGAAGAGCAAGATGTGGATCTGGTCGAGATCGCGCCCAATGCATCTCCGCCTGTTTGCCGCCTGATGGATTATGGCAAGTTCCGTTATCAGGAACAGAAACGCCAGGCCGAGGCGCGCGCCAAGCAAAAGGTCATTCAGGTCAAGGAAGTGAAATTCCGTCCTGGTACCGATGAAGGCGATTACCAGGTGAAGCTGCGCAATCTGCGCCGCTTTATCGAGGATGGCGACAAGGCAAAGGTGACCTTGCGCTTCCGTGGTCGTGAAATGGCGCACCAGGAATTGGGCATGCGGGTGCTGGAACGCATTCGCGACGACATGGGAGAGCTCTGCCAGGTCGAAGCCATGCCCAAGCTCGAAGGACGCCAGATGGTGATGGTGCTGGCCCCCCGCAAGAAAGCCGCTGGCAAGCCTGGCGAGTGATGCGGGATGGCGGGCGCGCCTTTGATGGGCGCGTCTCGCCGCCAGTGTTTCAAGATGCTGCGCGCCCCTGACCGGTAGCGTGGTTGTATCCTGCGGCTGCCATCAGGCATGGGGCGTGAGCCAGCGCGAATGGACGTGCCGGCCGTGGGTGGCTTTCCAGGAATGTCCATGCGCATTTTGTTCATCGTCGATCCCTTGCCCGGCCTGAAGGCCTACAAGGATAGCTCCGTGGCCATGATGCGTGCGCTGAGCGCACGCGGCCATGAGATCAGCGTCGCCCTGCAAGGCGATTTGTACATCGAAGCCGGTGCCGTGCTGGCCCGCGCCGAACCTGTTCAGCTATTGGCGGATGCCGACCTGCATGGGCAGGATTGGTGGCGCGCTGCGGGCGAGCCCCTGGATATCGCCTTGAGCGATTTCGGCGCCGTGGTCATGCGCAAAGATCCGCCATTCGATATGGAGTACGTGTACTCCACCCATCTGCTCGACTTTGCCCAGGCGGCTGGCGCCAGGGTCTTCAATCAGGGCGCGGCGATCCGCAATCACCCTGAGAAATTGTCGATTACCGAATTTTCCGCTTATACCGCGCCCACCCTGGTGACGCGCGATATGACCCGCTTGCGTGCCTTCCATGCCGAGCATGGCGATGTCGTCGTCAAGCCTTTGGATGGCATGGGCGGCATGGGGATTTTCCGTGTGGCGCGCCAGGATCCCAATCTGGGTGCCATTCTCGAAACCCTGACGGATAACGGCACGCGCAGCATCATGGCGCAGCGTTACATCCCTGAGATCGTCAAGGGCGACAAGCGTATCTTGATTATTGACGGTGAGCCGGTGCCTTATGCGCTGGCCCGGATTCCGCTGGCCGGCGAATCGCGCGGCAATCTTGCCGCAGGGGGGCGCGGAGTCGCCCAGCCCTTGTCGGACCGTGACCTGGAAATTGCCAAGGCCATCGGCCCGGTGCTGGCGCAACGTGGTTTGCTGCTGGTCGGCCTGGATGTCATCGGTGATTATGTGACGGAGATCAACGTGACCAGCCCCACCTGCTTCGTCGAAATTACCGAACAGACCGGTTTTGATGTCGCGGCGCGCTTTGCCCAGGCGCTGGAAGAGGCCGCGCAGCGCCCGCAGCAGGGAGCCGCCTGAGTGGTGGGCGTCGTGCTGGTGGCGCATGCGCCCTTGGCAGCGGCATTGGCGGCCTGTGCCCGGCATGTGCTGGGCGAGGTCAATCTGGCCTGTGTCGATGTGGAGGCGGATGCGCAGCCCGAGGCTTTGCTGCAGGAGATTTTGCAGCACATCGTCGCCCAGGATGGCGGCGAAGGCGTCATCCTGCTCGTGGATCTGGTCGGCGCGACACCGTTCAATGTCGCGCTGCGCGCCGCCCAGGCGGCAGTCGAGACGGGCCGATCCTGCGAAATACTGGCTGGCGTCAATGTGCCTATGCTTTTGAGAATTCTGAACTATCGGGCCAGGCCGTTGTCGGAACTGGCCGAGTGTGGTGCAGCCGGCGCAACGCATGGCGTTGCCGTATTCAAGCCCTGAAGGGGCGCCGGCCTGGCCATTTCCGCTTACCTTTCACAGTCATTCGAGTTCATGCCTTCCGTAGATATCGTTATCAGCAATCGACTGGGCCTGCATGCGCGGGCGGCAGCCAAGCTCACGCAGCTGGCAGGTAGTTTCAACAGTGAAATATTTATCGCTCGCGAACAGCGTCGCGTGAATGCCAAGAGTATTATGGGCGTCATGATGCTGGCGGCCGGGAAAGGCATTACCGTAACGATAGATGCCGAAGGCGAGGACGCCGACAAGGCGCTGGCAGATATCAAGGCATTGTTCGATGACAAGTTCGGTGAAGAGCAGTAGGCCGGAAGGCCTGCACGGAGGCAGTGTTTTCACCTTGCATGGCTTGGCTGCGGCGCGCGGCTACGCCATCGGCAGGGCGGTTATCATGGGCGCTGCCACACTAGAGGTGGCCCACTACCGGATTGCGCCGGAAGATGTGGAGCGCGAATGCCATCGGCTCGACCAGGCGCTGCATGCGGTGCGGGAAGAGCTGGAGAGTTTGATTCGCAGTCTGCCGGACGATGCGCCCAAAGAGCTGGCTGCGCTGCTGAATGTGCATGTGTTGCTGGTCAGCGACCGCATGCTGTCGGAGCAGACCCGCGCCCTGATTGCCGAGCGCCACTACAACGCCGAGTGGGCGCTGACCGTGCAGGGGCAGATATTCAATGACCAGTTCGCTGCCATGCAGGACGAGTACCTGCGTGAGCGCGGCGCAGATATCCGTCAGGTCATTGAACGCGTCATTCGTGTCTTGTCAGGTCGGCCGGCACTGTTTCCACTGGATGAAGGCAGGGCGGACGCCGAGCCGCTGATCGTCTTTGCCAATGATATTTCCCCGGCGGACATGATTCGCCTGCGGGGCGGGCGCTTTGCCGCTTTCGTCACCGATCTTGGCGGCGCCACCTCCCATACCGCCATTGTGGCGCGTAGCCTGGGGGTGCCGGCGGTGGTGGCGGCCAGCCGCGCCAGCGAACTGGTGCGCGATGGCGATGCGGTGATCGTGGATGGCGCCGATGGCGTCATCATCGTGAACCCGACCACGATGATCGAGGACGAATACCGGGCTTTGCAGCAGCGCCATGCTGAACAGCGCGCGGCCCTGGGGCTGTTGCTCGACGAGCCGGCCGTGACGCTGGATGGCGTTTCCATTGTGCTCAATGCCAATATCGAGCTGCCTGATGAAGCGCCTCAGGCCTTGGCAGCCGGCGCCGACGGCATCGGCTTGTTTCGCAGCGAATTCCTGTTCATGGGCCGTTCCGAATTGCCCAATGAGGAAGAGCAATACGAGGCCTATGCGTCTGTGGCACGCATGATGGCCGGGCGTCCCGTGACCATACGGACACTGGACCTGGGCGCGGACAAGGAGCTGGATGGCGAACACAGCGTCGCCTTGAACCCGGCACTGGGACGACGCGCCATCCGCTACTGCCTGGCGCGTCCGGACATGTTCGCGACGCAGCTGCGAGCCATTTTGCGGGCGTCGGCGCATGGCAATGTGCGCATCATGATTCCCATGGTGTCGAATCTGGCGGAAGTGCGGGCAGTCAAGCTTGCGCTCAATGATGTCAGGGCCGAGCTGCGCGAGCGCGGCCATGCCTTCAGTGAGGACATTCCGCTGGGCGCGATGGTGGAGGTGCCTGCCATGGCCCTGGCACTGGAGCCCTTCGCGGATGAGCTGGATTTCTTTTCCATCGGCACGAACGACCTGATCCAGTACACGCTGGCGATCGACCGTGGCGACAACGACGTTGCCAATCTCTATGACCCGCTGCACCCAGCGGTTTTGCGCCTGATTGCTCAGGTCATCAATGCGGCAGACCGTTTTGGCAAGCCGGTTGCCGTGTGCGGAGAAATGGCCGGGGATCCCGCCCTGACGCGCCTGTTGCTGGGGCTGGGGCTGCGTGAGTTCTCCATGGATTCGCAGCGCCTGCTGGAGGTAAAGCGAGAAATTCGCAATGCCCATACCCAGGCCTTGCGGGTGCAAGTGGCGGCAGTGCTGAACCGGGCGGCCACCATTGATCTGGAAGCCCTGCGCCAGAATCACGTTTCGGTGACGGCCCGCACCCGTAAATAAGCGGTGGTCACGCGGCGCGTGTTACATCCTGCTTAACGGACGCGCTGCCGCTTTCCCCCAGGAAAGCCGATGGCGCCAGCCCCAGTTTGCGTCGGAACATGGTGGAAAAAGCGCTGGGGCTGTCATAGCCCAGATCCAGCGCAATGCGGGTCACAGAAGCGCCTGCGACAGACAGGCGTGCCAGGGCCGCCAGCAGGCAGGCTTGCTGGCGCCACTGCCCGAAGGACATGCCGGTTTGCTGACGGAACAGGCGGTTGAAGGTACGCGGGCTTTTGTTCAGGCTCGTTGCCCAGTCTTCCGGCAGGCTGCGCAGATTGGGGTGGCGCAGGAAGGCTTTGCATAATCCGGCCAGCGCCGGGTCTCGCGGCATGGGTGCGAACAGCGGCATGGTCTGCGCCTGGCGAATTTCATGCAGAATCAGCTGTATCAGCGCGCCATCACGCCCCTGTTCGTCATACAGCGCAGGCAGTTCGGCCGAGGCGAGCAGCAATTGATGCAGCAGCGGTGTGATGACCAGAACCTCGCAGTGCCGGGCTGGACGCGGTGCCGCAGCAGGGGCGATATACAAGCTGCGCGTGCTGACGCCTTGCATGCGTACCTGGTGTGGCTGGCCCGCCGGTATCCAGACGCCGCTGTAGGGCGGGATGACCCAGGTGCCGTCCGCAGTTTCCACTTCCATCAACCCGGTCATGCCATACAGCAGTTGGGCGCGGCGATGCGCGTGTGTGGGCAGCAGCGTGCCCGGCGGGTAATCGGTGCCGATGGCCAGGACGGCTCTAGGGGTGGCATCTACGGTATCCAGCGGAATATTGCGCATGGGGGGAGACGGAAGTTTGGCTGGCGCCGGAAAGGGGGAGCGTAATGCCGTTCTGGCCGAAACAAAAGCATATTTGTCTTTTTGCCGAATGTCAGCCATCGGGTCGCAGGCCTATCCTGAGATTTTTCAGGAATGGTTCATGCCATGGTCTATCTGCTTCTATTGGGTTTCGGGGTTCTGGCCGGTTGCACGACGGTGCTGTTCGGGTTTGGCGGCGGTTTCGTGGCAGTGCCTGTGCTGTATTCGGTTTTGCTGGCGACGCATGGGCCGAATAGTGTCGTCGGGCAGTCGGCCATGCATATTGCGGTGGCAAGCTCGACTTGCGCGATGATTTTCGGCGCCTCGCTGGCAACGCTGCGGCATCGCAAGGCGGGCACCCTGCAATGGGCGCAGGTGCAGTCCTTGATGGTTTATATCGCGGTTGGCGCGGCCTTGGGCGCCGCGGCAGCCGTCCGGCTGGGGGGCGCATGGCTGCGCTGGGCCTTTATTGCCTATCTGGCGGTGACGATCCTGGACTGCCTGCTGCGTGACGGTTTTCGCAAGCAGGGGGAAGGGCGCATGGCGCCGATGGGAGCAGGGCAAACGGCAGGTGCCGGATTGGCGATCGGGGCGATTGCTGCATTCCTGGGCGTGGGCGGCAGTGTCATGACGGTGCCGTTGATGCGGCGGCGTGGCGCCAGCATGACGGCAGCCACGGCGATGGCCAATCCCTTGTCGCTGCCCATGGCTATTGTTGGCACCCTGGCTTATATCGTCCTGGCCTGGCATGGGGCGGCAGCCTTGGGGCCAGGGTATGCCGGTTTCGTGGATTTGCGCGCCTGCGCGGCGCTGGTGCTGGGTTCCTGGGCAGGCATACGGCTCGCATCGCGCTGGATAGGCCGAATTCCCGACAGTGTCCACGCCTATGCGTTTATTGCGCTGCTCTGCCTGGTGTTGGGCGTGATGCTGCTGGCATGACGGGTGCCTGCCTGCGAGGGGCAGGCTTCCGGTTGGCTGCCTGCCGCCGTGCGGGGGGCTGGGAGACGCGGCGGCATCAGGTTTCCATCGCCTTGATGATCAGGTAGAGCGTCTGGTTGACGGGCGTGGGTACGCCGTAGCGCCGGCCCAGCTCGATGATGGTGCCTGCGAACAGGTCAACCTCAGTCGGCCGGCCGGCTTCGATGTCCTGCAGCATGGAAGTCTTGGCGGTCGGGGTCAGGGAATCCATGATGCGCACGAAGTTCTCGATATCTTCCGGCCCCAGGCCGATACCGGCATGGCGCGATAGCGTAACCACTTCCTCGGCGGCAGCGATCATCAGGGCCCGGGCGTGATCGTTGACCTGGAAAGTGCCATAGGGCGCGCGCAGGACGGCCGATGCCTGGTTGATGCCGGCGTTGAGCATGAATTTGGCCCAATGGGCACGCATCATGTCGGCCGGAATCACGCAGGGGATACCGGCACGCTGGAACAGTGCTTCGATGGCATTGACCCGTGCGGAGCGAACCGTGTTGTCTTTCTCGCCGAATACGATGCGGCCGATGTCGTGATAGGTGACGGCATTGCCGTTGCGCACGGCGTCCATATAGACATTGGCATACAGCAC
Source organism: Kerstersia similis (assembly GCF_965139615.1). NCBI lineage: Bacteria > Pseudomonadati > Pseudomonadota > Betaproteobacteria > Burkholderiales > Alcaligenaceae > Kerstersia > Kerstersia similis. The sequence goes on from NZ_CBCSIQ010000033.1 coordinate 10,076, forward strand.
ATGTTCCGGGCCGATCGCCGCGCCGATCTGTTCTTCGCTGCTGATACCGTTCATGAGCGAGACCACACAGGTATCCGGGCCGACAAAGCTGCGCAGGTCCGCGATGGCCTGAGGCAGCTGGCCGGCTTTGACGGCGACGAAAATCAGGTCTGCCGGGGGCGCCGGCTGCCCGGTTTCCACAAATTCAAAGTCGTAGCGTTTGCCGTTTACGGTGGGCGGCTGGGCGCGCAAGGCACCGATACGTGCCGCTGAGGCAATGACCTTGACCTGGCTGGCATCCTGGTCGTGCAAACGGGCGGCGTACTTCAGTCCTATGGCGCCCAGGCCAATGAAATAGATACGTCGAATCAGGAATGGCGTGGCGAAGTGAGTCATCGGAAAAGGGGGCTTCCAGCACGGAAGGCCTGGCGAAGGAGGAAGAACTGACGAAAACGCCGTGCCCATGCTGGAGGCGCCAGACGTTGCGCAATAAACCCGGCCTGCGCAAAACGGCCGGCGAAAGCGCGATGATATCGCGCCCGCTGGCGCCGTGGTGCAGGCCGAAGACCGTGCCTGCCAGTTCCTCGTGCATGGCTGGGCCGCGGCGCCTGCCGGGGGGATATCGTGCAGGGCAGCTTAGTGGGCGTACTTCTTCGCGCCGACGACACAGGCTACCGCTGCGGCCGTCACGGCCAGCATCGTCCAGCTCACCTGTTCGTGGAGCAGCAGCGCGGCCAGCCCGAGCCCCATGAAAGGCTGGAACAACTGGAGTTGCCCGACCGCTGCAATGCCGCCTTGTGCCAGTCCGCGATACCAGAATACGAAACCGATCAGCATGCTGAACAGAGAAACATAGGCGAAGCCTATCCACGCGGGCACGCTGGCGTGTGCAAACGATGCGGGCATGGTCAGCAGCGTGATCGGCAGCATCAGAGGCAATGAGAGCACCAGTGCCCAGCTAATGACCTGCCAGCCGCCCAGCGTGCGAGACAGGCGTCCACCTTCCGCATAGCCCAGGCCGCAGATAATGACGGCTCCCAGCATCAGCAAATCGCCTTGCAGGGATGCGGTGATGCCGCCCATGGCCGCATAGCCGACGACGCAGCCCGCACCGGCGATCGAGAACAGCCAGAAAGCGGGCTGGGGGCGTTCCCCGGTGCGAAGCACGGCAAAGATGGCGGTGCACAGGGGCAGCAGCCCGATGAAGACTATCGAATGGGCGGAGGTGATGTATTGCAGCGCCAGCGCGGTCAGCAGCGGAAAACCGACCACCACGCCCAGAGCGGTGACCGCGAGAGGGTGAACATCCGCGCGTTGAGGCCGAGGCTGCCGGAACAGGAGCAGGAGCGACAGGCCCAGCAGGGCGGCGACCGTTGCCCGCGCGGCAGTGAGAAACGTTGGATGGAAGTCAGCCACCGCGACACGGGTCGCGGGCAACGATCCTGCAAAAATTGCCACACCGATCAGTCCGTTGACCCAGCCACTTGTTGTTTTTTCCACAGAAGACTCCAGTTGACTGCACCCAGTAAAGCAATGAAAGGCCAGGTCGAGCCAGACACAGTCCAATACAATGCAAAAGAACTGTTATGTCTATGAAACCAATACGGTTGAGGGTGAAGATGTGAACCGACAGGGCACACGCATCAATGCGGTCATGGCGGAAATCCAATCGAGGATCGCTGCGCGCACCTACCTGCCTGGGGCGCGCCTGCCTTCCGTGCGGGCGCAGGCGCGCGCGATGCAGGTTTCGGTCTCGACTGTCGTCGAGGCCTACGAACGGCTGGCGGCCGGGGGCATCATTGCTTCCCGTCCGGGATCGGGGTTTTATGTGGAGGGGCCGGTGGCGCCGCTCACATTGACGCAGATCGGCCTCAGGCTGGATCGGGAAATTGATCCGCTCTGGGTTTCGCGCCAGTCGCTGGAGACGGACGCCAGCACGCTCAAGCCGGGTTGCGGCTGGTTGCCTGCCGCCTGGTTGTATGAAGCCGGGATGCGTCGTGCCCTGCGTACCTTGGCGCGGGCCGACACCTTTGAGCTGGCCGAATACGCAACGCCGCTAGGCCATCCAACGTTGCGCCAGCTTCTGTCCCGGCGATTGGCCAACACGGGCATTGAGGCCGGCCCGGAGCAGATCATGCTGACTGACTCGGGCACGCAAGCGATCGACCTGATTTGCCGCTTTCTGTTGGAGCCGGGCGATGTCGTGCTGGTGGATGACCCCTGCTACTTCAATTTCCATGCTTTGCTCAAAGCGCATCGCGTGCAGGTGGTGGGTGTGCCCTATACCTCGCGTGGGCCGGATGTGGAGCAATTTGCGGCCGCCTTGCGGGAACACTCGCCCCGGCTTTACATCACCAATTCCGGTATCCACAATCCGACGGGAGCGACGCTCTCGCCCGTTATCGCGCATCGGCTCCTGAAGCTTGCCGACCAGTCGGATCTCGTCATCGTCGAGGACGACATTTTTGCCGACTTCGAGACCCATCCCGCCCCAAGGCTGGCGGCCTTTGATGGCCTCTCGCGCGTCATCCATATTGGCAGCTTTTCCAAGACCATCTCGGCCTCGCTGCGCTGCGGCTATATCGCAACGCGAACCCACTGGATCGAAAACCTCGTTGATCTGAAGATTGCCACCAGTTTTGGCGGCGGGCGGCTGGCTGCCGAAATGATGCTGATCGCCTTGACCGACAGCGGTTATCGCAAGCACATGGAAACACTGCGGCGGCGGCTGGCAGAGCAAATGGTCAGGACGATTGCCCACCTCAAGGCCATCGGCATCGAACCATGGACGGTTCCCCAGGCTGGCCTATTCCTCTGGTGCCGGCTACCGGAAGGGATGGATGCTGCGGTGATTGCCCGGTCATGCCTGAAAGATGGCGTGGTGCTGGCGCCGGGCAACGCTTTCAGCCAGTCGCTGAGCGCACGTGACTTCCTGCGTTTCAATGTGGCGCAATCTACCGATGATCGAGTGTTCAGCGTTCTCAAACGCGCCCTGTCAGAACAGGGGGCGTGATGGGGAGAACCTGCGTGCCGGGGGTGGCGCTGCACCCCAAAGAGGTATGCCGCGTGCCTTTCAATGAATGGCGGTGCCAGGGTTTTCGCTGAAACAAAAAAATACCCCGCCGGCAGGGCCGGGCGGGGTGAAGGGATGAACGGCTGAGTGAAATTACTTGCGGTAGGCGGATTCGCCGTGGGTGGAGATATCCAGGCCGGCGCGTTCGTCTTCTTCGGAGACGCGGAAGCTGCCGCACAGAACCTTGGCCACGTAGTAGGCGACGATGGCTACGACACCAGACCAGACTATGGTGAGCAGTACGCCTTCCACCTGCGTCCAGATTTGTGCCGGGATTTCAGCGCTGGTGATGCCAGGGCCGCCCAGCGATTGGGCATTGAAGATGCCGGTCAGGATGGCGCCGATGATGCCGCCGATGCCGTGGATGCAGAAGACGTCCAGGGCGTCGTCGATGCGCAGCCAATGCTTCACATAGGTAACCGACCAGGCGCAAGCGACACCTGCGATAAGACCGATGATCAGCGCGCCTACCGGGCCGACCAGGCCGGCTGCCGGGGTGATGCCGACCAGGCCGGCAATGGCGCCCGAGGCGGCACCCAGCAGCGAGGAGCGGCCCTTGAGCAGCTTTTCAGTGAGCGACCAGGCCAGCACGGCGATGGCGGTGGCGATCAGGGTGTTCATGAAGGCCAGCACGGCGGTGTTGTTGGCGGCCAGCGCAGAGCCCGCGTTGAAGCCGAACCAGCCTACCCACAGCACGGCGGCACCAATGTAGGTCATGGGCAGGTTGTGCGGTTGCAGCGCTTCCTTGCCATAGCCCAGGCGCTTGCCGACCAGCGCGGCTGCGGTCAGTGCGGCGATACCGGAGTTGATGTGCACCACGGTGCCGCCCGCGAAGTCCAGCGCGCCAGCGGCGAACAGCAGGCCGGGGACATCGCCGCCGTACCAGACCATGTGCGCGATCGGCACGTAGGCCAGCGTGAACCATACGACAGTGAAAACCAGTACGGCCGAGAAGCGGGCACGTTCGGCAAAGCCGCCGATGATCAGCGCGCAGGTGATGCCGGCGAAAGTGGCTTGGAATGCGGCGAACAGCAGCTCGGGGACGCTGCCCGATTCAGCGAAGCCGTCGGGGGCGCTGAACAGGCCTGACAGGAACAGCTTCGAGAAACCGCCAAAGAATGCGTTGCCATCCGTGAAAGCCAGGGAGTAGCCATAGACGAACCACAGGACGACGGCAAGGCAGAAGACTGAAGTGGTTTGCATCAGTACGGAGAGCACGTTCTTGGATCGCACCATGCCGCCATAGAACAGCGCCAGGCCGGGAACTACCATCATGAGAACGAGCAGGGTCGAGACGCTCAACCAGGCGATGTCTGCGTTTTCCATGTTCAGTTTCCTTTATGCGTGGGGAGATGGGGTTAGAGTGCGGATTCGCCGGATTCGCCGGTACGGATGCGGACGGCGCGTTCAACAGGCACGACAAAGAGCTTGCCGTCGCCGATCTTGCCGGTGTAGGCGGCGTTTTCGATGGCTTCCAGTGTGGTGTCGAGCAGCGCATCCGGTACGACGGCCTCGATGCGCAGCTTGGGCAGAAAATCCACCGCGTATTCGGCGCCTCGATACAGTTCCGTGTGACCTTTCTGGCGGCCGAAGCCATTGACTTCGCTGACGGTCATGCCTTGCACGCCGGCAGTCGAAAGTGCGACGCGCACCTCGTCCAGCTTGAACGGCTTGATGATGGCAATGATGAGTTTCATAGTGGCTCCTTGCGGGTTTGGGCTGTCCTGCAGAGTCCAAAGCAAGATGCGTGCCAGCTTGGCGTCTGCCCAGGCGAGGGCATCTTTCGAAGCATGTTGCAGAGCAGGAGCGGGCACCATGGTGGGCGGGTAGAAGGCAGGCAGGCGGCGCAGCGATGCACGGTGATAGTGCATGCATGGGTCATTTCGGACAGGTCGCACCGTAATGGTGCGCAGTGACCGAGCACGGGGAGCAGTGCAAGCCCGGCAAGTGGCTTACACTTCCACCATTGGATTTTTTTCCTGGAATAAGCATGAACCGCACTGATTTCCTTGCAGACCTGCAGCAAAAATTCTCTGATCTGATCGCCCGGACGCCTGCCGCGGATATCGAGCGCAATGCCAAGGCCTTTCTGAGCCAGGCATTCAGCCGGGTGGATCTGATCACCCGGGAAGAATTCGATATTCAGGCCGACTTGCTGGCCGCTACGCGGTCCCGCGTGCGTGAGCTCGAAGCGCGGCTGGAAGCCCTGGAAGGCCGTGTGGCGGCGCTGGAGCAGCCGACAGCGGCTCCAGGTTCGCAGGACTGACGCCGGCCTGAGGGGGAGGGCACCGGCCAGGCCGGCTTGACGGGAGTTGGCACGAGCCTGCTGTGCCACATCGCCACTGCTGTCGCTTCTACCGCTGCTGCCACGTTGCCGGTGTGACGGTTTCAGCACGCTTGGTCTGTTCCTGGTGCTGGTCTCCGTCCATACTGCCGCCATGCTGATGCGTGGGAGGGGCCATGTCCCTGGCGGTACTGGGAAGTTGTGCGCTGGTCGGGCTGGCGGCGCCAGCGGTGCGCGTAGAGGTGCATCTGGCGCCGGGCTTGCCCGCCTTTCAGATTGTAGGTTTGCCGGACACTGAGGTACGGGAAAGCCGTGAGCGCGTGCGTGCTGCGCTGCAAAGCAGCGGTTATGAGTTTCCCGCCGGACGGCTGACTGCCAATCTTTCCCCGGCGGATCTCCCCAAGGAATCCAGCCGTTTCGATCTGCCCATCGCGTTGGGAGTATTACTGGCATCCGGGCAGTTGCAGCTGCCGGACGGTGCGCAAGGGCAGCAGGCGTTGGCGCAGGATATCTTCGCCGGCGAGTTGTCTCTCAGCGGCATGCTGGTGCCGGTTGCTGGTGCGCTGGGGCTGGCCCTGGCCGCGGCCGATGCCGGCGCCAGGCTCTACATGCCTTTGCAAAGCGCGCGGGTAGCGGCGAATGTGCCCGGTCTGGCGGTGGTCGGCGCATCCAGCCTGCAGGGGCTGGTGCACCATCTGGAAGCCAAGGAAATGCTGCCGCCGGTGCAGCCGGCGCCATTGGCGCAGGCGGCATCCCTGCCGTGCCTGGCCGACGTCAGAGGGCAGGAGGCGGCCAGGCGGGCCCTGGAAATTGCCGCTGCGGGCGAGCATGGCCTGCTGATGATAGGGCCGCCGGGAGCAGGTAAAAGCATGCTGGCCCAGCGCTTGCCGGGTTTGCTGCCGCCCTTGGCGCCGCGTCAGGCGCTGGAAGCCGCCGCGCTGGCTGGGTTGTTGCATCATCGGCCTGTGCTTTGCGGGCAGGCCCCCTTTCGTGCGCCGCATCATTCAGTGTCCACGGCAGCCTTGGTCGGGGGCGGGAGCCGGCCACGGCCGGGCGAGATTACCCTGGCCCATCATGGTGTGCTGTTTCTCGATGAACTGCCGGAGTTCAACCGAACGGCGCTGGAAGCGCTGCGGGAGCCGCTGGAAACCGGGGAGGTCGCCATCGCGCGGGCGGCCGGGCGGGTGGTGTATCCGGCACGTTTTCAACTGGTAGCGGCAATGAATCCTTGCCCATGCGGCTGGCTGGGGCATTCCACGCGCGTCTGCCGCTGCAGCCCGGAGGGGAGGGAGCGCTACCGCGCCCGTTTGTCCGGTCCCTTGCTGGATCGTATTGACCTGCAGCTGGAGTTGCCTGCCACGGAGGCGAATTGGCTGGCATTGCCGCCCGGCGAGGCCAGCGGGCCGGTGCGGGAACGTGTGGCGGCGGCCCGGTCACGCCAGATGGCGCGGCAGGAATGCAGCAATGCACGACTGGCGCCGGCGCGGCTGCGTGAGGCCTGCCGCCTGGCACCGGCGGCGCAGTCCTTGCTTGAAGATGCGATGCGGCGTCTGGGCTGGTCGGCCAGGGCGGCGCATCGTGTCATGGGCGTAGCGCGGACGATTGCGGATCTGGATAAAGCCGAAGCAGTACAGGCGGTTCATATGGCGCAGGCCGTGCAGTATCGGCGTCCGCTGGGGTAGCATGGCGTTTTTGACAGACCTGAAGCAGAAAAAGGGGCCTAGCGTGCTGTTTATCGTTCGTTTCTATGACAATCCGGCCATGGCGCATGTGCGTCAGGCGCAAATGGAGCCGCATCTGGAGTGGCTCAAGGCCAATAGTGAGCTGGTGCGTATTGGCGGCGCTTTGCGCGAACAGGAAGACGGCCCTTCTGTCGGGGCGCTATGGATTCTGGAAGCGCCGGATCGCGCGACAGCAGAGCGCCTGCTGCGGGAAGATCCTTTCTGGATCCATGGCCTGCGTGAACGCTATGAGCTGTATTCCTGGCACAAGGGCCTGCCCGGCCAGGTGCTGATCTGAGCGATGCCGTTCCGGCGTGGGATGGATGCCGCCAAGTGCGGGTGCGGCATGGCTGAAATCGGTTCGCATGCAGGACTGCGCAGCGCTATCTGGCCCGGGTTTTGGGGTGGGAGCTGCTGCGGGTGTGGCGCGATGTAGCGTGCCGAAGCGCATGAGCACCGAACGCATGGAAGGGTGGTGCGTGTGTGTGATGAGGGGGCCTGCACCGCTAAGGCATTAAATCCAAACGTCAAAACGAAAAAAGCGATATAATGGAAAGCTTTCCTGGGTCTGCTGTGGGTGTTTGCTTGCGGTGGCCGGGAATCAAGGGTTGTTTGCAGTCGCCCTGGCCGGGGTCTAGCGTCCGTGCCGGAGGTTCAGGAACAACTCATTTCAGTGATGTCGGGTTTTCAAGTCTGCCTTGTGAATGACAGGGGAGCGCCCGCCGTCTCGTTTTTAAAACTGCAGGAATTTTCATGCCTAAGATGAAAACCAAGAAAAGCGCTGCAAAGCGCTTTGTGGTCCGCGGCAGCGGGTCCATCAAGCGGGGCCAGGCTTTCAAACGCCACATCCTCACCAAGAAGACGACCAAGAACAAGCGCCAGCTGCGCGGCTCCACCGCCGTTCACAGCGCTGATGTGGCATCGGTGAAAGCCATGCTGCCTTTCGCCTGATAGGAGAGTAAGAGATGCCTCGCGTAAAACGTGGTGTAACGGCACGCGCCCGTCACAAAAAAGTTCTGAAGGCTGCCAAGGGTTACCGCGGTCGCCGCGGTAATGTATTCCGGATCGCCAAACAGGCGGTCATGAAGGCTGGGCAATATGCCTACCGTGACCGCCGTGCCAAGAAGCGCACTTTCCGCGCTCTGTGGATCACCCGTATCAACGCCGCTGTGCGTGAACATGGCGTGACCTACAGCGCCTTCATCGCTGGCCTGAAAAAGGCTTCGATCGACCTGGACCGCAAGGTGCTGGCTGATCTGGCTGTGCGTGACAAAGCTGGTTTCGCAGCTGTGGTACAACAAGCCAAGGCGGCGCTGGCTGCCTGATAGTGCGGTGCAGCTGATGTAATCGCAAACGGGGCCGTTGTGGTCCCGTTTGTGTTTTGGCGGCCGCCGGCTCAATGAGCGGGTGGCCGTTGCTGCAAGTCGGGGAGCCTCGGGCTCCCGTTGGATATCGCCTCGCTAGACCTCGCGCGCATGCGCGGAGATTGTGCTCAGGCACGTGTTCAAAGGTTCATTTCCATGACGACGATGGTCGAAGACCTGATTGCCCAGGCGCGTGAATTGTTCGCGCAGGCCGCCGATGCGGCAGCGCTGGAGAACGCCAAGGCCCGTTTTCTCGGCAAACAGGGCGCCCTGACGGCGCAGATGAAAGCTCTGGCGCAATTGACGCCTGAAGAAAAGCGTGAGGCGGGAGCCCGCATCAACCAGGCTAAGCAGACCATTGAGCAACTGCTCAATGCGCGTCGCGAGGCTTTGGCAGAAGCCGAGCTGGCCGAACGCCTGGCGTCGCAGACCATCGACGTGACGCTGCCTGGCCGTGGCCGTGGCGTAGGTGGCATTCATCCGGTGATTCGCACCTGGCGCCGGGTGGAAGAGATTTTCCGTTCGATTGGTTTCGATGTGGCAGATGGCCCCGAAATCGAGAACGACTGGACCAATTTCACGGCATTGAATAATCCCGAGAACCATCCTGCGCGTTCCATGCAGGATACGTTCTATGTGGACATGAAGGATTCCGGCGGCCTGCCGCTGGTGCTGCGCACGCATACCAGTCCCATGCAGGTGCGTTATGCCCGCATGAACAAGCCCCCCATCAAGGTGATTGCACCGGGGCGCACGTATCGCGTCGATAGCGATGCAACGCACTCGCCCATGTTCCATCAGGTGGAAGGCCTGTGGATTGCCGAAGACATTTCGTTCGCTGACCTCAAGGGCGTCTATACCGATTTTCTGCGCCGCTTCTTTGAAACCGACGACCTGGTGCTGCGTTTCCGCCCGTCGTTCTTCCCGTTCACGGAACCCTCGGCAGAAATTGACATGATGTTCACCTCCGGCCCCAATCGTGGCCGCTGGCTGGAAATCTCGGGCTCCGGGCAGGTGCATCCGCAGGTGGTGCGCAATTTCGGCCTGGACCCGGAACGCTATATCGGTTTTGCCTTTGGCTCCGGCCTGGAACGCCTGACCATGCTGCGCTATGGCGTCAACGACCTGCGTCAGTTCTTCGAAGGCGACCTGCGTTTCCTGCGCCAGTTCAACGATTGAGGACGGTATTTCACCATGCAAATTTCAGAATCCTGGCTGCGCACGCTGGTCGATCCCGATCTTTCCAGCGAAGCGCTGGCGCATAAATTGACGATGGCAGGGCTGGAAGTCGAGGAAACCGAGACGGCCGCGCCTGCATTTTCCGGTGTGGTGGTTGCCAAGATCACCGCTATTGCCCCTCATCCGGATGCCGACCGCCTGCGCGTTTGCCAGGTCGATGACGGCTCGGGTGAGCCGCTGCAGATTGTGTGCGGCGCACCGAATGCGGCGGCGGGCCTGTTGGTGCCGCTGGCGCGGGTAGGCGCCGAGTTGCCCGGCGGCATGAAGATCAAGACAGCCAAGATGCGTGGCGTGGCGTCGGCCGGCATGCTGTGCTCGGCACGTGAACTGGGGCTGTCCCAGGAACATGATGGCCTGATGCTGCTGCCTGAGAGCCTGCAGCCTGGGCAGGATCTGCGTGCGGCACTGGATCTTGACGATACGCTGATCACGCTCAAGCTGACGCCCAACCGTGCGGATTGCCTGTCCATCCTGGGCGTGGCGCGCGAAGTGGCCGCGCTGACCGGCGTGCCCCTGCGGGTGCGTGGCGCCGAGCCGGTGCCGGTGACCATTGCTGATCGCTTGCCTGTGAGCATTGAGGCGGCCGACCTGTGCGGCCGTTTTGCCGGACGCATCGTGCGTGGCGTGAATGCTGCCGCACAAACGCCGGGCTGGATGAAAACGCGCCTGGAACGGGCCGGCCAACGCAGTGTTTCCGTGCTGGTGGACATTTCCAATTACGTGATGCTCGAACTCGGGCGTCCGTCGCACATTTTTGATCTCGACAAGGTGCCGGGCAATGGTACCGGGCTGGTAGTGCGCTGGGCCAGCGAAGGCGAAACCCTGGAGCTGCTCAACGGCCAGACCGTCACCCTGCAGGCCGACATCGGTGTGGTCGCCGCGGGTGGGCAGCCGGAAAGCATGGCTGGCATCATGGGCGGCGAGGCGACCTCGGTCAGCACGGCCACCACGAATATCTATATTGAGTCGGCCTTCTGGTGGCCGGATGCGATCGCCGGCAAGGCGCGGCGCTACCGTTTTTCATCGGAAGCCAGCCACCGCTACGAGCGCGGCGTGGATTTCCAGGGGATTCCGGAAGGCCTGGAGTACATCACCCGGCTGGTGCTGGACATCTGCGGCGGTCAGGCTGGCCCGGTCGATGACACTATCGCAGCCTTGCCTGAACGCAAGCCGGTACGCCTGCGTGCGGCTCGTTGCCGCAAGGTGTTGGGCCTGGCGATCACTTGCGAGCAGATCGGCGCAATCTTCCACCAGTTGGGCCTGCCGTTCGAGCAGGATGGCGACGATTTCATCGTGACGCCGCCGTCCTTCCGCTTCGATATCGAAATCGAAGAGGACCTGATCGAGGAAGTGGCTCGTATCTACGGTTTTGAAAACATTCCGGATCTGCCGCCGGTCGCGCGTGCGGCCATGCGTGCCCAACCGGAAGCGCGCCAGAGCGCGCATGCTGTGCGTGACCTGCTGGCCAGCCGTGATTACCAGGAAGTCGTGAATTTCAGCTTCGTGGAGAGTGACTGGGAGCGCGATTACGCGGGCAATACGGATCCGATCCAGTTGCTCAACCCGATTGCCAGCCATCTGTCCGTCATGCGCTCCGGCCTGATCGCCGGTCTGGTCGCCAATATCCGCTACAACGCCAATCGTCAGCAAAGCCGCGTGCGCGTCTTTGAGCTGGGTCGCGTGTTCCGCCGCGACGCCGCGGTGGCCGATGCTGGCCTGGATGTGGCTGGCATTGCGCAGCCCTTGCATCTGGCCGCGGCCGCCTGGGGCCCCGCAGACGCCGAGCAGTGGGGGTTGCCCGTGCGCCAGGTGGATTTCTACGATGTGAAGCGCGACCTGGAAGTGCTGTTCGGGCAACGCGCCGCCCAGCTGCGTTTTGTGCCGGCCGCTTATCCGGCCCTGCATCCTGGCCGTAGCGCCCGGGTGGAACTGGATGGTGTGGCTGTGGGTTGGATCGGCGAGCTGCATCCTCGCCTGGTGCAACAGGCAGATTTGCGTCATGCGCCGGTGGTGTTCGAGTTGGTGCTGGATGCTGTCCTGCCGGCCACGGTGCCGGATGCCGTCGAGGCCTCCAGGCAGCCCATGGTGATCCGTGACCTGGCGTTGCTGGCGCCGGCGGCATTGAGCGCTCAGGATCTGCTCGATACCGTGGCGGCCCAAAGCAAGGCGGATGCGAATCTGGCCATTCTCAAGGATGTGCGCCTGTTCGATGTCTGGCGCGATCCGGCAGCGCCGGCCGATGCCGAAAAGAGCCTGGCATTCCGCTTCTGGTTGCAGGACAATGCCGAAACCCTGTCGGACGAACGTGTCGAAGCCTGCATGAACAGCCTCATTGGTGCGCTGCAGGCCCGTGGCGTGCGTTTGCGCGCCTGAAACGCTGGGAGCAATCGGATATGACCACAGAAACGCGTACCCTGACCAAGGCTGAACTCGCCGATATGCTGTTCGAGCGGGTCGGCTTGAACAAACGGGAAGCCAAGGATCTCGTTGATACATTTTTTGACGAAATTCGGGAAGCATTGGCCAACGGCGATATGGTCAAGCTTTCAGGCTTCGGGAATTTCCAGGTGCGGCAAAAACCGCCGCGTCCGGGGCGCAATCCCAAGACCGGCGAGGCCATTCCCATCGCTGCGCGCCGTGTCGTGACTTTCCACGCCAGCCAGAAGCTCAAGAGTGCGGTGGAATCCACGGGTTTGACCCCGGAAGACCTGTCCGTTTAATCTAGGGGGTATTGGCCGGGGCAGGGCGTTGTGAGATAAGCGGCACCCTGTTACGGCATTCCCCGATTTTCGGCGGCTGATGGCGGTATTTCCGGCGTCAGACCGTAGTCGGCTTTGCCGGCTTTACACGATGCAGCCTGAACATTCAGACATGACACGCACTGAAGAACAAAGCAGCACGGCGGCCTTGCCGCCTATTCCGGCCAAGCGTTATTTCACGATTGGTGAAGTCAGCGATCTGTGTGGCGTGAAACCGCATGTGCTGCGCTACTGGGAGCAGGAGTTTACCCAGCTCAAGCCGGTCAAGCGGCGGGGCAACCGGCGCTACTATCAGCATCATGAAGTGCTGTTGATCCGTCGGATCCGCTCCTTGCTGTACGAAGAGGGCTTTACCATCAGTGGCGCCCGCAACCGCCTGGGAGATGTGCGTGATGCGGCTGCCCATGACCCGGATGCAGCGGTACGCCTGAGCGGCGCAGAAATGCAGGCCTTGCGCACGGAATTGCAGGATATTTCCGCGCTGCTGGCGTCGGTGGCCCGGTAAGCCAGGGCTGTCCGGCCTGAGGCGGCCAGGATGCTGTGCTGGCCTCATCAAAATATTTCGGGATTTTTTCTCGAAATGCTTGCAAAGATCAAAATCACTGCTATAATTTAATTCTTGTTTCGGAGCGTAGCGCAGCCTGGTAGCGCACTTGCATGGGGTGCAAGGGGTCGCGAGTTCGAATCCCGCCGCTCCGACCATTATTACCGAAAGCCCACAGTGGAAACACTGTGGGCTTTTGTCTTTCCGCCAGCTTTTTTCCAGCAAGAAAGTTCAGGAAGAGCAGCGCCATGCCGGCTGCATCAGCCAGGATAGGATGTCATCGGTTCTCCGCAGATGGCGACACTGCTGCGTTTCCTTCTCTCGGATCGCGTTCGATAAGGGCACCGATACCGGCCTGACGAGGCCGTGCCCGCAAACAGTTCCTGCGGCTACACTGTCACGTCAATCACTGGCCGTTGGCAGGCCATGGCTGTCTGGGTGATCTGACTGGAGAGAAAATGAAATCCTTGCGTGTCTTTCACATCCGTCCGGGCAAGTCCGTCGAGGAGCTGGAGTTGCCGCCGGATGAGCCGCCCAGGGAAGGCTATCTGTGGCTGGCTTGCTCGCATGATGATTTCATGGCCCAGACGGAAGCGGTGCAGGCCTTCTGCCAGACGCTTGGTGGGGCGCGCATCCTCGATCTGCATGTGTCGGATCTGTCCAACCTGCAGCTGCCTTCGCACCTGGATTACACCTCGGATTATGACGTGCTGGTGTTCCGGCGCCTGGCCTTGCACGACAGCCTGCAAAGCGAGGCCGCCGTGATGCGGGAGCAGGGTACGCCGCGCCGCCTGAAGGAAGTGGCAGTCGCCCTGGGGGTCGAGACCGTGCCCGTGGGGTTTGTGTTATTCGATAAATTGCTGCTCAGCGTGCATCCGGAACCTTGCGTGGTGCACGAGGCCTATATCCGCCGTTTGTTGTCGCTGGCACGCGGAGAACCGCGCCAGCCTGGCAGCCTGGCGCGCTTGCCTGCCTCGCCTGCGGAATTGATGCTGCGCATTACCAGTCTGATGGTCGATGGCTTTCTTGACTTGCGCAAGCACCTGACGCGCCAGCTCGAACATTGGCAGCAGCGCCTGATGCGCCCGCGCAAGAATTTTGATCGTTGGGATGCCTTATTGCGTTCGCGGCAGGTTTTGCATTATCTGGATGAGTGTTGCGAGGATCAGAGCAATGCACTGGCCAGCTGGATGGATACGCTGGACGATTGGCCGGTGCCAGGTACCAAGGAAAGCCGCCATGAGCGGGAGCAATTGCTGGTGCGCGGCCGTGATGTGCTGGAGCATATCGAGCGGGTGGCGCACCATGTGCGGCGGCTGGAGCAGAGCGCAGAAACCGCGGTGCAGATACATTTCAGCATCCAGAGCAACCGTACCAATGATGTCATGCGTGCCCTGACGGCAGTGACAGCGGTATTTCTGCCCTTGAATTTGATTGCAGGGATCTTCGGCATGAATTTTGATTCCGTGCCGTGGCTGCATGAGACCCATAGCTTCTGGATTACCATGGGGATCATGCTGTTGATTGCCGTCGGGTTGCTGGGGTATTTCGTGCGTAAAAACTACCTGTCTTCGACTGACGATGATTGAGCTGGCCGCTTGCTTGGCCCTGGCCCTCAGGTGATGTGCGGGCGGCAGCCGGGCTGTGCAGTCAGTGATCGCGGGGGCTGGCGGTGGCGTCCGCTGCAGGGGCGGACTCCGGGTCTGCCAGCAAGGTAATGACGCGCTGGCGCAGCCAGACGGTGCCAGGGTCTGCATCGAAGCGTGGGTGCCAGTGAACGGTGACCTGCAAGGGCGGCAGGGTGACGGGCACGGGAAGGATGTCGAAGGCCTCATCGCGATTGAGCCAGAGCGCGGCGCGATAGGGCAGGGTGAGGATTAGATCCGTGCGCCGGGCAATTTCGGCGGCAGCGGAGAAATGCGGCAGGATCAATGCAGGCCGGCGTGGTACGCCGGCTTCCGCCAGAATGCCATCCAGGGCGCGGTGCGAGCTGCCGCGCGAATCCACCAGAATGTGATCGAGCTTGCGGTATTGCGCGCGCGTCAGTTTGCCGTGCGCCAGTCCCGGATGCCCGCGTCTGCCCATGCAGCAGTAGTGTTCATGGAACAGGTGCGCGTGGCAGGTTTGCTGCCGCAGACCCGCCAGGTTGCCGATGGCCAGGTCGATTTCACCGTCGCGCAGCGCCTGGGGCAGCATTTCCAGCGGGACATCCTGGATTTCCAATTGCAGCCGGGGCGCCTGGTTGTGCAATTGCTCCATCAAGGCCGGCAGGAAGACCATGACGCCGATGTCCGACATGGCCATGCGAAAACGCCGGCTGCTGCGTTGCGGGTCGAAAATCTGGCGCAGGCTGATGGCTTCGGCAAAGCTGTTCAGGCCGCGTTCTATGGGTTCTGCCAAGGCTTGCGCGACGGGGGTGGGCTGCATGCCATTGGGCGTGCGCAGGAACAAGGGGTCGTCGAATTGTTCACGCAGGCGGTTCAGCGCATAGCTGACGGCAGGCTGCGTCAGGCCCAGGCGCTGGGCGGCGCGGGTGACACTCCCTTCATCCAGAACCATCAGGAAAACCCGCATGAGATTCAGGTCAAATTCCATGTTTGCCCTTGATATAAAACTGGCTTATTCAATACATAATAACCATAAATTTGACGGATATATAGTTGACTCCTAGACTAATTTCCAAGCGATTCCGGTGGGCAAATGGCCCCTGTGGAATCGCAGGAGAACAGGAGGAGTCATATGCGTGTTCAGCTCACGCAGCAGGAAACCGCCGCGCTTGAGCGTCCGGTTTCCGGCATGCAGCAAAATCCGGCGGATCCGGTCAACCTAGGCACGATGTCCGTGCCGCAGTTGTTGCGTTTGCAGGCGCAGCGCCATGACAGCCGGCCCTGGGTGCAAGCCCCTGGCGGTGCGCTGAGTTTCGGGCAGGCGCCGGCATTCGCGGCGCGCTGGGCAGCCTTGCTGGCGCAGCAAGGGGTAGGGCGTGGCGATCGGGTGGCCTTGATGATGGGCAACCGTATCGAGTTTCTGGGCGCCGTGCTGGGCTGCGCCTGGTTGGGCGCCGTTGCGGTGCCTATCAATACCGCGTCGCGCGGCATGCAGCTGCAGCACATTCTGTCCAATAGCGCGGCCCGGCTGGCGTTGGCCGATGTTCAGGCCTGCGGCGTGCTGACGGCGCTGGAAGATGTGCCTTTGGCGACCATCCTGTTGGTGGGCACAGCGGCGGGCCCGGTGCCGGAAATGACACTGGCCGCGCACGTGCAGGCCTTGCCCGAACTGCCGTCGGCAGGGATCGAGGCTGCGCCGGTAGAGGCAGGCGATACCCTGGCCATTCTCTATACCTCCGGCACATCCGGCTTGTCCAAGGGCGTGTGCTGCCCGCATGCGCAGTTCTGCTGGTGGGGCATCCTGACGGCGCGGAATCTGGAAATCGGCCAGGATGATGTGCTCTATACCTGCTTGCCGCTGTTCCATACCAATGCACTCAATGCCTGCTTTCAGGCGCTGGTGACAGGCGCCGCGATCGTATGCGACGAGCGTTTTTCCGTTAGTCGGTATTTCGAGCGTCTGGCCGCGACGCAAGCCACGGTGACGTACCTGCTGGGCGCGATGGTGCCCATGCTGCTGTCGCGAGCGACGGCCGCCGATGAGCGCGCGCACCGCACACGCATTGCGCTGGCGCCTGGCGTGCCACCGCGCTTTCATCAAGTGTTCTGCGAACGTACGGGCATTGCCTTGCTGGAAGGCTACGGTTCGACGGAGACCAACTTCGCCATTGGCGGCACGCTGGCGCAGCAACGCGCCGACGCCATGGGGCAGGTGATGCCCGAGTTCGAAGCCTGTGTGGTCGATGAGCAGGATCAGCCCTTGCCGGACGGACAAGCCGGCGAGCTATTGCTGCGTCCGCGGCAGCCCTTCCTTGTGGCGACCGGCTATTTCGGGATGCCCGATAAAACGGTGGAAGCCTGGCGCAACTTGTGGTTTCACACCGGGGATCGGGTCGTCAGGGATGCCGATGGCTATTTTCGCTTTCTGGATCGCATGAAGGATGCCATCCGGCGCCGTGGCGAGAATATTTCTTCGTTCGAGGTCGAGCAGGTACTGCAGTCGCATCCGGCCGTGGAAGCCGTGGCGGTGTATGCCGTGCGCTCGGAGCTGGCCGAGGACGAGGTCATGGCGGCCCTGGTTTTCAAGCCCGGGCAGCACGCCAGCCCTCAAGCCCTGCTGGATCACTGCCAGCCGCGCATGCCCTATTTTTCGGTGCCGCGCTACCTGCGCATCCTGGATGCCCTGCCGCGTACCGAGAACGGCAAGATCCGCAAGTTCGGGCTGCGCGACGAGGGCGTGACTGCCGATACCTGGGACAGGGAGAAGGAGGGCTATCAGGTCTTGCGCTGAGCGACAGGGCCGCCGGCAACGGGTTGTAGTGGCAGGAAATAAAACAAGAAATCCATCAAGGAAAAGGAGAGGAGACATGAACAAGACGGTAACCCCCGGCCTGGCCGGACAATACGCAAGGAGGCTGCAATGGGCAGCGTAGCAACATACGAAAAGCGGGCAGCCGGCGGTGCGCCGCCGGCAGACGATGAGGCAGCACGCAAGAAGCGGACGCGCCGGGTGGTGCTGGCCTCCGTTGCGGGCAATGCGATGGAGTGGTACGACTTCTTCATCTACGGGACGGCGGCAGCGCTGGTGTTCGGGACGCTGTTCTTTCCCAAGGGAACCGACCCCATGTTGGGGACGATGGGAGCTTTTGCGGGTCTCGCCGTCGGCTTTCTGGCGCGCCCGCTGGGCGGCATTATTTTCGGCCATATCGGCGACCGCTACGGCCGCAAGCTGGCACTGGAGTGGACGCTGGGCATCATGGGGGTGGCTACGTTCCTGATCGGCCTGCTGCCGACCTATGAGCAGGCCGGTATCTGGGCGCCGATTGCGATGGTGGCGCTGCGTGTGCTGCAGGGGATGGCCGCTGGCGGGGAATGGGGCGGCGGCGTGCTCTTGATCAGCGAAGCGGTAGGCGGCAAGCGGCGCGGCTATTTCTCGTCGTTCAGCCAGTTGGGGGTGGCCGGTGGGTTCGTGCTGTCCTCGGGGGTGTTCATGCTGGCCCAGCAACTACCGTCGGAAGCCTTCATGAGCTGGGGCTGGCGTCTGCCCTTCCTGCTGAGCATCATCATTTTTGGCGTGGGCCTGTATATCCGCAAGCGCA
This sequence comes from Kerstersia similis, assembly GCF_965139615.1. Taxonomy (NCBI): domain Bacteria; kingdom Pseudomonadati; phylum Pseudomonadota; class Betaproteobacteria; order Burkholderiales; family Alcaligenaceae; genus Kerstersia; species Kerstersia similis. The sequence goes on from NZ_CBCSIQ010000033.1 coordinate 28,245, forward strand.
TTCCTGAAAGCGAGGAATTCGTGCAGGCCAAGAAAACGGCCAAGCGCGGCATGCCCGCCGTCGAGGTGTTCCGTCGCTACCCGCGTCAGGTGTTTACGGCCATGGGGCTGCGCATGGCGGAAAATGGCGGTTCCTATATGTTCCTGGCCTTTGCGCTGGCCTATGGCAAGTTCCTGGAAATTTCCAATGACATTATGCTCGGCGGTGTGCTGCTGTCCATGTTGCTTGAGCTGGGGACGCTGGTCTGGTTCGGCCACCTGTCCGATCGCATCGGGCGCCGGACGGTCTATCTGATCGGTTCGGTCGGTTTGATGCTGGTCGCCTTTCCGTTCTTCTGGCTGGTGCAGACCAAGGAGCCGATATGGATTTTCCTGGCCTTCTTCATGGGGAATACGGTTTGCCACGCCGCGATGATAGGCACGCAGCCAGCGTACTTTGCCGAGTTGTTCCCGGCGGAAGTCCGCTATACCGGCCTGGCGCTGGGGCATGAGCTGGCATCGGTAGTGGCTGGCGGCCTGTCGCCGTTGATCGCCATGGCGCTGTTGCGCAGCTATGAGTCCGCGACGCCGGTGGCCATTTACCTGCTGTGCCTGGCAGGGATCACTGTCGTAACGCTGTTGTTGACCAAAGAGCCGGAAAGGCAGGAGTAGGAGTCGCCATGATACAGATGCGAGCGCCAGGCATCGTCGGAACGGGGGAAACCGCATTCATGCGCCGCCCCGGCCCGGCGTGCAGTACGGCTGGATTGCTGGCCCAAGCCATCGAGCTGGCCTTGGCCGATGCCGGCCTGGCGCTGGCGGATGTGGACGGCCTGGGCGTGGCGTCCTTCACGCTGCGCCCGGATCGGGCGATAGACCTGGCCTGGCAGCTGGGGCTGGGCTTGCGCTGGTGCATGCAGGACGAGATGGGGGGCGCCAGTGCCATCAATCTGCTGCGCCAGGCCTGGCTGGCGTTGCAGGCCGGCCAGGCGCGCACGATCGTGCTGGTGGCAGGCGACCACTTCGCCGGCGCGGATTTTGCCGCGCTGGTACAGGCCTATAACACCAGCGCCAGGGACTATCTGAGCCCCTTGGGCTGCCTGGGGCCTAACCCCTTGTTTGCCATGCTGACGCAGCGGCAGATGGCTGCCTGCGGCTTGCAGCGCGACGATTACGGGGCGCTGTGCATCGCGCAACGGCGCAATGCGGCCAATAATCCGAATGCGGCCTATCGCCAGGCGCTGAGCTTGCAGGATTATCTGGATGCGCCGCTGGTTGCTCCCCCGTTGGGACGGCTGGATTGCGTGCCGGTGGTCAGCGGCGCCACGGCCCTGGTGCTGCAGGCGCAGCCGCAGGGGGTGAGCGTCAGGCTGCTGGCCCAGGGCGCAGGCTACAACCTGGACCGGCAGGAGGGCGATGGCCTGAGTACCGGCATTGCAGGGTTTGCCAAGGCGCTGTGGGCGCAGGCGGAATGCCTGCCCGCGCAGATGGATGTGGTAGGTGTGTATGACGACTATCCAGCCATGATTCTGGCGCAAATGGTGGATCTGGGCTTGAGCCCTGCGCATGCGCTGAAGGATTTCATTCATCGACGCCTGGCCAGTGGCGCCTTGCCCTTCAATACGGCGGGCGGGCAATTGTCGGCGGGGCAGACGGGAGCAGGTGGCGGGATGCATATCCTGGCGGAAGTGGTGCGGCAATTGCTGGGCCGTGCGGGACCGGGCCAGGTGGCTGGCGCCCGTCTGGGCGTGGCCAGCGGTTATGGCATGGTTCAGCAGCGCTATGGCATGTGTGCGAATGCGGTGGTGCTGGGCAGGGAGGAAACCTGATGGAAAGCCGAAGCTTGCAGGTATTTGAATGCAGCGCTTGCGCCCACCGGGTGTATCCGGCCCGCTTGCGCTGCCCGTGTTGCGGCGCGGCGGAGCAACAGGCGGTCGAGGTCGGGCAAGGTGAAGTGCTGGCCTGGACGACTCTGGCGCAGCCCGATGGCAGTCATGCCATTATTGCGACCGTTCAGGTTCGGCCAGCCGGGCCGCAATTGGTGGCGCGCCTGGCGGCGCTGCCGCAACAGGCTGGGGAACGGGTTGCGTTGCAGGCCCGCTGGCTGGGGGGGCGCTACTTGCCCTGGGGCGCAGCGATTGCCGAGGCCGGGCCGGATTAGCCGTTGATGCCGGGCGCCGCGCAGGCCAGTGCCGCCTCCCGCATGTGGGTGGGCGTGAGGCCATGGTGGGTACGGAAGGTGCGGGCGAAGTGCGCGGGGCTGGAAAAACCGCAGCGCCAGGCGATTTCCGCAATGCTGTAGCGCTGCATGTCGCGTCGCCGCAGCAGGGCAGCGGCCTGGGTCAGGCGGCGCTCCAGTATCAGTTGCGAGACGGTGCGGCCTTCCGGTTCCAGCAGGCGGTTCAGGTGGCGTAGCGTAATGCCGGTGGCGCCAGCCACGCGCTCGGCGTCCAGCGCATGATCGGGCAAGTGGTTGTCGATGTAGCTGCGTGCCGTTTGCAGATAGGTTGCGCGCAAGGCGCTGCTGTTGCCGGTATCGCCGGCCAGCAGGCTGCGCAACAGTTCGCCGGCCTGTTGATGCAGCTGGCCGGCATCGGTACTGGCGGGCCGGGCGAACGCATTGGTCGCAAGACGGCGCAGGGCGGCATTGAGCACGCGGCCAGGGCCGCTGCTGCCCGGCACATGCAGAGGATGTTTCAGGATGGCGCGGCTACAGGATTGATAGAACCAGTCTGCCGGGGTGTCCAGCAGAAATTGCCGCATGCTGCCTGTGAAGCCGAACAGATAGGCGTGGCGGGTATCGTAGATCACCAGATCGCCCGGCTCTAGTTGGGTACAGGTGCTGCCCTGGTAGAAAAAGGCGTGGCTTTCCAGCACCAGCGAGGCGAAGACGGAGTCTTTGGGGTGGCTCCGCACCATTTGCGGCGTGCGTTCGATGACATGTTCGTTGGCCTGGATGTCAGCCAGCCGGATATCGCCCATGAGCAGATTGCGTTGCGTAGCCAGCAGGCCGTCGTCCGAGAAGGCCGAGCATTTCAGGCCGACCAGCACCGAGGCGTTGTAGGACTCCCAGTAGTCCAGCCGCTGGTTGGGCGGCAAGGTATCGGTGGAAATCTGGCTGACGGCATGAGGGGCGGTGGATGGCATGGGTGTCTCCCTGCGGCTTGGGGCTGGCTGCCCGGCGGCAGGCAGGCGCGGCTGCGGCCGGACCCGCGTTCTTCTGATAGGGGCGGATGCCATGGCGCAGCCGATGGCTGACGGTTCATTGGCCGCAGCCGCTAGTGTACGCAGCCACGCCGGGCGGCGAGATACTGATCTTCCCTGATGGCAGGGGGCGAGACAGGCTTGTCCGTTCTGGGCAATCAAGGTGTCCGTTACGGGCAAATGGGCGTTAGGGGTGCTTGCTAAATTGGCCTGTCGTTTCATTCATAAGAACAGGAGACTTTCATGCCCGAGCTGCCTTCCAATGAATTCTGGCGCGGCCTCAAGCCCATTCCCAACTGTTTTCAGCCGGATGCCAAGCCCGAGGTCTATATCTCGAATGCACCCACCGAGGACGAGCGCATGTATGTGCCTTTCACGGAGACGGTGTCTTCCCGCCCATTATGGATTTCACCGTCGGAAAATCGCTGGTGCGACATTCTGATGGCCAAGGAGGCGGGTCTGGTGAACCGCCACTATCACCCGCACGAAGTGTTCGCCTACACGATCTCGGGCAAGTGGGGCTATCTGGAGCATGACTGGACGGCGCATGCCGGCGATTTCGTGTACGAAACGCCGGGCGAAGGCCATACGCTGGTCGCCTATGAGCATGAAGATCCCATGCGTGCTTTTTTCATCGTGAAGGGGCCGTTGATCTGGCTCGATGAGAACGGCCAGCCGGATGGCTATTTTGATGTGCACAGCTATATCGACATGTGCCGCAAGCACTACGAGAAGGTCGGCATAGGCGCTGATTACGTCGATACCCTGTTCCGCTAGGCAGGGGATTGCGCCGGCCGGCCTGATCAAGCGGGCCGGCGTGTTTTTTTCTCCAAAACAAAAAAATAAGGCGAGCGCCCGCAGGATTGCGCCGGCCCGCCCGCTGGAGTGAGACATGAGACTATTCAAAGAGGCTTCCTACGAGAACAGGTTGCTGGCGGTGCTGTTCCTGGCTTTCGGCTTTGTTTTCTTCGACAGGTTGGCGCTGTCCTATCTTTTCCCCTTTGTTTCGGCCGAACTGGGCCTGAGCAATACCGAACTGGGCATGTTGTCGTCGGTGCTGGCATTGGCCTGGGCGGTGTCGGGTGCGTTTATGGGGGCCTATACGGACAGGCGTGGCCGGCGCAAGACCATCTTGATCGTATCGGTGGTGCTGTTCTCCGTTTTTTCGGCCTTGTCCGGCCTGGTCACGGGTTTTATCAGTCTGCTTTTGTTTCGTGCCTGCATGGGGCTGACCGAAGGCCCGGTGCTGCCGTTGTCGCAGACCATGATGGCGCAGGCGTCTTCGCCGCATCGGCGCGGCCTGAACATGGGCTTGCTGCAAGGATCTTCCGCCGGCCTGATGGGGGCGGTGATCGCACCGCCGGTGATGGTGGCGCTGGCGGAAAATTTTGGCTGGCGCACGGCGTTCTATCTGACCTGCATTCCCGGCCTGATCGTGGCCTGGCTTATCTGGCGCTATGTGCAGGAGCCCGCCCCGGCGCGGCCGGACGAGGCGGGCACCATGGCAGGAACGGCACAGGGCGCGGCGGCGCTGCCGGCGGGGCCGCAATGGGGGGTGCTGCGTGAGCGCAACGTCATTCTTTGCATCCTGATCAGCTGCTTTTTCCTGGCCTGGTTCATCAATATTATTTCTTTCGCGCCCACCTTCCTGGTGAGTGTCCGGCAGTTCAGTCCCGGCACCATGAGCGCGTTGATGAGTTGCCTGGGCCTGGCCTGGGTGATCTGGGGGTTTGCGGTGCCGGGGATTTCCGACCGCATCGGCCGGCGTCCGACCTTGTTCATTTTTTCCCTGGTGGCCGCCTGCTGCCCGCTGGCTTTCCTGTATGCGCCGACTGCGGTCGCGCTGGGAATATTGCTGTTGCTGACCTATACCGGATTGGGCTGCTTCACCCTGTTCATGGCCACGATTCCGGCGGAAACGGTGCCGCGTGGCGCGATGGCGACAGCGCTGGGCCTGATCATGGGGATAGGGGAGCTGATTGGCGGGTTCATTGCTCCGGTGGCCGCTGGCCGTGCCGCCGATCTGTATGGCTTGCCGGTCGTGATGTGGATTTCGATGGCTGGGGCTTTGATTGCAGGGCTGCTGTCGCTGGGGCTGCGTGAAACGGCGCCGGCAGTGCTGGCCCGTCAAAAGGCGGGACAGGCAACGGGGCAAGAGGTGGGGCAAGTGGCTCGGCCAGCCGCAGGAGAAAGGGAACAAGGGGGGCAGGCATGAAGGCATGGTTCTGGCATGGGGCGCGTGACCTGCGCCTGGAGGAGACCGCTGCGCGGCCATTGCAGCGTGGGGAGGTGCGCGTCGCAGTAGCGTATTGCGGTATTTGCGGCAGCGATCTGCATGAGTTTGCCGATGGCCCGCACTCCATTCCCGTGGAACAGCCACATCCTCTGTCTGGCCGTCAGGCGCCGCTCATTATCGGCCATGAGTTCTGCGGTACGGTGGTGGAAACCGCGCCCGATGTGAGTACCTTGCGCCCTGGCATGCGGGTCACGATAGAGCCGGAGTACCGTTGCGGGCATTGCGCGCATTGCCTGGCAGGCGATTACAACCGGTGCCTGTCCATGGGGTTTGCAGGGTTGATGGGTGATGGCGGGATGGCCCAGGAGGCAGTCGTGCCTGCCTATATGGCCCACGAGCTGCCCGATGGTGTGCCGTTCGAGCAGGCGGCCGTGGCGGAGCCTGCGGCGGTGGCCTTGCATGCCGTCAGGCGCAGCCGCCTGCAGCCTGGGGATCGCTGCGTGATTTTCGGGCTGGGCGCCATCGGCCAGTTGCTGGTGATGATGGCGCGCCTGGAGGGAGCCGGGCAGGTCATTGCGGTGGATGTCGTGCCTGCCCGTTTGGCGCTGGCAAGGCGCTTGGGCGCCGACTTGGCCCTGGACGCCCGCCATGAGGATGTGCGCGCTGCGGTGCTGGCGCAGACCGATGGGGTGGGGGTGCCGGTCAGTTTCGAAGCAGCGGGCAGCCAGGCGACGTTCGACGGTGCGTTGCAGGTGTTGCGCAAAGGAGGGGAAATGGTGCTGGTGGGGCTGGTGCCCCAGGTGAGGCTGGATAGTTTTGATCTGGTCAATCGGGAGCTGAGCATTACCAGCAGCGTTGGCTATCGCGGGGTGTATCCGGATCTGTTGGCCAGGATTGCCGACGGCAGCCTGGATCTTTCCCAGGTGGTGACGCGTGTGGTGGCCCTGGAGGATGCGGTGACGGACGGCTTTGAAGCGCAGTTGCGAAGCCGCGATGAGATCAAGATTCTGGTGCAGCCCCAGGGGTGAGGTGGCGTGGAGGGGCCGGGGCCGCAGCAGCGGCTGCCCGGCCTGCCTGCCGTCTAGCGAGCGTCGGCGTCGGCGATCCGTTGGGCGATCGCCTGGCCGACTTCGATGGTGTTGGCCTGGCCGCCCAGGTCGCGTGTGCGGGGGCCGTTGCGCAGGCAGTCTTCGATGGCCGCCAGGATGTCGTCATGGGCGGCCTGGTGGCCGAGGAATTGCAGCATGAGCGCCCCCGACCAGATCATGGCGATCGGGTTGGCGATGCCTAGGCCGTAGATGTCCGGCGCCGAGCCATGCACGGGTTCGAAGAGGGAAGGGAAGGCGCGTTCCGGGTTCAGGTTGGCGGACGGTGCCAGGCCGATCGTGCCGGTGCAGGCTGGCCCCAGGTCGGAGAGGATGTCGCCGAAGAGGTTGGAGGCCACCACGACGTCGAAGCGTTGCGGTTGCAGGACGAAGCGGGCGCACAGGATGTCGATGTGTTGTTTGTCCACGGCGATGTCGGGGTATTCCGTGCCGATGGCTTCGGCGCGGCTATCCCACCAGGGCATGCTGATGGCGATGCCATTGCTTTTGGTGGCGACGGTCAGTTTGCGCCGGGTGCGTGTGAGTGCCAGTTCGAAGGCGTAGCGCAGGACGCGGTCGGTGCCTTTGCGGGTAAAGACCGATTCCTGGATGACGAGTTCGCGGTCGGTGCCTTCGAAGAGTTTGCCCCCCAGGTTGGTGTATTCGCCTTCGGTGTTTTCACGCACGACGAAGAAGTCTATGTCGCCTGCCTTGCGGCCCGCCAGCGGGCAGGGTACGCCGTCGAACAGGCGCACTGGCCGCAGGTTGATGTATTGGTCGAATTCGCGCCGGAATTTCAGCAGCGAGCCCCAGAGTGATATGTGGTCGGGCACGCGGTCAGGCCAGCCGACTGCGCCGAAGTAGATGGCGTCGTAGTCTTGCAGCTGGTTTTTCCAGTCGTCGGGCATCATGGCGCCAGTGCGTTCGTAGTAGTCGCAGCTGGCCCATTCGAAATGGTCGAATTGCAGGGCAATGCCGTGGCGGCGGGCAGCGGCTTCGAGGACGCGCAAGCCTTCAGGCATGACTTCTTTGCCGATGCCATCGCCTGCCAGGACGGCGATTTTGTGGGTGGGTGCCATGGCGTTTCTCCTTCTTGTTTTGTGAGGTATGCCGGGTATGCTACAAGCGCTTTGGCTTCGGACAATCCTTCCAAACGAGAAAACTTTGTGCACGTATTATGAATAATGATCCTAGCCCTGAAGATTTGCGGGTGTTTTGCGCCATTGTGCGCAAGGCGAGTTTTACCAGCGCGGCTGAGGAGCTGGGCGTGTCTCGTTCTTATGTGACCAAGCGGGTGCAGGTGCTGGAAGCGCGGCTGGGTACGCGTTTGTTTCATCGTACGACCCGGCGCATTGTGGTGACGGCGGAGGGCGAGCGGGTGTATCACTGGGCGTTGCGCATTCTCAATGATATGGATCATTTGGTTGAGGAGATCGGGGTGACGCGGCAGGCGCCCCGCGGTTCTTTGCGTATTTGCAGCAGTTTCGGTTTTGGCCGGCGGGTGGTGGCGCCGGCTTTGTCTGCTTTGCTGGCGCGGTATCCGGCTTTGCAGGTGCGGTTCGAGGTGTTCGATCGGCTGGTGGATATCGCTTCCGAGGGTTTTGATCTGGATATACGCGTGGGCGATGAGATCGCACCGCATTTGATCGCTCGTCATTTGGTCGATAACCATCGGGTGTTGTGCGCGTCTCCGGCCTATTTGGCACGGCGGGGTGTGCCACGTACGTTGGCGGATTTGGCGGCGCATGATTGTTTGGTGATCAAGGAGCGGGATCATCCGTTCGGGGTGTGGCGTTTGGATGACGGGCGGGAGCAGCAGTCGATCAAGGTGCGTGGGCCTTTGTCGTCCAATAATGGCGAGATTGTGATGCAGTGGGCGCTGGATGGGTGCGGGATTGCGTTGCGTTCTGATTGGGATGCGCGGTCTTTGTTGCAGGCGGGGAGGTTGGTGCAGGTGTTGCCGGAGTTTCGCCAGAAGGCGGCTGTGTGGGCGGTGTATCCGTCGAGGTTGGAGACGTCGGCGCGTTTGCGGGTTTGTGTGGAGTTTTTGCAGGAGTATTTGCGGGGGCGGCTTGCGGGTGGGCCNGCGNAGATCGCGTGGTTCCGGCTGCGCCGGAANTCNCCGTGCTGGGT